>PFFX01000059.1:32942-50931 GCA_002783385.1 Rhodobacterales bacterium CG15_BIG_FIL_POST_REV_8_21_14_020_59_13 | reverse complement strand
CGGACCTGATGGCGCGGATCTGCGATCACACCGACCTGCCGGTCAATGCCTATATGAAGGACGGCGCGCCCTCGATCGCCGAGATGGCGAAGCTGGGCGTTTCCCGGATCAGTCATGGTCCGGGACCGTACCGTGAGGCGATGCAGGCGCTGACAGCGAGTGCGGGTGCGGTTTATCAGAACTAGGTTTTCCACCCATACGTCAGGGGGAAGACAACCAATGCCCACAATCTGGAACCGTCCTTCGAGGCTCGCTCTCGCGAGCACCTCAGGATGAGGTTTTTTGTCATTTCAAACTCTAACCCACCTCATACTGAGGTGCTTTTCGCAGAAAAGCCTCGAAGCACGCAAATCATTTTCCTCCCCTTCGCGCTGACGCGCTCTTCTCTCTCCCTCAAGGGAGAGCGAAAGAATGAGAGCTTCGCCAAGGCGAGTATTCGAGTGTGAGGGGGCAGGTCTTGACCTTGCCGCGCCTCCGGCGCATCACGCCGCCATCATATTGCATGGAGCGGCGCGCGCATGATTCCCCGTTATACCCGGCCCGAAATGGCGGCTATCTGGTCACCGGAAAACAAATATCGCATCTGGTTCGAGATCGAGGCGCACGCGACCGACAAGCTGGCCGAGCTGGGGGTTGTGCCTGAAGCCGCCGCGAAGGCCGTCTGGAAAGCGAAAGACAAGACGTTTGATGTGGACCGGATCGACGCCATCGAGGCCGAGGTCAAACATGATGTCATCGCCTTTCTGACCCATCTGGCCGAGCTGGTCGGCGAGGATGCGCGCTATGTGCACCAGGGGCTGACCTCTTCCGATGTGCTGGACACCTGCCTGGCCGTACAGATGCGCGATGCCGCCGATCTGTTGCTGGACGGCATGGACCGGGTGTTGGCGGCGCTGAAAACCCGCGCAGAAGAGCACAAATACACCGCCTGTATCGGCCGCAGCCACGGCATTCACGCCGAGCCCACCACGATGGGGCTGAAATTCGCGCGCTTTCATGCCGAATTTGCGCGCAATCGTGCGCGGCTGGTGCGGGCGCGCGAGGAGATCGCCACCTGCGCGATTTCCGGAGCCATCGGCACCTTTGCAAATGTCGATCCGGCAGTGGAAGCCCATGTCGCCGGGAAGATGGGGCTTTCCATCGAACCGATCTCGACACAGGTCATTCCGCGTGACCGGCATGCGAATTATTTCGCGGTGCTGGGCCTGATTGCCTCGGCGATTGAAAACATCGCCATCGAGGTGCGCCATCTGCAGCGCTCGGAAGTGCGCGAGGCGCAGGAATATTTTTCCAAGGGCCAGAAGGGCTCGTCGGCGATGCCACACAAGCGCAATCCGATCCTGACCGAGAATCTGACCGGACAGGCCCGGCTGGTGCGCATGGCCGTGATACCGGCGATGGAAAATATCGCCCTCTGGCATGAGCGCGATATCTCGCACTCCTCTGTCGAGCGCGGCATCGGGCCGGACTCGACCGTGCATCTGGATTTTGCCCTGCACCGGACCGCCGGCATGATCGAAAAGCTGATCATCAATGAAGACCGTTGCCGCGAAAATCTGGAAGCCTATGGCGGCATCCATAATTCCCAGCGCATCCTGCTGGCGCTGACGCAGGCCGGCGCTTCCCGCGAGGACGGTTACCGCCTGGTGCAGCGCAACGGCATGAAAACCTGGGATGACGGCGGGCGGCTGATGGATCACCTCAAGGCCGATGCCGACGTCAAATCCTTCCTGTCAGACGAACAGATCGAAGCCTGTTTCGATGAGGCCTATCACCTCAAACATGTGGATACGATTTTCGTGCGGGTGTTTGGCGGCTGATCACGCGCCGGAATGACTAATCCGGCTTCGATTTGATCTTGTGTACGCCGAGCATGTCGAAGACGGCCTTTTCATAGAAGGGCTCGCCGGCGCCGCGCCTGATCTTGCCAAGGAAGTATTTCTCGAATGCCACCTTGGCGAGATGCACCCAGCCGCCATCAGCAGACCAGTTCACATTGCGCGGCGGGATTTGCGGCATGGCGATAAAGCCGACACCGCCATCGCCGAAATCAGCGATACAGACCGCATTCCAGGTCGCTTCATGGCATAAGTCCTCACCATCAATCATGCAGCGGATGTTTTTCGCGGCGGCGTGAACCATGGATTCGATCATGAAGCCGGTCTTGGGCACGCCGACCGGCACGGCATAGGTTTCCACCGGCGCAATGGCGACACAGACGCCAACTGAAAAGACATTCTTGTAGGCCGGGTTCTGCTGGGTCTTGTCAGCGATGACAAAGCCGCGCGGATTGACCAGGCCTTCAATGTCGCGCACCGCAGGAATGCCGCGGAACGGCGGTAAGATCATCGAGTATTTGAACGGCAATTCGTGAGTCTTCTTGACAGACCCATCGGCATTGACCTCCTCTACATGCATCTTGCCGGCTTCCACCTTGGTGATGCGCGCAGACGTGATCCACTTGATGTGGCGGTCGCGCATCTCGCTTTCGAGAAGGCCCTTGGTGTCGCCGACGCCGTCGAGGCCAAGATGGCCGATATAAGGCTCGGAGGTGACGAAGGTCATGGGCACCTGATCGCGGATTTTGCGGCGGCGCAGATCGGTTTCCATGATCATCGCGAATTCATAGGCCGGACCGAAACAGGAGGCCCCTTGCGCTGCCCCGACAACGATCGGCCCTGGATTTTTCACGAAATCATCCCAGACCAGCTTTGAGTCCGCGGCGTGATCGACATGACAGATGGACTGGGTATGACCGTCCAGCGGGCCGAGTCCGTCAATCTCGTCAAACGCCAGTTCGGGACCGGTGGCGATGACCAGAAAGTCGTAATTCACCGTCTTGCCATTCTCCAGCAGGACGGCGTTCTTCTCGGGCTGGACCTTTTTGGCCGCTGAGTGGATGAAATCAATCTTCTTCTTCGCAAACATCGGGGCCAGATCGACCTTGATGGCGTCCGGCTTTCGCCAGTCGACGGCCACCCAGGGATTGGAGGGGGTGAAGTGGAAAGTCGGTGAATCGCTGATCACCGTGATCGTGTCTTGCTTGCGAAGCGTCTTGCGGGCTTCCAGCGCCATGGGGACGCCGCCAAGCCCGGCTCCCAGAATAACGATATGTGCCATGGTTTTTCTCCCTTCAAGCCGGATTGCCCGGTCTGTTTATGGACCCGCCACGTCGTCGGCAGCGGTGCAAAATTCCGATTTCAGATGATGTAAAATTCCAAAGCAGCGTGGGTCTGCGATGGAATAGAAGACTTGCAGCCCGGCCTTGCGGCCCTGAACGAGCCCATCCTGACGCATTTTCGCCAGGTGCTGGGACATGGCCGATTGCGACAGATTCGCAATCGTTGTGAGTTCGGCCACAGTCGCCTCACCCGCCGCTAACCGGCACAGGATCAACAGGCGTTTTTCATTTGCGATCAGCTTCAGGAATCCCGCAGCTTGACCGGCCTGTTCCTGCAACTCCCGGATCGACGGATCAATGATTGCGTTCATGAGTCCTCTTTCATTAGTTGACACTAAAATAGTTTTTACTAAATTAGTTGTCAATTATATAGTTCTGCCAACGGAGATACCCATGTCTGCGCAGGAAATCAGCCCGAAAGCGGCCGCCGAAGCTCTGGAAAAGGGTGAAGCGATTCTGATTGATGTGCGTGAGCCCGGGGAGTTCGCCGCGGAGCGCATTCACGGCGCGCTGCTGCATCCGCTCTCGACCTTTGATCCCAAGGCTCTGCCCATCGACGCCACGCGTGAGGTCATCCTGCATTGCGGTTCGGCCAAACGCTCCGGCGATGCGCTGACCCGTTGTGCGCAAGCCGGCGTGCCCATCACAAAACACATGGCGACTGGCATTATGGGCTGGAAAGCTGCCGGGCTGCCGACCGTGGCGGTCGATCCCGCGACTGGCCGTATCGTTGATCCGCAGAAAGGCTGAGCCCCATGTTCACTCCGTTCCTTCTCGCCCTTCTTCAGGCCACATCGGCTGAAACCCATATTGTCCAATCCGGTTTCGTGACCGACGAGAAAGCCGTGTTTGCCACGGTTGAGAGCGTCGATGTGGTCAGCGCCCGCGCCCGTATTGGCGGCGTGATCGGCGAATTGCGCGTAGATGAGGGGGACGCGGTGGCGGCGGGCGACGTGATCGCCGTTGTCGTGGATGACCGCCTTGTTCCGCAGATCGGCGCGGTCAACTCAACCGCTGCCGTTTTCAGCGCCCAGCTTGATCAGGCCCGCTCGGATCTGGGGCGGGCGCAAGATCTGTTTGATCGCGGCATATTTCCCCAAGCCCGCCTTGATGAAGCCCAGACGGCTGTGGATGTCCTGGAAAACCAATTGGCCTCGGCACGGCAGGAACGCGCGGTACTGGTGCAGCAATCGCGCGAAGGCGATGTTCTGGCCCCGATGACCGGCCGGGTTCTGGACGTGCCTGTGACCACGGGCACGGTTGTCCTGCCCGGCGAAAGCATCGCGCTGATCGCCTCTGATCTTTACGTTCTGCGGCTGATGCTGCCAGAACGCCATGCGCGCTCCATTTCCGAAGGCGATAGCGTCCGCGTCGATGGCGCCGCGCTGACGGGCGAGGTGTCGCCCACAGGCTTTATCCGGCAGGTTTATCCCCGCATTCAGGAGGGCCGCGTCATGGCTGATGCTGTGGTCGAAGGGCTGGGTGATTTCTTTGTCGGGGAACGTGTCAGGGTACGCATCGCCGTAAATGAACGTGAAACCATTTTCATTCCCGCTGCCTTTATCGACACGCGCTATGGTGTTGATTATGTCCGCGTTCAGACGGACAGCGGAACACCGCATGACGTGGTGGTCCAGCGTGGCGAGATCCGCAATGACGCAGTAGAGATCCTGTCCGGCCTGTCTGCCGGTGATGTGCTGGTGCAGCCATGAAGCTGGGCATTTCGGGAAACCTGACGCGGGCCTTTATCAATTCCCCGCTGTCACCGCTGATCCTGCTGGCCTCGCTTGCCGTCGGCCTGATCGCGCTGATGACCATTCCGCGCGAGGAAGAACCGCAGATATCGGTGCCCATGGTGGACGTGATAGTGCGCGCTGAAGGCTTGCGCGCACCGGATGCCGTAGAGCTGATCACCGAGCCACTGGAAGCCATTATCGGCTCCATCCAGGATGTCGAACACATCTATTCCCAGACCGAGGATGATCAGGTGATGGTCACCGCCCGCTTTGAGGTTGGCACTGATTTCGACGACGCCATATTGCGGGTGCACGAGGAAATCCGCGCCAATTTTGCGCAAATGCCGCTGGGCATATCCGAGCCCCTGATTGCCGGCCGCGGGATCAGCGATGTGGCCATTGTCTCGCTCACCCTGTCGCCGTCGCCGGAGACGGCCGACCGCTGGGACGACAATGCCATCTTCAATGTGGCCGAAGAGTTGCGGTCTGCTCTGATGAATGTCGAAGATGTCGGCCAGACCTATATCGTCGGCGGCCGCGCCGACCAGATCCGCATCGAGCCCGACCCGGAACGGCTGTCGCAATATGGCGTCACGCTGCAACAATTGGCGGGACGGCTGGCAGAGGCCAATCGCTCCTTCCCCGCTGGCAGTGTCACGGTCATGGATGAAACCCGCACGATCGCGGCCGGGCAAACCCTGCAAAGCGGGCCCGATATCGGTCTGCTCCTGCTGACCACGCGCGATGGCCGCCCGGTCTATGTGAGCGATGTGGCGGATGTTGTCACCGGGGCAGAGCCGGCGGATGCACGCGCGTGGAATCTGACCCGCGAAGGCGATGAAGGTAGCTGGGCGCGCACACCGGCGGTCACGCTCGCCATCGCCAAGCGCGAGGGCGCGAATGCGGTGGTGGTGTCGGAGCATATCCTGGAGCGGATTGAGCTGTTGCGCGGCGACCTCATACCGGAAGACCTCACCGTCACCCTCACACGCAATTATGGCGAGACCGCCAACGAAAAAGCCAATGAGCTGCTCTTCCATCTGGCTCTGGCAACGATTTCCATCGTTTTGCTGGTAACCCTCGTGATCGGCTGGCGCGAAGGCCTGGTCGTGCTCGTGGTCATCCCGACGACGATCCTGTTGACCCTGTTTGCGTCCAATCTGATGGGTTTCACCATCAACCGTGTATCGCTGTTCGCCCTGATTTTCTCGATCGGCATTCTGGTTGATGACGCGATTGTCGTGATCGAGAATATCGCCCGTCACTGGGCCATGGATAGCGGCAAATCCCGTGTCCAGTCAGCCATCGAAGCCGTTGCAGAGGTCGGCAATCCGACCATTGTCGCAACACTGACCGTGGTGGCCGCACTGTTGCCCATGTTATTCGTTTCCGGCCTTATGGGGCCTTACATGGCCCCGATCCCGATCAACGCATCGGCGGCCATGATCTTTTCCTTCTTCGTCGCCGTCATCCTGACACCATGGCTGATGAAAGTGATCGCCGGCCGCCGCAAACATGCCGGAGGCCATGCGGCGCATGACAGCGAAGGGGGGCTCGGGCGGCTTTATCGGCGGGTGGCCAATCCCGTCATCCGGTCACGCCGCAGCGCTTGGATGTTGTTGATCATTGTGGGTGTATTGACCGCACTTTCGATGACACTGTTCTTTACCCGCACCGTCACCGTCAAATTGCTTCCCTTTGACAACAAATCTGAATTTCAGGTCATCGTGGACCTGCCCGAAGGGGCCACACTGGAACGGACCGAGCGGGTGCTGATGGAAGCGGCGGAGCGGCTGTCCGCCCTGCCTGAAGCCACCACAATCCAAGCCTATGCCGGGACGGCCGCCCCATTCAACTTCAATGGCCTGGTCCGGCATTATTATCTCCGCGAACGGCCGGAGCTGGGCGATTTGCAGGTTAATCTGGCGGCCAAGCATCATCGCGACCGGTCCTCGCACGAGATTGCGCTGGACGCCCGCGAATTACTGGCTGACCTGGATGTGCCGGAAGGCACTGTGATCCGCGTAGCGGAAATTCCGCCCGGCCCGCCTGTGCTCGCAACCTTGCTGGCCGAAATCTACGGACCGGATGCGGAGACCCGCCGGGCCGTTGCCAGCGAGGTGCGGGCTGCCTTCAATGATGTGCCCTATATCGTCGATATCGACGACAGTTTCGGCACGCCGCGGCCGCGCCTGCGCATCGCGATTGATCAGGAAAGCCTTGAATTCTTCCGGGTCCAGCAATCGGATGTCTATGACACGATCCGGGCACTGTTTGACGGCATGCCGATTGGCTATTCCCATCGCGGCGAAGGCCGTAATCCGGTCGAGATTGCTGTGCAGCTGCCCGATAGTGGCCTGAACTGGACCGAGCGGCTGGCCTCCACGCCCGTCCCGGCCAATACCCTGCCCGGATCACGCGAGATTGCCGAGCTGGGTGATGTCGTTACGGTGACCGAGGAAGCCGGTTCTTACCCGATTTTCCGCCGTAATAGCCGTTATGCCGAAATGGTGATGGGTGAGCTGGCCGGCGATTTTGAAGCGCCGATCTATGGCATGATGGCAGTGGCTGACGCACTGGATAACCGCGAATGGTCAGAAGCCGTGCCGCAGCCTGTGATCAGCCTTTATGGCCAGCCGGAAAGCGATGCCGATGTCACCCTGCTCTGGGACGGGGAATGGGAAATCACCTATGTCACTTTCCGCGACATGGGCGCGGCTTTCATGGTTGCCCTGTTGGCCATCTATGTTCTGGTTGTGGCGCAGTTCGGCTCATTCAGGGTGCCGTTGATTATCCTCACCCCCATCCCGCTAACCTTTATCGGCATCATTATCGGTCACTGGATTTTCGGTGCGGCCTTTACCGCCACTTCGATGATCGGATTTATCGCCCTGGCCGGGATTATCGTCCGCAATTCCATCCTGCTGGTCGATTTCATCCGTCATGGTGCGGTGGTTGGCGAATCCTTGCGCGACACACTGCTGCGCGCCGGGTCGATCCGCTTCAAGCCCATCCTTCTGACCGCCATCGCGGCAATGATCGGCGCATCAGTGATCCTGACAGATCCGATATTCCAGGGCCTGGCGTTATCGCTTCTGTTCGGCCTTGCCTCCTCCACGCTTCTCACCGTGCTCGTCATTCCGGCGATCTATGTGATCTTCAAGGATGGTGATGCGCCCTACACCCCGAAGACTGCCGAAACGGCCCCTTCAACCCCCCAAGGAGACTGACATGACAATTGGCAAAGCTGTAACCCTGTTTGCCGGCATTATGGTGCTGGTATCCCTTGGGCTGGCTTGGGCGTTCAGCCCCTACTGGCTGGCCCTGACAGCCTTCGTCGGCCTGAATCTGGTGCAATCCAGCTTCACCGGCTTCTGTCCGGCGGCAAATATCTTCAAGGCCATGGGCCTGAAAGAAGGCAGCCCGTCCGCCTAGCCTTCAGACCTGACCTGCTGGCGGGCATCGGCGAGGAGCTGATCCATCTTCGTCCGGATGACGTGTTCGGAGACGTCGATGCCCGCCGCATCCAGATCGCCCTTGACCTTGCGGTAGACGTCCTCATGGCCGGCTTCCTCGAAGTCTGACTTCACGACTTCCTTGGCATAATCCTGCGCGTCCTCAGCGGACTTGCCGAGTTGTTCTGCAACCCAGAGGCCCAGAAGCTTGTTGCGGCGGACAGTGGCCTTAAACTCCAGTTCCTGATCATGCGCGAACCGGCCTTCAAGTCCTTTTTCGCGATCGTCCATTCCGCTCATGCTTCGCTCCTTCGGCAGGCATAGATTACTGCTTCTCCGTTAGCTTGAGACGGCTTGTAAATCAATCACTCGCGGCGGCACACAAGACTGCATTGCAGCACGGCGCCGCGCAGAGTAAGTATGGAAGTTCTAAAGCGGCCCTGCGGATCGATTCGGGGCCGTTTGCTTTTTCGGACCGATGGTCCCGCGCACGGAGCAAGGCGATGGCACGCCGCAAGATGATCTACGAAGGCAAGGCAAAAATCCTTTACGAAGGACCGGAGCCGGGTACGCTTGTGCAGTATTTCAAGGACGATGCGACCGCCTTTAACAATCAGAAAAAAGCCACGCTGGAAGGCAAGGGCGTTCTGAACAACCGGATCAGCGAATTCATCATGATCGGGCTGATGCGGGCGGGTATTCCCACGCACTTCATCCGCCGCCTCAACATGCGCGAGCAATTGGTGCGTCAGGTCGAGATCATTCCGCTGGAAGTGATCGTCCGCAATGTTGCCGCGGGTTCGCTTTGCACGAGGTTGGGCATCGAGGAAGGCTCGCCCCTGCCCCGCTCCATCATCGAGTATTGCTACAAGAATGACGCGCTGGGCGACCCGCTGGTGACAGAAGATCACATCACGGCCTTCAACTGGGCCAGCCCGCAGGATCTCGATGACATCATCGCGCTGACGGTGCGGATCAATGATTATCTGACCGGCATGTTTGCCGCTGTCGGCATTCAGCTGATCGATTTCAAGATCGAGTTCGGCCGCCTGTTCGAAGGCGACATGATGCGGATTGTGCTGGCCGACGAGATCAGTCCGGACAGTTGCCGTCTTTGGGATATCGAGACCAACGAGAAAATGGACAAGGACCGGTTCCGCCGCGATCTTGGCAATGTCACCGAAGCCTATACCGAAGTCGCCCGCCGTCTGGGCGTTATCCGCGAATCCGGTAAAGTCACGAATATCGAAGAGGTCATGAAGTGAAAGCCCGCATCCACGTCTATCTGAAGCCCGGCGTTCTGGACCCGCAAGGCGCGGCTGTTGCCGGGGCCCTGAAAAATCTTGGCTTTGACGAAGTTGAAAATGCACGTCAGGGCAAGCTGATCGAGCTGGATCTTTCCGGCGATGATGCGGAGGCAGCGAAGGCCCGCGTCGGGGAGATGTGCAGGAAATTGCTGGCCAATCCGGTCATCGAGAACTTCTCGATTGACATGGACTGAGCCACTTCCCCAAATGTGATTGGCAAAGATTGCCAATTTTTGCTATAAAGCGCCCGCAACACAGGAGCGCATCATGGCAACGATGAATATCTCTCTTCCTGACGGTCTGAAGGCCTTTGTCGAACAACAGGCGGGTAATGGCCGCTTCGCCAATGTCAGCGATTATGTCCGAGACCTGATCCGTCGTGAGCAGGACCGCGCCGTTCAACAAAAAGAGCTGGAGCGCCTGATCCAGGAAGGCATCGACAGCGGTGTCAGCGACAAGACAATCGACCAGATTTTTGATGAGGCCCGGGAAGAAGCGATCGCAAATGGCGCTCGCCCTTGAGATTACGCCGCTGGCCGCCAGAGACCTCAAAGAGATCGCTTTCTATAGCGATATGAATTTTGGTTTCGCGACAACAGACGCTTATCGGTCGGGTCTGTCGAGTGCCATTGCTCGTCTGCTGGACTTCCCTGCTGTGGGACCGGAAATAAAAATCGGACAGCGTTCCGTTCGCCGCATCGGTTTTCGCTCCCACGTTATCTATTATCAGGCGGTCGAGGACCGCCTTCTGATCCTGCGTGTGCTGCATGGATCACAGCTTCCCCAGCTTCATCTATGATCCCGCATCTCTGCTGATTCCCGGGGCTCGCTTTTGGTGAGCCGCATTGCTAAAGGCTGCGCCCATGAAATCCGCTGTTATTGTTTTCCCCGGGTCCAATTGTGATCGCGATGCCGCCATGGCGATCCAGAAGGTGACGGGCACCGCGCCGGCCATGGTCTGGCATCAGGAAACCGCGCTGCCCGATGGCACGGAATTCGTGATGCTGCCGGGCGGTTTTTCCTATGGCGATTATCTGCGTTGCGGCGCGATGGCGGGGGTCTCGCACATCATTCCGGCCGTGAAAGCCCACGCCGAGGCTGGCAAACCCGTGCTGGGTGTCTGTAACGGCTTCCAGATCCTGATCGAGACCAGGCTTCTGCCCGGCGCGCTGATGCGTAATGCCAGCCTGCACTTTATCTGCGAGAAATCCCCGCTCCGCGTCGAGAATGCCAATACGCGCTTTACCGGTGGCTATGCCACCAACCGCGATGTGGTGATCCCGATCGCCCATCATGACGGCAATTATTTTGCCGATGATGAAACGCTGGACCGGCTGGAGAGCGAAGGCCAGGTCGTGTTCCGCTATGCGCGCAATCCGAACGGGTCGGCGCGCGATATCGCCGGCATCACTAATGAGCGTGGCAATGTGATGGGCATGATGCCCCACCCGGAACGCTCCATCGACGCCGATCATGGCGGAACAGACGGCCTCGCCGTCTTTGAAAGCCTGCTGGGGAGTGCGTGAGATGACCCAATACGCTGACGGCATCACCCCGGAGATTGCGGACTCTCACCTGCCCGCGGATGAATATGAAAAAGCCGTCGAGATTCTTGGCCGGGCGCCGAACATTGTCGAGCTGGGTATTTTCTCGGTCATGTGGTCCGAGCATTGTTCGTATAAATCCTCCCGCGTGCACCTGAAGAATTTCCCGGTGACAGGCGACAAGGTCATCCAGGGGCCGGGCGAGAATGCCGGTGTCGTGGATATCGGCGATGGCCAGGCCTGTATCTTCAAGATGGAGAGCCACAACCACCCCTCCTATATCGAACCCTATCAGGGCGCGGCGACAGGCGTGGGCGGTATATTGCGCGATGTCTTTACCATGGGCGCCCGGCCGATCGCGCTGATGAATGCGCTGCGCTTTGGCGCGCCGGATCATGCCAAGACACGGCAGCTGGTCTCTGGCGTCGTGGCCGGGATTGGCGGTTATGGCAATTGCGTCGGCGTCCCCACGGTCGGCGGCGAGACCAATTTTCACGCCGGCTATAATGGCAATATCCTCGTCAATGCGATGGCGGTGGGCCTTGCTGATGCCGACAAGATTTTCTATGCGCGCGGCGCCGAACCGGGCCAGCCCATCGTCTATGCCGGCTCCAAAACCGGCCGCGACGGCATTCATGGCGCGACCATGGCGTCGGCCGAATTTGACGATGAGAGCGATGAAAAGCGCCCGACCGTTCAGGTGGGTGACCCGTTCGTTGAAAAGAAGCTGATCGAAGCCTGCCTGGAGTTGATGGAAACCGATGCCATTGCCGCCGTGCAGGATATGGGCGCAGCGGGCCTGACCTCCTCGTCCGTCGAGATGGCGGGCAAGGGACAGGTCGGCTTGTTGATGGATCTGGACAAAGTTCCCCAGCGCGAGGACAACATGACGGCCTACGAGATGATGCTCTCGGAAAGCCAGGAGCGCATGCTCTTCATCCTGAAGCCGGGCAAGGAGCACATCGCTGAAGCGATCTTCAACAAGTGGGAGCTGGACGTCGCCACCATCGGAGAGACGACTGATACGGGCCGAATGGTGCTGACCCATAATGGCGAGACCGTTTGCGACATCCCGCTGGATCCGCTGGCCGAAGATGCGCCCCTGTATGAGCGCCCGTGGAAGCGGGCTGAGCCGGAAGCGGCGATTTTCGCGGATGAACTTTCACAGCCGAAAGATTATGCCGAAGCCATTCTGACGATGATGGTCTCGCCCGACCTGTCCTCCAAGGCGTGGATCTGGAAGCAGTATGACCGCCACGTCATGGCCGACACAGCAGCTTCATCCGAAGATCCGGCGGATGCCGCAATCGTGCGCGTGCATGGCACCAACAAGGCGATTGCCATCACGACGGACTGCACGCCGCGCTATTGCGAGAACCACCCGATCGAGGGCGGCAAGCAGGCGGTTGCCGAGGCCTGGCGCAATCTGACCGCTGTTGGCGCAGACCCGATTGCCATCACTGACTGCATGAATTTCGGCAATCCGGAAAAAGAACACATCATGGGTCAGTTCGCTGAATGCGTGGAAGGCATGTCGCAAGCCTGCCGCGTGCTCAACTTCCCGGTCGTCTCCGGAAATGTGTCCCTCTACAACGAAACCAACGGCTTTGCGATCCCGCCCACCCCGGCTGTGGGCGGTGTCGGTCTGATCCCCGATCTGTCAAAGCGTATGGGATATGGCTGTGTGACAACCGGCGATATCCTGATGGTTGTGGGCGATACTGAAGGCCATCTCGGCGCGTCCATCTATCTCAAGATCATCGAGGCCCGGGAGGATGGTGCACCGCCGCCAGTCGATCTGGACGCCGAGAAACGTAATGGCGATTTTGTCCGAGGCCAGATCCGCGAAGGCGCGATCAAGGCCTGCCACGACCTCTCTGATGGCGGTCTGGCGGCGGCCGCTTCAGAAATGGCCATGGCCTCCGGCACGGGACTGAATCTTGTCCATGACAGCGATTTGCCCCTGCATGGCTGGTTGTTTGGCGAAGATCAGGCGCGTTACCTGCTTGCGGTGGACGAGGCCCGGGCGAAGGCGCTCCGGACAGCGGCCAAGGCTGCCGGCGTGCCCCTGCATGTCATCGGGCTTGCCGGTGGTGCCGCGCTAACCATCAATGGCACGATAGAGGTTTCGATTGCCGACCTGACCGCTGTCAATGAGAGCTTCATGCCGACCCTGATGGGTGAGGCGGAGTAGCCCCTCACCCTGACCGCTCATCACTTCGCGATTTCGCGCTCTTCCCTCTCCCTCGACCCAGGGTGAGGGGAAGTTATTCCATCCCCGGCTTCATGAATCGGCCATCCTCGCCGACATGCGCTTCTTCGGCTTCTGGTAATGCAGACCTAAAGGCTTCCAGTTCCGAGGCAATCGTCTCCAGCCGTTCATCGAAATAGACCACCGCATTCAGTACCGTTTGCGCGTTCGACAGGAAGAAGTCCTGCTGGACAACCTCAAACTCGTCGGTTGGCTGGTGGTAATGCTCGTGAAAATCGACGCCATAATAAATCCACGGGATTCCCGCATCATGGAATGCGGCATGATCGGACGAATAGGTCCAGTCGCCACCCGGGCCCCATTCCGAACTGTCATAACCCTGGATTAGCCGGGTCGGTTCAGCCACCTCGATAGCATCGATATGCCCGCGCAGGAAAGGAAAGTGGAAAGCCCCGGCAGCGGGCAGCTCGTTCTCGGCATTGATGGCCAGCATGTCGAGATTGATGTTGAGGACGACCCGATCCTGATCCACCGGCAGATCCGCCACCAGTGCCCGCGCGCCATTCAAGCCGTTTTCCTCGGCATCCAATGCTGCAAAAATGATGAGGTGTTCGGGCGGAGTGTCGCGCAGGACGTCTGCGATAGCCAGCATCGCTGCCACGCCGGACGCATTGTCATCCGCACCATTGCAGATCTGGCCACCGCAATTTCCCAGATGGTCGTAATGAGCGGTAATGACCAGAACAGGCCCTTCACCATCATCAGGACCATGACGGCCGATCAGATTGATACCGTCGAGCTGTTCACTGGACCGGTGGAGCGTGTAAGTGAATGGCTGCTCGAATGTTTCCCCGAACGCCACCAGGCCGGCCATGAAGAAGCGCCCGGCGAGATAGGCGCGCGCATCGGCAGCGCCTTGCGTGCCTGTACGGCGGCCATCCATCTCATCGGTGGTCAGGACGCGCAAATCCTCGATGGCCTGACCGGTGTCGATTTCCTGTCCGGAAACGGGAAGGGCGAAAGCGAGGGCCGCAGCAAGTCCGGCAAGGGCAATACGCATGGGAGAGACTCTCCAAAGACATGGCCAAATTCTGCCAATGGTCTATACACATGACTTCCAAGCCGCCACATACGATTCTGTCATGCCCATGATTGCCGATGATATTATCCGCCTGATCAAGGCCGGGATTGAAGGTGCCGAGGTCGAGATCATCGATCTCGCAGGCGACGGCGATCATTATGAGGCTATCATCACCGCAGAAGCCTTCCGTGGACTGCCCCGGATCAAGCAGCATCAGATGGTCTATGCCACGCTCGGTGAACGGATGGGCGGCGAACTGCACGCCTTGAAGCTGAAAACGCAGGCTCCGTGACGCTGGATATTGCACAGATTTCACGGCTGGGTTTCGGCGTGTCCGGACCTCACAAGTGTGATGCCGTGGACCGTCCGAAAACCATCCGTCTGATCCATGAGGCGATTGATTATGGTATTTCCGTTTTCGATACCGCTCCGAAATATGGTGATGGCGAAGCCGAGAGCCGCCTGGGCGAAGCCCTGAAAAGCGTTGATCGTGAGAACGTATTTATCGTGACCAAGGCCGGCATTGTGGATGAGACAGACCGCCGAGATTTTACTCCGGAGGGTATCCGCACCTCGATGCAAGAGAGTTTGAAACGGCTGGGCGTTGATTATGTCGATGCGCTGCTCTTGCAGGGGGCCGCAAATGGCGAACTGACAGACGAACTGCAAACCGGCCTTCAGGAGCTGAAAACAAACGGCCTGGTCCGTTATGTTGGGGCATCCGGCCGGGGCGAAGAGCTCGACAAGCCAACCCGCACGGACCTGTTCGATATCATCATGGCGCCAAATTATGCCGGTATGCCGGAAGAACAAACCGTCCGTCTCCAGACAGCGCGCGATAGTGGCAAGGGGATTTTCGCCATCGAGTCCAAAAACGGGGCCCGGCCGGCGCTGCGCCTGCCGTTGGGTAAGGCTGATCGCTGGTATTTCAAACGCCAGATGAAACGGTTTCAGGATCGCTTGTCAGAAGCCGGTGCCCCATCAGGCAGCCGGCTGCCGGCTATCGAAGCGTTTCGCTGGTCGCTGGACAGCCCGCTGACCGATTGCCTGCTGGTGCAGACCACCCGATCCCGGCATCTCCGCCAGCTTGCACAGATGGCCGGGCTTGACGCCGGGCAGAACGGTGCCTAGCTCCTCATCCAAATCTCAAGGAGTGCCGAAATGAGCGATGTACAAGCCGAGATCAAGGATCTGGTCGAAAAGAACGACGTCCTTCTGTTCATGAAGGGGACGCCGATTTTCCCGCAATGCGGCTTCTCGTCGGTTGTCGCAGGAGTGCTCAACCATCTCGGTGTGGAATTCGCGTCGGTGAATGTCCTGGAAGACCCTGATATCCGCGACGGCATCAAGGCCTATTCCGACTGGCCGACCATCCCCCAGCTCTATGTGAAGGGTGAATTCGTCGGCGGCTGCGACATCATCAAGGAAATGTTTGAAGAGGGCGAGCTGCGCCCCTTCCTCGAGGACAAGGGCATTCTGAAAGCAGACGCTTAGCGGCGCTAATCCAGGATCGGGTTTGTCACCGTGACATTTGCCCCCGGACGGGCACCGAGCTCTTCAAATCCGAACGGGATTTCCACGCCATCGGGAACGATGGCACGGCAGTAATCTTCGCGGGTGCGGCCCACAGTGACGCGGAATTCACGGCCACGTTGGCGGACATTCGCCCTCAAGTCCGCTTTCTGAGTGCAGCCATTGGACGGCACCCGCACGACCAGGATGTCATCGCCGACAATCCGCCAGCCATGAAGCGCTATGTTGTCGCTGGTCGGTTCAACCGTTTCCTCGCGGTCACCGCCCGGCATGAGGGGCAGATTCTGCACCGTAGAGCAGGCGGTCAAAAGGACCGGTAAAAGCGCGATTGCGAATAAGCGAGGTGTCATAAGGCGACTCCGGCAATTTCCTGATTCAAACTGATAAGCGTGTTTGGCCTGTCATGCAAAGCGCGGACCGGTACAAATTCATTCCCGGAACGAATTTCCCTGCCTGTGATTCGCGTTAAAGGCGAAAAGCGATTCATTGCATGAAACTGAGTCAAAATACGATTCAATTCCAATGAAATGGAAGAAATACTTGATTCAATTTGGTTGGAATTAAATCCAGAACAGGCAATTAATCATAAAGAAAGGCCGCCCTGGTGCAACACCAAAGCGGCCTTCAAACTGTATTTCTTCAATTATTACGACGAATAGAATTCGATGACGAGGTTCGGTTCCATCTGCGCCGGATACGGCACTTCGGCGAATTCAGGCGTGCGCACATAGGTGGCTTTCATGCCCTTGCCGTCGACTTCGATGTAATCGGGAATATCGCGTTCCGGGCTTTCCAGCGCTTCCAGCACCAGCGCCATGGAGCGCGACTTTTCACGCACTTCCACAACATCACCCGGCTTCATGCGGTAGGATGGAATATTGACCTTCTTGCCGTTCACCTTGACGTGGCCATGGTTCACGAACTGACGGGCGGCAAACACGGTCGGCACGAATTTGGCGCGATAGACGATCGCATCCAGACGGCTTTCCAGAAGACCGATCAGCTGTTCTGCCGTGTTGCCGCGCAGGCGCTGGGCCTCAGTATAGATGCGGCGGAATTGCTTCTCGGTGATGTTGCCGTAATAGCCTTTCAGCTTCTGCTTTGCGCGCAGCTGCAGGCCGAAATCGGACAGCTTGCCCTTGCGGCGCTGACCGTGCTGGCCAGGTCCATAGGGGCGGGAATTTAGGGGGGATTTGGGACGGCCCCAGAGGTTTTCACCCATGCGGCGGTCAATTTTATACTTCTGCGTATGACGCTTCGACATGCTCTTCTCATTTTCGACGCGGCCCGGCAGCCTTCAGGACACGAAGACTGCGATCTCAACGGCGGTACCGCACCACCCGTAATATCGCCTGCTATCACAAGCGGAGCGGGGCTTTTACCGGGTTGCCGGGGGATGTCAACGCCATGAGGCAATGCGGACCCTTGCCCTGACGCGCCGGGACGATCACTCTGGCGCAAAATCAGGGGGCTATCATGCGCATACTTGTGCTCGGCGGTTATGGACTGATCGGATCGGCCCTCACCCGCCGTCTGATCAAGGACCGGCATGAGGTAACCGGACTGGGCCGCAGCACATCTGCGGGTCAGCGCCTCATCCCCGATGCGGCCTGGATAAAGGCGGACATTGCGCGCCTGATCCATGCCGCGGACTGGCAGCGGGTCATTTCCGGTTTTGATGCTGTTGTGAATGCGTCGGGAGCCCTGCAAACGGGTGGGCGTGACAATGTTCAGGCGGTGCAATCGGCAGCGATTATCGCCCTTATCGAGGCGTGCGAAGAGGCAAACGTCAGGCGTTTCATCCAGATTTCCGCCACCATGGCATCCACCGATGCAAAAACCGACTTCATGCGGTCCAAGGGCGAGGCGGATGCGCGCCTGAAAGCCTCCACGCTTGACTGGACGATCTACAGGCCGGGACTGGTCATCGCCCATGCCGC
>PFFX01000059.1:15861-32864 GCA_002783385.1 Rhodobacterales bacterium CG15_BIG_FIL_POST_REV_8_21_14_020_59_13 | reverse complement strand
CCAGACCATTTCCGTGGATGATATCGCCGAGGCGGTCTCACTTGCGGCTGGCCCGGCTGCACTTATCGGGGTCGAGGCCGACCTCGTTGAAGATAGCGATCAGACACTGGCGGACATTGTCGCCGCAATCCGGCAATGGCTGGGCTGGCCGGATTATGCTTTTGTCTTGCACCTGCCCCGCTGGATGACGTCGATTTTGACCGCGCTGGCGGATCTGGCCGGATGGCTGGGCTGGCGGTCTCCCTTGCGGTCAAATGCGGTCAAGGTTCTCGATGACGGCATCTCAGGCCGGGCAACCGAAACCCGCGCTGTGCTCGGGCGGCCGGCATCGCCTCTGAAGGAAACCCTGAGGTCCATGCCGGCCACACAGGCGGACCGGTGGCATGCGCGGCTGAGCCTCGCCTTCCCGGTCATCCTGACCGGCCTGATCGCTTTCTGGGGGGGGAGTGGCCTCATCGCCCTTGTCCGCTTTCAGCAAGCTGCCGCTGTTTTAAGCGACAGTCCGGCGTCCGGCATGACCGGCTGGCTGGTCGCGGGAGGGATTGCCGCTGATCTGGCCATTGCCGCAGGGCTGGCCTGGCGGAAAACCTCTGCATGGGCGATCAAAAGCGCCATCGGCCTGACGCTGGCCTATCTGGTGCTCGGCAGCTGGCTGACGCCGGATCTGTGGCTGGATCCGCTGGGTCCCTTCGTGAAATCGGCCGTTCTGGTTCTGCTACATGCCATGATATTGCCGCTTCTGGAGGACAGATGATCCACGAATTCATCCTTCGCTGGCTGCATGTGGGCGGGGCGACCGTTCTGCTCGGTACCGGCGCGGGCATCGCCTTCTTCATGCTGATGGCGCACCGCACCAGAGACCCGGCCCTGATTGCCCACACCGCCAGTGTCGTGGTCATCGCGGACGCCATCTTCACAGCGACAGCGGTCATCCTGCAGCCGATTACCGGCATATTGCTGGCCTGGACGGTAGGATGGGCGCTTGGCGAGAGCTGGATCGTCCTGTCACTTGTGCTTTATGTGGTCACGGGCGCTTTCTGGCTGCCCGTGGTCTGGATCCAGATGCGCCTGCGCGATCTGGCCCGCGCGGCCCATGGGGACAATGCTCCGCTGCCAGCGTCCTATTACCGGCTATTCCGGATCTGGTTTGCCTGCGGTATTCCGGCGTTTCTGAGCGTTCTTGTCATTCTCTGGCTGATGATCGCCCGGCCGGCGCTGTGGTAGAGCTCAGTCCTCGCGCACAATCCGTGCCTTGCCGCGGCCGAGTGCCAATGCCTTGATGGCCCCGCGGAAGGTGCGGGCTTCCTGTTCGGTGAACCGGGCGCGGACCAGAGCCGAGCGGAGATTATTGACCATCAGCGGGGTCTTTTCCGGCGGATGGAAGAAGCCGGCGCGGTCGAGCTCGGTTTCGAAATGCACCAAGAGGCGGTCCATATCCTCCTTCGTCGCCGGATCACTGATCGTCTCGAATTCGCCGGACACATCATCGCCCGCCTGCCACTCATAAGCGCAACAGGCGACGGTCTGGGCCAGGTTGAGTGACCAGAAATCACGATCCACGGGCAAGGTGATGATGACATCGGCATCGGCCACGACTTCATTGGGCAGCCCGGCTTTCTCGCCGCCAAACATGACCCCTGCCCGCTCGCCAGCTTCATGCGCCGCCCGGATTTCGGCCATGGCCTGCCGGGGCGTCAGCACACGCTTTTCCATACCGCGGGGCCGCGCCGTCGTCGCATAGAGCCGGGTCAGGCCGCGCATGGCGGCAGCCGCCGAATATTCCACCTGCACTTCCTTCAACACTGGCGAGCCGACGGCGACATTTTCCGCCTTTGGATTGGGCCAGCCATCGCGCGGATCAACCAGGCGCAGATCGTGCAGGCCAAAATTGGCCATGACGCGCGCAGCGGCGCCAATATTCTCGCCCATCTGGGGCTGGTGCAGGATGAATGCAGGGCCCGGCATCAGTCAGCCTCTTCCGATATTCGCTTCACAGTGATAACTAGCGCGCAGCTTTACCGGAAACCTCCGGATTCCGCAGACCTTCAGCAGCATTGGATAAAGACCGACATGGCAAAGATCAAAGTCGATACACCGGTCGTCGAGCTCGATGGCGATGAAATGACCCGCATCATCTGGCAGATGATCAAGGACAAACTCATCCTGCCCTATCTTGATATCGACCTGAAATATTACGATTTGTCGATCGAGAAGCGTGATGAAACAGATGACCAAGTTACGGTCGATTCGGCTGAAGCCATCAAGCATTATGGCGTCGGTGTGAAATGCGCGACCATTACCCCGGATGAAGCCCGCGTCGAGGAATTCGGTCTGAAGAAAATGTGGCGCTCTCCGAACGGGACGATCCGCAACATTCTCGGCGGTGTTGTCTTCCGCGAGCCGATCGTGATTTCCAACATACCGCGGCTGGTCCCCGGCTGGACTCAGCCCGTGGTCGTGGGCCGGCACGCCTTTGGTGATCAATATCGCGCCACGGATTTCCTCGTTCCCGGGCCTGGAAAGCTGACCCTGAAATTCGAGCCCGCCGACGGCGGAGACGCCCAGGAATATACGGTGTTCGATTACCCGTCCGCCGGTGTGGCTATGGGCATGTATAATCTCGACGATTCCATCCGCGACTTTGCGCGCGCCAGCCTGAATTACGGCCTGCAACGCGGCTGGCCGGTCTATCTGTCGACCAAGAACACCATCCTGAAAGCCTATGATGGCCGGTTCAAGGATCTGTTCCAGGAAATCTTTGATGCCGAATTCAAATCCGCCTTTGAAGCCAAGGGTATATCCTATGAGCACCGCCTGATCGATGACATGGTCGCTGCGGCGATGAAATGGTCCGGCGGTTATGTGTGGGCGTGCAAGAATTATGATGGCGATGTGCAGTCTGACACGATTGCCCAAGGCTATGGCTCGCTCGGCCTGATGACGTCGGTGCTGATGAGCCCGGACGGCAAGACGGTCGAGGCTGAAGCTGCGCACGGCACGGTGACGCGCCATTATCGTCAGCACCAGAAGGGCGAGCAGACCTCCACCAACTCTATCGCCTCTATCTTCGCCTGGACGCGCGCCCTCGAGCATCGCGGCCGCATGGATGGCAATGAAGCGGTGATGGATTTTGCCAACAAGCTGGAAGACACCATCATAAAGACGGTGGAAGCCGGTTATATGACCAAGGATCTGGCCCTGCTTGTCGGTGACCATCAGGGATGGCTGTCGACCGAAGGCTTCCTTGAAAAGCTCAGCGAACGGTTCGAATCGGCGATGAATGGCTAGGGTCAGGACCCTAATTATCATCAGCTGATTCCTTGTCCGGATCTTCATAGATTTCTTCACGGGCGCGGGTAATCCGCGCCCGTGCCGCATCCGGTGTCATGCCGAAATCCTGGAGCGCGTGGGCGGCAAGCTGCAAGGCCGCTTCGGCGGCTTCATGAATAACAAAACTGGCACCGGCGGCAATCAGCCGGTCGGCGTGTTTTCGATCCATGGCGCGGGCGGTGATCGGCGCATCCTTGCGGCGACTGCGTACAGCCCTGACCACACGTTCCGCCTTATCGGGATTATCGACTGTTACGATGAATTGCGCAGCATCTGCTACACCGGCCTTGACCAGCGTTTCGACACGTCCGGCATCGCCATAGAAAATCCGGATGCCATCCTTGCGGCACTGCGCGATCCGTTTCGGGTCGGTATCGATGGCGATGATGTCTGCATTCTCTTCCAGCAAAAGCTCACCCAGAAGACGTCCAACCCGGCCATATCCGGCAAGGATAACATGGCCTTTCATGGCGGATTCAGGGGCGCTGTGGGTGACGCCGAGATCGCCAGGTAAAAGCCGATCTGCCAAGCGGCTACCTGCGCGAGCGATGAAAGGGGTGACGAGCATGGATAGGCCTGCCATGGCCGTTACGAGGGCCGCCGTCTGCAATCCGATTACATTGGCAGCTACGGCTGCACCCACGATCACAAAAGCAAATTCACCAGAGGGGCCCAGCAATGTCGCTACCTGGACGCCGACATGACGCGGTTTTCCAAACAGTCTGGCGCCCGAATAGGCAAGGCCAATCTTTCCCAAAACCAGCGCGCCTGTACCGCCGAGAATGACCGGCCAATTGGCTATGAGTTCGATCGCGTCGATCTCCATACCAACTGTCATGAAGAAAAGGCCGATCAGCAATCCTTTGAAAGGCTCGAGATCAATCTCGATCTGGGTCTTGAATTCGGTTTCGCCCAGCAATAACCCAGCCAAAAATGCTCCCAGGGCCAAAGACAAGCCCGCATAGGCGGTCGCAGCCGAGGCCCCCAGTACCGCCAGAAGGGTCAGCGCCAGCATCATCTCCCGGCCACCTGCTGCAGCTGCCATCTGGAAAGCGGGACGGACCGCAAACCGGCCCATCAGCCCGATGAAGGCGATTGCGAAAGCGCCGCCAATCACGGCCTGCCCGATCGCTGGTATCACGCTGCCACCGCCAATCCCGAGGAATCCAACAAGGATGAGGATGGGGGCGACCATGATGTCCTGAAACAACAAGACGGAAAAGGCTGTCCGTCCGGCCGGAGTTGCGGTTTTTCGATCCTCGATCAGGATCTGCATCACGATCGCGGTTGATGATAGGGCGAGCGCCAAAGCAATGATGGAAGCCGGTGCCGCTGCAACACCAAAGAAGATTGCTACGCTGCCAATCAATGCCGCTGACAACAGGACCTGAAAGGCACCGAGACCGAATACGTCTTTGCGCAAGGCCCACAGGCGTCCGAAAGATAATTCCAGTCCCAGCATGAAGAGCAAAAACAGAATGCCCGCCTCACCCATAGGTTCGACCGCATGCGGATCAGAAATGGTAACAAAATAAAGCCAGGGAATGCTATCAACGAGGCGGCCTAGTCCGAACGGGCCAAACAAGACTCCAGCCAACAAGAAGGCCAGTACGGCGCTCTGCTTCAGAGCGCGGAAGAAAGGTGCCACGATTCCCGCCGCTGCGAGGAATACCGCTACATCCTTCAGCCAGACTTCATTTTCCACGGTTGATGTCCCGGCTACCTTCCCGGGCCAAGTCTGTCAGCTCCAGCCATTAAAGGCGAGGCCAATCAGAGCCAGAAAAGCAATAAATGACGCAAATACCGTTCCGGTCAGCCACAAGAGCCAGCGCCATTTTCTCCAGAGTCCACGAAAATTAGAATACTGAATGAAAACGTCCGGAATATAGGCCGTGGAATAGAAGAAATTTGCGATTATCGCGTAGGCGAAAAGCGGAAGGGCATAAGTGAATACCTCCGCACGCAGTATAAACACCGTCACTGCCAGAAGAACGACATTGAAAGCGATCCGGCCTTTTTCCCAGAAGCGGAGAGCATCGGTCGCAATCTCCCGGAATCTGATGCCAGGCGTGCCAGTCATGACCCCACAACCACCCTCATGGCGTCGATAGCCGCTTGTGCCTGGGCTCCGTCCGGACCGCCGGCTTGCGCAAAATCGGGCCGGCCACCGCCACCCTTGCCGCCAATGACAGGCACACCGGCCTTCATCAGCTCTACAGCATTGAAGCGTCCGGTGAGGTCATCCGTCACGCCGACGGCGAGCGCGGCCTTGCCCTCATTCACACCGATGAATACGGCGATGCCGG
Source organism: Rhodobacterales bacterium CG15_BIG_FIL_POST_REV_8_21_14_020_59_13 (assembly GCA_002783385.1). Taxonomy (GTDB): domain Bacteria; phylum Pseudomonadota; class Alphaproteobacteria; order Caulobacterales; family Maricaulaceae; genus Hyphobacterium. The sequence continues at coordinate 27,228 of PFFX01000059.1, read as the reverse complement.
AGCCCATCTGATGCTTGGCGTCGTCGATTAGCCCGCGCAAATCCTTGCCACTGACGCCCTCGACCACGCGGCCGGTGAAATAGACATCGCCGACTTTCTCCGGACCGGCAGCCGCGCCTGCGCCGGAGCCGCCGCCCATGGCGAGTTGTTTTTTGGCATCGGCCAGCTGGCGTTCAAGCTGTTTGCGTTCGTCGAGCAGGGACTGAATGCGGGCAGGAACATCCTGCGCGGGTACTTTAAGCGTATCGGACGAGGCCTTTGCGAGCCCGGCCTGGTGTTCAAGATGCTGACGTGCTGCCTCTCCGGTCAAAGCCTCGATCCGGCGCACCCCGGCAGAGACCGAGCTTTCACCCACGACCTTGAACAGGGCGATATCGCCCGTGCGCTCCACATGCGTGCCACCGCACAATTCTACCGAATAGGGTTTATCCGGGCTGGAAAGATCACAGCCCATGGTCAGGACGCGGACCGATCCGCCGTATTTTTCTCCGAAAAGCGCCAAAGCCCCGGCCTTGATGGCGTCCTCTGGGGACATCTCTTTTGTGTCGACGGCCAGATTTTGCCGGATGACCGCATTCACATCGGCTTCGATATGCGCGATTTCGGACGGCGTAACCGCCCCATTGTGCGAAAAGTCAAAGCGCAACCGGTCCGGCCCGACATAGGAGCCTTTCTGGGAGACATGCGGGCCCAGCACATCACGCAGGGCGCGGTGCATGAGGTGGGTCGCGGAATGGTTGGCGCGGATGCGGTCGCGGCGGGTCCGGTCAACGCTGAGATGCGCCGTTTCGCCCGGCTTCACCGTTCCGGATTCCAGAATTCCGGCATGGGCGAAGACATCTCCGGCACGCTTTTGCACATCGTGTACGATGAATATTGCGCCATTTTCAAAGGTGATGGTTCCGGCATCACCGATCTGGCCACCGGATTCGCCATAGAAAGGCGACTGGCCGAAAACCAGTTCGCCGCTCTGGCCTTCGTCCAGAGTGTCTTGCGTGTCGCCGCCGGCAATAATCGCTTTCAGCGTTGCGCGCGCCTCATTGGCTGCATAGCCGAGGAAGCCTGTTTTGCCTGCCGTTTCGCGGACGCCGAACCAGACGGTATCCGGTGCGGCATCGCCGGAACTGAACCCCGCCTTGCGGGCTTGAGCGCGTTGTTTTTCCATGGCCGTATTGAAGCCGTCCACATCCACTGACATGCCGCGGGCACGCAAGGCGTCCTGGGTCAGATCGAGCGGAAATCCATACGTGTCATAGAGCTTGAAGGCGGTTTCCCCGGCCAGTGCGTCGCCTTCATTCATCCCCGTCATTGCTTCATCTAGCAAAGTGAGGCCGCGGCCAAGCGTGCGCTGGAAGCGCTCCTCTTCCGCCTGGAGCGTGGATTCAATCGTCGCCTGAGCCCGTCCCAGTTCCGGGAAGGCATCGCCCATCTGGTTGACGAGTTCCGGGACGAAGCGGTGCATGACCGGTTCGTTGGCACCCAGCAGGTGAGCGTGCCGCATCGCCCGGCGCATGATGCGCCGCAATACATAGCCGCGGCCTTCATTGGACGGGGTGACGCCATCGGCCATGAGAAAGGAGGTCGAGCGCAGATGATCGGCGATGACGCGGTGGCTGGCGAGCGCTGCGCCTTCGGCTTTTGAAGACAGCACATCCTCGGAACTGGCAATCAGCGCCTTGAACAGATCAACCTCGTAATTGTTGTGGACGCCCTGCAGCACCGCTGCGATGCGTTCCAGCCCCATGCCGGTATCAATCGAGGGTTTGGGCAAATTGATACGGGCGCCATCTTGCTGTTGTTCAAACTGCATGAAGACGAGATTCCAGATCTCGATAAAGCGGTCGCCATCCTCTTCCGGCGATCCGGGCGGTCCACCGGCAATATCAGGACCATGATCAAAGAAGATTTCCGAGCACGGGCCGCACGGGCCGGTATCACCCATCATCCAGAAATTATCCGAGGTCGCGATACGGATGATACGTTCATCAGGAAGGCCTGCGATCTTCTTCCAGAGCAAGGCGGCTTCATCATCCTCGGCAAAGACGGTGACCAGCAACTTGTCTTCCGGAAGACCGAATTCTTTGGTGATCAGATTCCAGGCATAGGCAATCGCCTGATCCTTGAAATAGTCACCGAATGAGAAATTTCCCAGCATTTCAAAGAAGGTGTGGTGGCGGGCGGTATAGCCAACATTATCAAGGTCATTATGTTTGCCGCCAGCGCGCACACATTTCTGCGTGGAGACTGCCCGCGGCGGATTGCGTTTTTCCTGTCCTGTAAAGACATTCTTGAACTGAACCATGCCCGCATTGGTAAAGAGCAGGGTCGGATCATCCTTGGGCACGAGCGGGCTGGAGGAAACGATCTCGTGACCGGCCTCATTAAAGTAATTCAGAAAGTCGCGGCGGATATCGCGCAGGCTGGTCATTTCATCATCCCGGAAAGATTGCTGTCAGGTCCCATATACGAACGGGTGCCCGGCATCGCCAAGCACCCGTTACTGTGATTTCCAGAATAGAGAGGGTTAGCGTGCTTATCTAGCCCGCATCCGCAATATCATTGAGATCGTCTTCCGGACCGGGGCCAACCAGCATTTCACAGGCGATCAGTCCGGCATTGGCGCGCACCTTCTCCTCAATGGAGGCGGCAATGTCCGGATTTTCCTTCAGGAATTTGCGGGCGTTTTCGCGACCTTGGCCAATGCGCTCGGACTCATAGGAATACCATGAGCCGGATTTCTCCACGATATTGCCTTTTACGCCCAGATCGAGCACCTCGCCCATCTGGGAAATGCCTTCGCCATAGAGAATGTCGAATTCGACCTCACGGAAAGGCGGTGCCACCTTGTTCTTGACGACTTTCACACGGGTCTGATTGCCGATCACCTCGTCGCGATTCTTGATCTGGCCGATACGCCGGATGTCGAGACGGATAGAGGCATAAAATTTCAGCGCATTGCCGCCGGTCGTGGTTTCGGGCGAGCCGAACATGACACCAATTTTCATCCGGATCTGGTTGATGAAGATAACCATGCAATGTGATTTCGAGATCGAGCCGGTCAGCTTGCGTAGCGCCTGGCTCATCAGGCGGGCCTGAAGGCCGGGCAGGCTATCACCCATCTCGCCTTCAAGTTCGGCGCGGGGGGTCAGCGCTGCAACCGAGTCGATGACCAGCACATCCACCGCACCGGAGCGCACCAGAGTGTCGGCGATCTCGAGGGCTTGTTCGCCACAATCAGGCTGGGAGACGAGCAGTTCGCTGACATCCACGCCCAGCTTGCCAGCATAGACCGGATCCAGCGCGTGCTCGGCATCGATGAAAGCCGCAACGCCGCCGCGCTTCTGCGTTTCTGCAAGGCAATGCAAGGCGAGCGTGGTCTTACCCGATGATTCCGGACCGTAAATTTCGATGATGCGGCCCTTGGGAAGACCGCCAATCCCCAAGGCAATGTCCAGACCAAGCGAGCCAGTCGGCACTGATTCGATATCCATCTCCGGGCGTTCGCCCAGCTTCATCACAGAGCCCTTGCCGAAGGCCCGGTCTATCTGGGACAGGGCGGCATCCAGCGCCTTTTTCTTGTCGTCACTTTTCACATTGCTCACCAGTCGAATTGCTGCCTTGGCCATAATGCTAACCCTTATTTCACGTCCCCGGGCGGGGAGCAATAAAGGGATATGTACCGCTTTTGTTCATAGAACGCAAGGAGAACATTTTGAACAGTCACGCTGCGTCCCGGACCTCGCCGGACAGAACCGCTTTCACACGCTCGGCCAGCTGGGTCAGGGTGAAGGGCTTGGGCAGGAAGGAGATGTCCTTGTCACGCGACAGCGTGTCGGAGAATTGTTCCTCGGCATAACCGGAAATGAAGATCACGCGTGTATCCTTGAGAAGATCGGCGGCTTTGGCCAGAAGGCCCGGCCCGTCCAGCCCCGGCATGACAACGTCGGAAACGAGCAGGTCAAAGCCTTCCTCGTCGCTAGAGAGGATGTCAAAAGCCTCCTCGCCATCACAGGCCTCGACCACATCATAGCCGCGTTTTACCAGTGTCTTGGCGGCGATGGAGCGGACGGCGTCTTCATCCTCAACCAGCAAGAGACGGCCGCGGCCGGCAAGGTCGGCCGGTTTGGGTTCCGCCTTGGGTTTTTCAACGGGCACCGCCTCTTCACCTTCGGCCGGCACATAGGCGGGCAGAAAAATGCGGAAGGTCGAGCCTTTGCCGATTTCGGACTCGACGAACAGGAAACCGCCCGACTGTTTGACAATGCCGTAAACCGTGGCGAGGCCCAGTCCCGTCCCCTGCCCCACGGCTTTGGTGGTGAAGAAAGGCTCGAAGATTTTCTGGCGGGTTTCCTCGTCCATGCCGGTGCCCTGATCGATCACCTCGATCTGGACCCAGGCCCCGTCGTCCACATCCGGTGCTCCGGCGGCGGTGACGGTTTCAGGCGATACAGCGGATGTGCGGATGGTCAGCGTGCCACCGCCGCTTTCCCGCATGGCGTCGCGGGCATTGGCGGCGAGGTTCATGATTGCGGTTTCGAGCTGGCCCTTGTCGGCGCGGATGGCCGGGACGTCGCGTCCATGGACAATGTCCAGCTTGACGGTTTCCTCCAGAATCTGGCGCAGGAGCACGGTAAAATCCGAAAGCACATCGGCGACATCCAGCGCTTCCATGCGGAATGTCTGCTTGCGGGAGAAGGCGAGGAGTTTCTTCACCAGACCGGCTGCGCGGGCGACGGTCTGATTGATTACCTGAAGCTCGCCATAGGAGGGATCGCCGACCGGATGGCGCCCCAGGAGCTCATCGACATTGAGGCGAATGGCCTGCAGCAGATTGTTGAAGTCGTGCGCGACGCCGCCGGCGAGCTGGCCCACCGCCTGCATCTTGTTGCCCTGGCTGAGCTGGCGTTCCAGCTCTTTCCAGGCCGTCACGTCTATCATGTAGGCCGCTCGCTTGCCGCCTTTTGCCGGTGAGAAGACCAGGTGGATATCCATCGGCGGATCGGTTTTGAGTACCGCTTCGGCCGGCTCGCCCTTGCGCGATGCGATCTCGAAGACATCCTCTGGACTGCGCCCGGCTTCCCAGTCAAACAAATCGGCAAATGTTGCACCTGATTTTGCGAGACCACCTGTCATGCGGACGAGTTGCGGATTGATATCCTCAATGATGGCAGTGGCCGGATCAGATCCGGCAAGACGTGCCACACCAAACGGCGCAGCGGCAAACATGTCATCAAATGTCCGTCCGGCCCTGCCTCCGGTTGCGCCAGCAATGGCCTGTGCCACGCCGGGCGGCGCACCTGTCGCCGTCAGTCCATAAATGACGCCCCGGGCAGCGGGTTTCTTCGCATTGTCCCATGACAAGGCAATCACCGCGTCGGTTTCGATGCCATCCCGGCCTTTCAGCCGGGTCTCAAAGCGGCAAACCTCCTCATCGCCTTGCGACTTTTCGAGCGCGCGGACGATGTCTTTCTCGAAGACACTGGTTAGCGGTGGCAGCGGATCTGCGGGGGCCAGGCCGAGCCACTCGCGAAAGGTTGCATTGGCGGCAATCATCAGACCATCGCCGGAAAGCGCAAAAAGTCCCACAGGCGATTTGTGTGTCCAGTCCTCAGTGGGAACCGACCCTGCAGCGCTGGTTTCCTCATGCACCGGCATCAGCCGCCAGCTTATATGATCCTTGCCGGAAGGCCGTGCTTCCAGACAATAATGCCGGATATCGCCTTCCCCGCCCGGCAGTTCGGGCAGGCGCTCCCGCGCCACTTCGCCATTGCGGGCCGCACGGGCAAGGCGATAAATCGCACCATCGCCGCTGGCCGCCCATAGACGATCCAGCGCAGGCAAGGTGGCCGCCTGTCCTGTGGACACAAATCGGCCCGACAGCTGGCGATAGGCGGAATTGCCCCAGCGCACCGCGCCGCGCCGGTCGGTGACCAGCACAGGATCGTTCAGCGTTTCCAGTGCCTCCAGCGCCAAACCGGCGGGGCCGGGTTCAGCATCGCGGTCAACTTTTTCCTTCATGGAACGTCCGGCTGCTTCCCCTGCGGCCAGCGCGTACAACATGCCGAAAGCGGCAATCGCTATGCCACACAGCAGGATAAAGCCGTTCCAGACCATGGCGGAGGCCGCAAACAGCGCGACTGCCGAAACGCTCAGCACACCAAGCCCGATCACCCATTGCAGGCCGCGCCGCAAGCCCCGTGACAGGAAGGGGGATTTCATCGTTTCGACGGGTTCGGTGAGATCAGCCATGGCTCTGTCCTTATGCGAATCAATATCCGCTGTCCGAAGTCTAACCCGGTTGCGGGTTTTGTGCGCGTTTGCCGGTGAGCGTCAGGACGTAGCCAATAACCTTGGCCACAGCCTGGAAATGCTCTGCCGGAATGGTTTCATCGATATCAACGCTGGCAAAAAGGGCGCGCGCCAGCGGCGGATCCTCGACGATGGGCACATTGTGCTCTTCGGCCAGCTCGCGGATGTTCAGGGCGACCTGATCCACGCCTTTTGCGACACAGAGCGGGGCTGGTGTTTCACCCTGCTCGTATTTGAGCGCGACGGCGAAGTGGGTCGGGTTCATGATCACAACAGTGGCGTCAGGCACGGCCGCCATCATCCGGCGCTGGGCCCGCTCCTGACGGATCTGACGCAGCTTGGCGCGCACCATTGGATCGCCCTCGGACTGTTTGAGTTCATCCTTGATCTCGCGCCGTGACATGCGGTTGCGCTTCATGAAACTCTGCCGCTGGAAGATGAAATCCGCTGCGGCAATGAAGGCATAGGCGACCAGCGCCGCGACCAGAACCAGAAGGATATTATTGCGGATAATGCCTAGAAGGACAGACAGATCGACCAGCGGCATGGTCGCCAGCTCTTCGCGCTTCGGCCAGATCACCACGAAAACCGCCGCCGAGACCACCGCCATCTTGCCAACGCCTTTGAGGAAGTTGGCGACGCCCTGCGGGCCGAACATCCGCTTGACCCCGTCTATGGGGTTCAGTTTTGACAATTTGGGCTGCATCTTTTCGGTCGTGAACATCAGCCCGGTCTGCAGCAGATGACCGGCGAGACCCGCTGAAGCGATAACCGCGAAAGCCAGCCCGATGGCCGCAATCACCCGCCAGCCCAGCGCCATGCTTTGTGTGCGTAACGCCGCCGGCTCGAGACTTATCGTATGGGCATTCGCCAGTATCAGGCTGAGATCCGCCGACAGGGACCGGGCGGCGCTTGGCGCCATCAGGCCAATGACCACAAGCCCGGACGCAAGGACAAACCATCCCGGCACTTCCTGTGATTTGGGAACATCGCCTTTCTTGCGCGCGTCATCAAGCCGCCGCTGCGTCGGTTCTTCAGTTTTCTCGCTCTCGTCCTGACCTTCTGCCATGGGTTATTGAAACTCCACAGCAAAGCGTTCCATCCGGCTGAGCCAGAGCGTAGCCATCGAGCCAAGCGCGATCGCGGTGATGAACAGGCCCGCCATGATGTTGGATGGCATGGCGATAAAGAAAATCTGTGCCTGAGGCATCAGGCGGGACAGGATTCCGAGCCCGAAATAGAACACCAAGCCAAAGACGATAAGCGGTGACGCCATCTGCACGCCAATCATGAAGGCGTCTGCAAAGGCGTTCAAAGCCCATTGCGCGGCATCTTCGATCATGGGCAGTTGTCCAACCGGAAAAAGGCTGTAGCTGCCCTGCGCGGCCTGCAGCAGCAAATGATGCACATTGGTCGCAAACAACAGCACCATGAAAGTCAGGTTCAGGAAGGTCGCCATCAATGCGCCTTGCTGTCCCTGCGACGGGTCAAAGACCTGAGCCATGGCCAATCCTGACTGCTGGCCAATGACCTGTCCGGCAACCGCAGCTGATGCCAGAAACATCCGTGCGACCGACCCAATCATCAGACCTATCAGCACTTCGTTGATAATAAGGCCGGCGATCTGCAGGGGGCGCTCTGGCTGGGCCGGCAATTCGCTGGCAAGCATGGGCCCCAAGGCGAGTGCAAATAACAAGGCAAACGCCAGACGGATGCGTGGGGGAATGCTGCCTTCGCCAAATCCAGGCAACAACATGAGAATCGCACCCAGGCGCGCGAAAATGAGGGCGCCCGCAAAAACCAGTAAAGACGGATCTGCAATCATGCCGCGACAATCCGATCGAATATACCGTTCATGAAAGCGGACATCAGCGCGCCCATCATCGGCAGGAAAATCAGCAGGGCAACGAAAATGGCAATAATTTTCGGGACGAAGACCAGGGTCATTTCCTGCACCTGGGTCAAAGCCTGAAACAGGGCGATCACAACACCAACGGCCAAGCCGATCAGCATGATAGGTGCCGACATGGCCAACATCAGCCAGATGGAATCCCGGGCGATATCTAGGACTTCTGAACCCGTCACGCGGCTTCTCCGCAACTGCAGTCACACACTTTTTTGTATGATGACGGTCTGGCCGTTTGCGTTAAGAAAGAGTCAACACTGGTAAACGTGCGGGTGGAATTCAGCACTGAAGATGTTTCCTGTTGCGCCCCCGGAGGCCCGGCCAATCCATCCGTCCCCCAACATTACGGATCGGTCAGGTTTACGCGCCCGCCCTTTGCGTTAAGAAAGACGCAACAATTTTACATCTGGCCATTCCGGGGAGTTTTTCATGCGTCATTTTCTTGTTGGTGTAAGCGCATTTGCGTTGCTGGCAGCCTGTTCGGACGAACAGGGGCGGGATCCTAATCCGCCTGAGGTAGTGAGCCAGCCGGCCAATGATGCGGGTGAAACCGAACTCCAGACGGAAACCCAACGCCTGATGGCGTTTTTCGACGCCCAGTTTCATCGAGAACTGGCGCTTAGCCCGCAAGGACAGACCTATCTTGGCCTGATTGACGATATTGAGGCCTATGGCCGCTGGGACGATGCGAGCGACGCCGCCTTCGCAGCCAGCCAGGACCGGGCCCGGGCGGATCTGGCGGCACTGCACAATGATTTCGATTTCGACGCGCTGACGCCGGAAACTCAGGTTTCCTACCGATTCTCCGAATTCGTCCTCGAAAACCAGCTGGATCAGGGCGAATTCCGAGACCACAATTATATCTTCACGCAATTCTTCGGACCGCACAGCGATCTGCCGGCCATGCTGATCGGTTATCATCGTATGGCGAATGCGGACCATGCGGATGCCTATGTCCGCCGCCTGGAAGGGCTCGGGCCCCAATTACAGACGCTCGTTGATCAGGCCGATGAACGCGCCCGGCAGGGCGTTCTTCCACCAGGCTTTGCTTATCCGACCGTGATCAATACCGCCCGCGGCATGATCTCCGGTGCACCTTTTGATGACAGTGACGAAGACTCGCCGCTGTGGGCGGATTTCAACGAAAAGCTGGCCGGACTTGAGCTCGGCGAGGAAATGGCGGAAGCCCTGCGCGTACGGGCGCGGACAGCACTGGTGGACTCCATCGGTCCGTCCTATGAACATCTGATCTCGACCATGGAAAACCATGCCGAAATGGCCGAACGGCTGGAAATTGATGGCGTTTCGCGCCTGCCTCGCGGCGTCGAATACTATGAGGCGCAAGTCGCCAATTACACGACCCGCGACGACATGAACGCCGAGATGGTTCACACTACGGGCCTTGCCGAAGTCGACCGCATTCACGGCGAAATGCGCGATATCATGGCTCAGGTCGGCTTTGAGGGAACGCTTCAGGAGTTCTTCGCCCATTTGCGGACTGATGAACAATTCTACTATCCGAATACCGAGGAAGGCCGGCAGCGCTATCTGGATGAAGCTACCAGCATCCTTTCCACCATGCGTGAGGCGCTGCCGGATTATTTCGGGCGTCTGCCACAGGCCGAGATGGAAGTGCGAGCCGTCGAGCCCTACCGCATCGAAACCGCCACAGGGGCATTTTACGAACCGGGTCCGCTGGATGGGACAGCGCCGGGTGCCTATTATGTAAATCTTTCGCAGATGGATGAATTGCCTGTCTACCAGATGGAAACCCTCGCCTATCACGAGGGCTTGCCAGGCCATCACATGCAGGTCGCGATCAGTCAGGAGCTCGATAATGTTCCGATGTTCCAACGCACGACATGGTTTTCGGCCTATGGCGAAGGCTGGGCGCTCTATTCAGAAAATCTCGGCAAGGATATGGGCTTCTTCACCGATCCCTATCAGGATTTCGGGCGGCTGGGGTATGAAGTCTTCCGGGCAGCGCGCATGGTGGTGGATACCGGTATCCACTTCTATGACTGGAGCGAGCAAGAGGCGATGGACTACATGCTCGCCAATACACCAATGACCGAAGGCGATATCCGCAACGAGGTCCGGCGATATATCGTCTGGCCGGGACAGGCCATGTCCTACAAGGTCGGGATGCTGACCATTCTGGAGCTGCGCCAGCGCGCCATGACTGCGCTGGGAGATGAGTTCGACTATGGCGAATTCCATGATGTCGTGCTCGGCAATGGTTCGGTTCCGCTGACCCTGCTGAGCGATCTCATCGATGCCTATATCGAAGAAAAACTTACTGAATAGACTTGTCCCTGGGGAGGGCTGACACATGACTCTACGTATGCTTTTGGCCGGCGCCTCGAGCCTGGCTTTGCTGGTGGCCTGTAGCCAACCAGCTGACGAGACGGAGGTTTCCACATCCGCCGGCGACGTCACCGCAAATGAGCCTTCGCAAATGAATTCTGCGAGCGGCGATATCGCCGAACAGACCGAGTCAGACCGGCTTTACGCTTGGTTCGACCAGCTGTTCGAAGAAGACCTGCAATATTCACCAGAGACGCTGACAGCACTCGGCCGTATTGACGATCTGGACGCTTATGGCCGCTGGAATCCGGTGACTGATGAAGCAGCGATTGCCGCCAATGAACGCCGCATCGCGCGTCTGGATCATCTGCGGGAGACATTTGATTTCGACGCGTTGAACGAGGACGCGCAAGTATCCTATCGCGTGTTTGAATATCTTGCCGAAACCAGGATGCGGGAACACGAATTCCGGGATCAGGAATACATTTTCACGCAAATGTTCGGGCCGCATACCGGTTTTCCGACCCTTCTGATCAGCCAGCACCGGATCGAGACGGCCGGCCATGCCGAAGCCTATATCTCGCGGCTTGAGGGTATTGCGCCTGCGCTGGACAGCCTTATTGAACAGGCCGATGCACGGGCTGAAAACGGCGTCATCCCGCCGCGTTTCGCTTTCGAGTACCTGATCGGGAATACCCGCCACATCATCTCCGGCGCGCCCTTTGACGATAGCGGCACCCCCTCGCCGCTTCTGGCCGACTTCACCGGAAAGGTCCGCGCGCTGGATATACCGGCTGAAGAGCAGGACGCGCTGATCGCGCGGGCCAGCGAGGTCATGGCCAATG
>PFFX01000059.1:1037-15840 GCA_002783385.1 Rhodobacterales bacterium CG15_BIG_FIL_POST_REV_8_21_14_020_59_13 | reverse complement strand
ATCTCATCGCCATGTTTGAACGCCATGAAAACATGACAGACGAGCGCGATGGCGCGTGGAAGCTGCCGCGCGGTGAAGCGTATTATCAGTCACAACTGGCGACTTATACGACCCTGCCAGACCTGTCGGCGCAGGAGATTCACGATACCGGCATGGCCGAGATTGCGCGCATTCATGACGAGATGCGGGCGATCATGACCGAGGTGGAGTTTGAAGGATCGTTGCAGGACTTCTTCGCCTTCATGCGCACCGGCGCGCAATTCTATTATCCGAACACAGACGAGGGCCGCCAGCGCTATGTTGCCGAGGCGGAAATGTTCTTCGACCGTGTCCGGGCGGCGGTTCCGGCGTATTTCGACACTATTCCGCGCGGTGACATGATCGTCCGGGAAGTTGAGCCTTTCCGCGCGGCCGGTTCGCCGACAGCCTTTTATAACCGTGGGTCAGCGGATGGCTCGCGGCCGGGTGTTTTTTACGCCAACACCTCGAATATGCGCAATTTACCGACCTATCAGATGGAAACACTGGCATTGCATGAAGGCATTCCAGGCCATCACTTCCAGAGCACGCTGGCGCTGGAGCGTGAGAGCACGCCGATGTTCCAGCGCCTGATGTATCTTTCGGCCTTCGGCGAAGGCTGGGCGCTCTATGCGGAAAGCCTCGGTAACGAGATGGAGCTGTTCTCTGATCCGTATCAGCACTTCGGACAGCTTTCGTATGAATTATGGCGCGCCGGACGGCTGGTCGTCGACACCGGCATTCACTCCCTGCAATGGAGCCGTCAGGACGCGATTGATTTCCTTCTGGAAAACACTTCATTCACCGAGGAAGAAGTCACACGTGAAGTCGAGCGCTATATTGTCTGGCCGGGACAGGCCACGTCCTACAAGATCGGGCAGATCCGGATCCGGCAATTGCGTGATTTTGCACAGGCTGAACTGGGGGACGCCTTTGATTATGGCGAATTCCATGATGTTGTGCTGACCAATGGATCGATCCCGCTCCCCGTACTGACCGATCTGGTCAATGAATATGTCGCCGAACGGCGTCCTGAAAATGAAGAGGAGTAAACTCCGATGACGAAATTTCCGGCCTTTCTGACCTCTGTCTCACTGGCAGCCATTCTTGCTGCGTGCAGCCCATCCAGTGAAACGGCCGAACCCCGGGAGCCGGCGAATGACGCCTCTTCTTCCAGTGCCGCCAATGACAATGACGGCGACGGCAATTCCGGCAACGAGATGGAGGCCGCCGAATCCGAACGCCTGAATGCATGGTTCGAGGACGTGTATGAAGCCGGTGTCGCCCGCTCTCCGGTGACGCAGACCTTCCTCGGCCGCAAAACCGATTACGACCAGTGGAATGACGCGTCGCCCGAGTTTGCGGAAGAAGGCATCCAGATTATCGAAAACAATCTGGCGCAGATGCGTTCGGAATTTGATTATGAAGCCCTGGATGAGAGCGCGCAGATCTCCTGGCGCATGTTCGAGCGCAATGCCGAGCGCGCGATAGAGGGCCGCCGGTGGCAGGATCATGGCTATATCTTCACGCCGCGTGGCGGACCGCACAGTTTTGTCGCCTCTTTCCTGATCGGCCAGCATCGCGTTGCGACGATCGAGGACGCTGAAGCCTATGCCGGGCGCCTGAATAATTCCGGAGCGTTTCTGGACCAGTCGATGGAAAATGCCCGCCGCGCCTATGATATGGGCGTGCGGACCGCGCGCTGGACCTATCCGCCGATGATCGCGACCGCCCGCAATGTCATCACCGGTCATCCGTTTGATGACAGCGGCGATGATTCACCGATCATGGCGGATTTCCGCGCCAAGGTGACCGGACTGGATCTACCTGAAGACCAACACAATCAGCTTATCTCCGAAGCCGAAACCGCGATGGTCGAGGTTCTGCAACCTGCCTATGAGCGCATGATCGCGATGTTCGAGGAAATGGAAGCCGGAGCAAGCGATGATGACGGAGCCTGGACCCTGCCAGACGGCGGCGAATACTACGCTTACATGCTGCGCGGCTATACCACGACCGATATGACACCGGAGGAGATTCACAATCTTGGTCTGGCCGAAGTTGCCCGTATCCATGGCGAAATGCGCGACATCATGGCCGAGGTTGGCTTTGAAGGCTCCTTGCAGGATTTCTTCGAGTTCATGCGGACCGACGATCAATTCTACTATCCCAATACGGATGAAGGACGAGAAGCATATCTCGCTGATGCGACAACCCTCATCGACAATATGCGTGAGGCGCTTCCCGCTGTCTTCAACACTTTCCCGGAAGCGGATATGGAAGTTGTGCGCGTCGAGCCCTTCCGGGAAGCCTCTGCCGGCAAGGCGTTCTATAACCGCCCGTCGGAAGACGGGTCACGTCCGGGCCGGTATTATGCCAATCTGCGCGATATGAGCGAGATGCCCACCTATCAGATGGAGGCTCTCGCCTACCATGAGGGCATTCCGGGTCACCACATGCAGCTGGCCATCATGCAGGAGCTGGACGGCGTGCCTGCCTTCCGCCGTTTCGGCGGCGTGACCGCCTACACGGAAGGCTGGGGCCTTTATACCGAATACCTGCCCCTGGAAATGGGCTTCTATGACGATCCGTATTCAAACTTCGGGCGTCTGGCCATGGAACTTTGGCGGGCCTGCCGGCTCGTGGTTGATACCGGCCTGCATCAATATCGCTGGACCCGCGAAGAAGCGGTCGATTATCTCGCCGAAAACACGCCCAACCCGCAGGGTGATATCGTCAATGCCATTGACCGCTACATCGTGATTCCGGGGCAAGCCACGGCTTACAAGATCGGAATGAACGAGATTCTGCGCTTACGTGGTGAGGCACAGACCGCTTTGGGCGATGACTTCACCATGGGGGGGTTCCACGATGTTGTGCTGACCCAGGGCGCTGTCCCGCTCAATATCCTTGAGGAACGTGTTCAGTCTTGGATCGTAGATGTGCAGGCGGCAGAGTAAGCCTAGATCGGCATTTTCAGGATGTCGTTATAGGCGCGGATGACCTGGTCGCGTACAGCCATGACGGTTTCGAGCTGAACCTCGGCAGCCGCCACAGCGGTGACCACGTCGACCAGTTCAGCTTGGCCGGTGGCGGCGCTGGCCGTCATCTGTTCAGCCTGAACCAATGATGTATTGGTGGCCTCCAGCGCGCCCTGCACCAGTTCGGTGAATTTGAGCCCTTCGGCAGCGGCATCCGGGCCGGTTGCGGCAGCCCCGGCAGCGCCAGCGGCCTGTTGATATGCGTTCAGCGCTGCAGTGATATCCATGGCCATTGTTCAGTGTCCTATCGGCGCAGCAGATCCAGCGCGCGTTCCATCATGCGCTTGCTGGATTCCACCATGTTGAGATTGGCTTCGTAAGAGCGTTGGGCTTCACGCATATCCATCAGCTCGATGAGGGTCTGAACATTGGGATAGCGCACATAGCCTTCGTCATCGGCGGCCGGATGTCCCGGCTCGTATTCCAGCCGAAAATCGGACATGTCGGGCGCAGCGCGGCTCATGCGAACGGTTTCCAGACCGCTGGCGCGATCCAGCTCAGATTCAAAGACCGGCATCTGACGGCGATAGGGATCACCGCCCGGCGTCTCCGCGGTCGAATTCGCATTGGCAATATTTTCGGCGATGATCCGCATGCGCGCGGACTGGGCGCGAAGCCCTGCTGCAGCGACTGAAAGTGCGTCAGAGGCGTCTGTCATCTATTCGCTCCTATCCGCCGACCGGACGCGCCGCCATGCGCATCAGGCCCAGACTTTTCTGATAAAGCGTCAGCGCAGTTTCATATTGCATCCGGTTTTCCTGTGCCCGCACCATTTGTTCTTCCAGAATCACGGAATTGCCATTCACCGTCGTCTGGCTATCCGGACGGTCTTCAGCCCGATAGCGGCGGTCACCGGCAGACACGCTGGCGGAATTGCGCAACTGCTCCTGCAGTGCGCGATGAAAATCGGCACGGGACAAATCCTGCGGCGTGTAGCCGGGCGTATTGGCGTTCGCGATGTTCTGCGTCAGCAAATCATGCCGCTGACTGTGAAAAGCCATCGACTCACGCAAGATTGCCAGTGTTGGCGCGTTATCCAGACTCATCCTTAACTCCGGTCTGTTGAGGAAGAAGCTGGAGCGCATCGCTTAACGCCGCGTTAAACAGGAAGGAATTGCCCACCTTGGACGTTGTCAATGCTGCCCGATACATTGCTGCTCTGGCCGTGGTGCTGGGTCTGCTTGGTCTGCTGGCGCTGGGCGCACGGCAGGGATGGCTGGCCAGCTTTCTGTCCGGACTTTCGCGCGGACAGTTTGCCGGTGTGAAACGCGAGCGCCGCATGAAGGTGGTAGAGACACTGGTGCTCGACCCCCGCCGCCGAATCGTCATCGTTGAGATTGATGGCAAGGAAAAAGCCTTGCTGCTCGGGGCAACGGACGAAACACTCCTGCCCCATGACGAGAGGCCGGCCTCATGAGCCTGAAACGCTGGGCAGGTATCTTTGCGCTGATCGGCGGTTTTGTTCTGGTCAGCGGATCGGTCTGGGCTGCCACTCCCGCAGGCCCCGGCATCTCGCTGGATCTGGGCGATGAAGGCACACTGACCGAACGTGTTCTGCAATTGATGGCGCTTTTGACGGTGCTGTCGCTGGCCCCCTCCATCGTCATCATGACAACGTCTTTCGTGCGGATCGTGGTGGTGTTGTCACTGCTGCGGACGGCCGTCGGCCTGCAACAAAGCCCGCCCAATGCGGTGCTGATCTCACTGGCGATCTTCCTGACCGGATTCATCATGGCCCCGGTTTTCAGCCAGTCCTATGAGCAGGGCATCCGTCCGCTCCTCGATGGCGAGATCGAGTTAACCGAGGCCTTTGATCAATCCAGCGCACCGGTGAAGACCTTCATGCTGGCGCATGCGCGGGAAGATGATCTGGCACTGTTTATCGGCTTCATGGATGGTGAGCCGCCTGACAGTGCTGAGGAAACACCGTTTCATGTGGTTGCGCCTGCTTTCATGATTTCAGAATTGCGGCGCGCCTTCGAGATTGGTTTCCTGCTCTTCATTCCTTTCCTCATTATTGATCTGGTGGTCGCCTCCATTCTGATGTCGATGGGCATGATGATGCTGCCGCCGATCGTGATTTCGCTGCCGTTCAAACTGATCTTTTTTGTGCTCGTGGATGGATGGCGGCTGGTCGCCGGCAGTCTTGTCCAGAGCTTTGCGACGATCACACCGCCCGGTTAGGCCGGGTCCGTGTCTTCAGAGAAGCGGTCGCGGAAGCGGCCCATGAAGGCATCCAGCGTATCAACACCTGCAATCTGCCGGGCGAGATCGCCGATGCGGACATCGCCGCTGGCCGAAGTGTCGCTGGTCAGAACGTCGAAGGCTTCGGCCTGATCTGTTGTTGCCATTTGCGCACCGTAACGCATTGTCAGGCGATCAATCGCAGACCTGTCCCCGGCCAGATTATAGGCGATGGCGGCGCGCAGGACATCGGCCTGCTCGTCAATCGTCAACGCTTGCGGGTCACTCCAGCGATTGCCGAGGGCGGCCTCAATGCGGCGGCCAGCATCCGGCCAGTTGCGCTGGGCCCAGGCCACATCGGCACGCAGGCGGCGGGCTTCCTCGCTGGTATCGCGTTCAATCAATTCCAACGCATGCTCATGCCGTCCGAGCTCGGACAAGGCGCGCGCTTCAAGGATACGGCGCTCTCTCACCAGTGCCGACGGCAGCCCGGCAACACGGGTAGAGCGGATGACGGTCAGCGCTTCGCTGGGGCGGTGATCCATCAGATAAATGACGGCCAGATCAGTGCCAACGCGAGCGCGGGCGGCCGGCTCCCGCAAGCGCTCATTGACCTGGTGGGCCAGAAGTTGTGCGGCGGGTTCCAGAAGATCAAAAGCCACCAAGCGGTCCGCCAGACGCCGGATCATGCGGTCGCCATCGGCTCCGATGGGCGTCATGTAGGAGTGTTCATAAAACAGGGCGACCGCCTCGATCGGGTCCATCCGATCGGCAGCCCCGTCAAGGAAAAGCTCATTGAAAATACGGCTCATTTCCCGACCAATGCGGCGAGCAGCCCGTGTTTCTGGGAATTCGGCCCGGGCGTTCTGCATGATTCGCAGACCTTCTCTGAACTGACCTTCACTGACATAGAGCCGGCCCAGCAAATTCATGGTTTCAAGCTCAATCGTATCGCCGCGCCAGCGCAGGCGGAGCATTTCCAGACCTTCAACGGCTTCGGTTGGCGATATCAGATTATTTTCGATCCGTATTTTGTAGAGTTCCAACAGCGCAAATGCCTGGATCTCCGGACTGTCCGAAGACGTCAACGCTTCCAGTTGGCGCAAGGCAGAGGCAGTGTCGCCCGATGCGGATGCCAGACGTGCTTCGAGCCAGTCAGCACGCGCCGCGATTTCCGGGCTTGGATTGTTGCTGTCCAATTGACGCAGCAATTCGGTAGCTGAGGCAAAATCATTCAGTTCCAGCGCGGTTTCGGCATGCATGACGCGAAAGCGGGCCCGCCATTCCGGCGTATAATCAAAAAGCACTTCACGGGAAGCGGCAAAGCGGCGGCTGGCCTCTTCCCATTCCCCGCGTTCCACAGCGACCATGGCCTGCCAAGGGACCATACCGGGGTCACTGCGCAATTCCGGCGCATTGAAGGCTAGCCGGGCATCTTCCACCCTTCCCATCATCAGGCTGGCAACGCCCGCCAGTGCCAGCGCATGAGCATTGCTCTGCATGGCGGGATCCCGGTCAATCGCCACATCTATGACCCCCAGCGTTTCCGCCGCCAGCCCATTTGCCAGCATGTACCGGGCAAGAGCGATCCTGTCGGACGTGGTGCCACGCGCCGCCTGTGCATAGAGCCCGGTATATGTCGGCCAGTATGCGCCCTCGCGTTGCCAATGCTCGAAATCCATGAAGGCGGGCGAATCCAGACTGCGGCGGCCAGAAGCCAGAATGCTGTCGGAGGTCGGCGAGAGGGCCATGCCTTCCGGGCGGGCGAATATCACAACACCGTCTTGCGTGGTCATGACCACATCATCGGCGGTGACTTCCATCGCTGCGCCGTAGCTGGATGGCAAAAGCGCCATACCAACGAAATCACGGCGTCCGGGCGCACCTTGAATCCGGCCATTGGCGGTGATCACCGCCAGTGTGTCACCAACCACAGGATCATCGACCCAGAGGGTTTGTCCCAACCCGTCGAGCGTTACCAGAATGCGGGCAGACGTGCCGCGCCGGGCATCGCGTTCAACCGAAATCGGTCGTGGCGGCGATTGAATACGCTCCGCCAAAACAATGCGCCAGACCGTCCCTTCGTTAAAGACTTCTGATTGTGTGGATTCCGGAACAACGACCCGGGCGGCGGTAAAGCCCTGACCTTGAACCGTGCTGAAGCCGATGACATGGCCGCGTGAACCATGCGCCATCTCCTCGAGATTGAGGTCGGCTTCTGCATCAAAAACAATCCAGATCGCAGAGCCGCGGCGGAAGACGGCGGCACCGACCGGTGCGGCCCATTGAAAGGACGCGGATAATTCGCCGTCTGCTTCAACGACTTCGGCTTGGACGATGCCGCTGACCGGAACCGGATCGGCGCGCTCGACAGGTGTGTAGCTGAGACCATTATCCACGACTTCCGGTATGGGCACTGGTTGGCCTGGTTCGATATCCGCCTCTTCTAAATCGCTTACTTCCGCAACGGTAGCCGCGGCCGGAGCCGGGTCTTGCGGGGGGGACTGTGTGCTTTCGTCAGGCGGTTGCGCATTGGCAAGCGCGGTCAGTGAGGCCAGAACGTCTGTCGGATTGGTCACCCCATCGGGCAAGAGGTCGATGACGATGCGTTCGCCTTCATCCCAGATGCGCGCTGTGGCCCCCTCCTCCAGCGTCATACGCAAGCGGTAATCATTTTCTCCGCGCGCGCCCTCAATGTCTTCAAGCAGGCGGGGATCCGAGGTTCGCAGCTCAACCAGATCCATAACCGCAGGCGCTGAAAATTCGACCGTGGCGGAATTGCCAGCCTGGGTAAGCTCATAGTCCACAACTTGCGGCCAGATCAGTTCGATGCGGGTGTATTCGGCGGCCTGTCCATAAGAGACCGCGACATCCAGAGCAGGAGGCGGTGGCGGTGGCGGGGCTGCAGCAGCGGCTGCGGCGGCATCAATTTCATCCTGCTCGCGCGGGGAAATAATATCCGGGAGCGGTTGTGTCCCTGCCGGTACAAGATCAATCGCCACGAGATTATAGGAGGCCGAGATTCGCGGCGTTACGGCACCATAGCGCAAGGCCAGCCGCAGCGCATTGCCATCCGGATCTATGCGGGCGAGCGCCACCATATCCTCCAGGCGGCTGGTGATTTCACTGGCACTGCCCTCGATGGCATCCGTCAGACGAACGACCAGCACCTGGCCGCCCACGATTTCAGCCTCTGCGCCCGGGCGTTGATCGGAAAAAGCTTCTGGATAGGCCACGACAATGCGGGACACGCCATTGATGCGCTCGACCGAGAAACTGACCGGCTCGGCAGCATATGCCGAGGCACAGACCATAATTCCGGTCAGGCTGGAAAGAAGGCTAGCCCTCAGTGCCAATCCGCGCCTCCAGCTCAGCTGCTGTATCCGGAACGTCACGGCGAGAGGCAATCAGCGCTGTGAGATTGGCGGCATCGCGGATATTCATTTCGCCCATTATTTCGCCTGCCTTGCGGGCGGCCATACGGGTGACAATCTGCACCTGTGTTTGTGGATCCAGGGCGGCCAGCCGCTCGGCGGCGGCATCCACTTCCATATTGTTATAGATCGATACCAGGCGGGTGATTTCGGCCTCTTCTTCTTCAGACAATGTTCCAAGGAGGGTTTCGATATCATTACGCAGTGTGCGCAATTCGGTGATACGTTCATCAATGCGTATTTCTGCGGCTTCCAGCAATTGCTCCCGCGTATCAAGTTCGCGGGCGCGGCCATCAAGCTGCTCCCGCCGTTCATGGAGGGATGTCAGGACATCAGCCTGGAACGGGCTGAGCCCGACGCTGTCATAAAATAAATCCGACCGGTCCGGACCGGGGTGAACCGGGGGGCATTGTGCGGCGCCGATCGAGTTTTCCGGCAAGGGCGAAGCGGTTTCATCGGTGAGGCCCGTATCATCCTGCTGCGCCGGGGTTTCGGCCTCCTCGGAGAGACTCCAGGCCGTCAGCGCGTCCGCTGCGCTGACGCCGAGTTCCAGCGCCTTGAGAACGAATAGACCACCTGCCAGGACAGCGGCTGTTGCGAGGAGACGAACCGGGCGCATGATTACCGCACATCCTTCAGATCAGTATAAATGGTTTTCCGACCACCTTCGGGAAAGTGTTCGGCAATGGTCTTGCGGCGCGGGCGCGATGCAATGGCGTCAACCTGACGGTCACCGGCCTCGACCAGCAGGCGGAGCTCATCGGACAGGCCTTGCGCCCGGCGGACATTCTCTTCCAGGGATTCACCACTATCGCGTGCGGCCCGCTGAAGTCCGGCAAGACTTGCGCGGGCGCGCTCGGAGGCTTCATCCAGCGCGATGATCGTCGCCCGGATGCCATCCTGACCGGAGCGCAGAGCCCGTAGCCGCGTATCGACGCGCCACAACATGATCGCGGCGAGCAGGATCAGCAGTGCGACAGCACCTTCAAAGACGAGTGTGGCAAGGGTCATGCTTTTCTCAACAATGCTTTTTT
The DNA here is from genome assembly GCA_002783385.1 of Rhodobacterales bacterium CG15_BIG_FIL_POST_REV_8_21_14_020_59_13. GTDB lineage: Bacteria > Pseudomonadota > Alphaproteobacteria > Caulobacterales > Maricaulaceae > Hyphobacterium. The sequence continues at coordinate 6,129 of PFFX01000059.1, read as the reverse complement.
GGCGCGGGAGGTCAGCGGGGCATCCAGGCGAACGGCGACATTGTAGCCGAGCCGGCCCATGCGACCGCGAGTGAGCGGAACAGTTCCGCATTTCAGTTCAATGGCGCTGTCGGAGGAGGCATCGAGGAAGAAGGTGTCGCCTACCTTCATGTCCATCACCTTGCCCAGTGGCATCCGGATTTCATCGAGAACCGCCGAGACTTCCATCTGTGTGGACCAAAGCTCGGTCGCAAGGTGGCTTTCCCAGATATTGTCGCGGCCAAATTTTTCACCCATGAATTGCTGCAGCAGCATTTTCCGGATGGGTTCGAGTGTGGCATAGGGCAAAAGCAGTTCGATGCGCCCGCCCCGGTCCTCCATGTCCACGCGCAGCTTCACCAGAATGGCGGCATTTGCCGGGCGGGCAATCGCCGCAAAGCGGGGGTTTGTCTCAATCCGCTCGAGCGCGAAATCGACCTCGGTCAGGGGTTCGAAGGCCGACTTGGCATCCTGCAGCACCACCTCAATCATTCGCTGGACCAGTGTCCGCTCGATCGTCGTATAGGGCCGGCCTTCAATCCGCATGGCGCTATTGCCGCGGCGACCGCCGAGCAGGACATCGACAATGGAATAGATCAGGTTGGAATCAACCGTAAGCAGACCGTAATTATCGAGCTGCTTGGCACGGAAAACCGACAGGATTGCGGGCAATGGAATAGAATTGAGATAGTCACCGAAGCGCATGGACGAGATATTGTCGAGGCTGACTTCGACATTGTCCGAGGTAAAATTGCGCAGGCTGGTCGTCATCAACCGCACGAGGCGGTCAAAGACGATTTCCAGCATGGGCAGGCGCTCATAGGAGACGAGCGCCGAATTGATGATGGCGCGAATACCGGATTTGTCACCGCCATCCTCGTCCGACATCGAAAAACCCAGGAGGCTGTCGATTTCATCCTGATTGAGAATGCGTTCAGGCGCAGCGCCGGGCTGTCCGTCGCTGCCCTCTTCACCGACCATGGACTGCCATTCTTCGGAGAGATCGTCTCCGGAGGCGTCCTCGGCTTCAGTGGCTTCCGGGGCTTCGGTTTCTGCAGCATCCGCCATGAATGGTTCTAAGCTCGCACTAATTCTGTTATGAGAACGGCCGATATCCGGTCATGGCCAAGCACGAGCTGGGCCCGGCGCAGCAACTCCATGCGTAAGCGCTGGATACCAGCGCTACCTTCAATATCGCTAGGGCGAAGCGCACTCAAAAAACCCATAAACTGATCGCGAATCTGCAACTTCTCAGCTTCGATAAAGCTCTCCTCGAAATTTTCATCAGCGGTTTCGAATGCCAGCTTCAATGATACTGTGTATGCCCTGCCATCTCTATCTGTAATTGAAAATATTATCTCGGGAAGCTCTACGAAGTGTGCGTTATCATGCACTCCGGTTCTAAGGCCATCACCAGCTTCGCCATGGTCTCCGGCTTCGGCAAGCTGCGCCTCTTCTCCACCGCCGGACAGAAGCAGGAAGGCTGCAGTCCCGCCAAGCAGGAGAATGACCACGGGCAGGCCGATGAACAGTGCCAGCTTGATCAGGCCGGGCTTCTTTTTTCCGCCTTCAGCCTCCTCGCCTTCTGCGCCGTCTTCGTTCTCTTTGATCTCTTCGTTATCGTCCGCCATTTACCGGCTCCAATTCTTGGAATCACATACTGATTAAGGCCCGCTCCGGTTAACGAGGCGTTTGCAATTGCCGCTCACCCGGCAATTCCTGCCGCCTGGTGGGCCGTAACCTGCCGGGAGGCGATGCCGGGTCTGCGATGCCCATATTCCAACTTATTGAAATATATAATTATTAACCATGGCACGCTGGATGCAACGTGTGGAGCAAGCGCTGCGGAAGACGGTGCTGAAACATATCGATCCAGAACGGACGGAACGCGCCATGGACAATGCTCTGATGATAGGGCTTTCGCGACAGCTCACACTGCGCCGCGAAATGGATATTACCGCGAACAATATCGCGAATGCCAACACGCCCGGATTCCACGTTGAAAGCCTGCTGCTGCGCAGCGAGGCCGCCCATACGGCGACATCTCAAGATGGGCCGCGCGATCTTCAATATGTCGATGCTTGGGGTATTGGCCGCGACTTTCGCGAAGGCACGCTGGAATTTACCGGCCGCCAGCTCGATGTCGCGCTGGAAGGCGATGGCTTCTTCCAGGTTGAGGCCGCCAATGGCGAGGCGCTTTATACCCGCGATGGCCGCTTCACTATTGATGGCCAAGGCCGGCTGGCGGCACCCGATGGTGCCCTGGTTCTGGATGATCTGGGCGCGCCTATCCTGATCGACCTGGCACAAGGCCCGGTGATGATTTCCGAAGACGGTGCGCTGGTCCAGAACAATGCCGAGATCGCCCGGCTGGCGGTCTATACCTTTGAAAATCTGGGCGCGCTGTCGAAGACAGGTTCTGGCCGCTATGCCGCGCCTGAAGAAGCTCCGGCCGATCTCGCCGCCGATTTCCAGCTTCGTCAGGGCTATGTCGAGAGCTCCAATGTCCAGCCCATTCTGGAGCTGACCCGCATGATCGAGACCATGCGGGCCTATGAATCCGTTTCGCGCTTTATCTCACAGGGCGAGGAATTGAGCCGCAAGGCGATCGAACGCCTCGGCCGCGTTTAAGGGGAGTTATACAATGCGTTCACTCACCACCGCCGCTACGGGCATGCAAGCCCAGCAGATGAATGTCGAGGTTATCTCTAACAACATTGCCAATATGAACACCACCGCTTTCCAGCGGCAGCGGGCCGAGTTTCAGGACCTGATCTATCAGAGTGTCGAGCGGATGGGGGCCTCCTCCTCCGATGCCGGGACGATCGTGCCGACCGGTGTTCAGGTCGGTCTCGGAGTGCAGGCAGCGTCTGTCTACCGGATCACCGAACAGGGCAGTCTGAACCAGACCGGAAACCGCTATGACCTGGCCATTTCCGGCCGCGGATATTTCCGCATCCAGTTGCCCTCGGGTGAGGATGCCTATACCCGCGCCGGCAATTTCGCCATCAGCCCTGACGGGCAGATCGTGACCACGGACGGCTATACCGTCGCGCCGGGCATCGCCATTCCGCAAGGTACGCGGGATGTGGCAATCAATCAGCAGGGACAGGTGCAGGCCATCATTGATGGTGACCCTGACCCGCAAATCGTCGGCCAGCTTGAATTATCCACCTTCTTCAACGAGGCGGGTCTCGAAGCGCGCGGCGATAATCTGTTCACCGAGACCGCCGCGTCAGGTGCGGCCACCAGCGGCACGCCGGGATCGACCGGTTTCGGCGTTGTGCGGCAGGGCTTTGTGGAAAGCTCCAACGTTAATGCGGTGTCTGAAATTACCGCCTTGATCCAGGCCCAGCGCGCCTATGAGATGAATGCGCGGGTGATCTCGGCCTCTGATGAAATGCTGGCCGCAAGCTCCAATCTCCGCTGAGGATTAGATCATGAAAACCATCCTCTTCGCTCTCGCCCTCGTGCTCGCCCCGCCGCCGCAGATCATCGCCACGGCCTTCGCCGACGAGGCGGTCATGCTGCGCAGCGATATCCGTATCGAAGCCGATGTCGTCACGCTGGGAGATCTCTTCGGGATTACCGGAGAGGCCGCCAGCGTGGTGCTCGCCCGCGCACCGGAACCGGGCCGCCGCACCTCGCTGGACCCCGATTACGTGCGCCAGCAGGCGCGCAATAACGGCCTGGCCTGGGCCAATGCGAACCAGCTTCGCCGCGTTACCATCGAGCGCGCCAGCCGGATGATCGATACCGGGCTTCTGGCCGAGATGATTTCCGCCGAGCTCAGCATGCGCGACGGCAATGAGTATGAGGTCCAGCTGTCCGGTGCGGGTGCGCTGCACATGCCGATCGAGGCGCGTGGCCTGCCGGAGATTTCGCAGATGGATTTTTCCAGCCGCACCGGCGTTTTCCAGGCCGAGCTGATGGCCTATGACGGAGCCACGCCCGTGCGCCTGTCCGGCCGCGCCTATGCAACGCTGGAGGTACCGGTTCTGGCGCGTCCGATTCCCGCCGGGCAGGTGATCGAGCACAGTGATATCGACTGGATTTCGGTGCGCGCCGACCGGGTGCGGGCCGATGCGATGATGAACCCGGACACCATGGCCGGGCTGGAAGCGCGCCGGGCCTTGCGTCCGGGCGAGCCGGTGCGGGCCTATGATCTGCAAGCGCCGGTCGTGGTCGCGCGCGGCGAGACGGTGAACCTTGTCTTTTCCGTGCCGGGCCTGACGCTGACCGCCCGCGCGCGCGCTCTGGAAGATGCCGGGGAGAATGAGATCGCCCGCTTTGTGAACCTGCAATCCAACCGCACGATTGACGCGATGGTGGAAGGGCCGGGCCGGGCCCGCGTCGTCACCGCCGGACCGTCCTGATTCAGCATCGGAGTCTCCTACAGTTTTGGGCGTTTTGTCTCCTACTACAACTACTACTACGACTCCGACAGCTCCAACATCTGAAGCCAATAAGAACAATAAAATCAGCAACACCGGGAAAATTGCCATGATCCGCAAACTGCTCGTTTTCTCCGCCGCCCTGGCCCTGACGGCCTGCGCCACTGCCGACCGGCTCGCCGAAGTCGGCTCCACGCCCGCGCTCACTCCGATCGAGAATCCGGCGCTGTATGCGACGGGGCCGAACCCCAACCCGGCCTATGGAGATCAGTATAACACGCCGCCCTCCCGGGGAGGACAAAGCTCCGGCGGCGGCGGGCAGGCCGGCTACCCGCCGCAACCGGCCTATGGCGCCAATGCCGGATCCATGCCGGTGCATTACGAGGCCTCGCCCACCAACTCGCTGTGGACGCCGGGCCGCCAGACTTTCTTCGGCGATCCGCGGGCGGCCTCTCCGGGCGACATCCTGACGGTGAACATCAATATCTCCGACAATGCCAATGTGCAGAACTCGACCAACCGGGCGCGCTCGGCCTCGGAAGACAGCAATCTCACCAATTTCCTCGGCGGCGAAGCGGCGCTGTCGCAATTCTTCAATGATGCGGTCGATCCCGCCTCGCTGACCCGTTTCGGCTCGTCCGGCTCGCACAGCGGCAATGGCGCGGTCACCCGGCAGGAGA
>PFFX01000059.1:457-912 GCA_002783385.1 Rhodobacterales bacterium CG15_BIG_FIL_POST_REV_8_21_14_020_59_13 | reverse complement strand
CAGATCGCGGAAGCGCGCATCTCCTATGGCGGCCGCGGCCATATCTCCGATGTGCAGCGCCCGCGCATCGGCCAGGAAATCTACGACATTCTCTGGCCCTTCTAGGCCGGGGTTCCCTTCCACCACCCAGTGGCGCACCTTGGCCCCTGCCGTTTTTGACGGCGGGGGTTATTTTTGCCTGCAAAGCAAGCATGCCGGGGCGCGCCGCAGGCGTGAACCCGGGATCTCGGTGTGACAGGTGCCCTTTTTCTCCCCCTGCTTGCGGGGGGAGTGGCCCGGAGGGCCGAGGGGGGCGGATGACAAAGCGCGGACGGCGTGTGTGATCCTGCCCCCTCCGTCTTTCGCTCCGCTCAAGCCACCTCCCCCGTAAACAGGGGAGGAAACCAACCCCTCACCTCATGGTGAGGTGCTGGCTGAAAGCCAGGCCTCGAACCACGCACGCCCCCTCACCCGTC
>PFFX01000059.1:0-401 GCA_002783385.1 Rhodobacterales bacterium CG15_BIG_FIL_POST_REV_8_21_14_020_59_13 | reverse complement strand
CGGATAAACCGGGGGATGACGCGTTTGTGTGTGACCTCATGGTGAGGTGCCCGGCGAAGCCGGGCCTCGAACCACGCACGCCCCCTCCCGTCATCACACGGCCGCGCCGCGCGCGAGTCCGGGTGATGACGCACTTGTTTGTGACCTCATGGAGCAGAGCCGCCGGTTTGTGCCTGCAAAAGCGGATCATAGGGCAATGAGATGGTTCAAAATTGCGCTCGCTTGTTGATTCTTTAACCGACACACTCAATTTTGACGGTAGGGAGATAGTCATGCTTTCAACTATTGGATACGAGTCTGCGCAACTCAGCCACTTTATCGGAACACTGCAAACCGCAGGTGTCGAGATTCTGGTCGATGTTCGCGATCGCGCTCAATCGCGGCGAAAGGGGTTCTCCAAG
>PFFX01000161.1 GCA_002783385.1 Rhodobacterales bacterium CG15_BIG_FIL_POST_REV_8_21_14_020_59_13 | reverse complement strand
TCCGGAACTGAAATCCGCCATGGCGTTGGGCGTCGTCCTGCAGGCGGCCGAATACCGGCTCTATGGCCGGATCACCACGCCGCTGACGGATCTGATCGAGGTCTTCACGCGCAGCGTACTCGCCGTTTTGAAATCAGAAGGATAAGGCCGATGCGCTCGACCCTGTTCAATATTCTCTACTGGGCGATGTCCGGTGTATACGCCGTGCTCTGTGCGCTCCTCGCCCTGATTCCGGGCAAATTCTTCCTGATGCATGGCGTGCGCTCCTATTGCCGGCTGACGGTGCTGATGATGCGCGTCATCTGCGGCATAAGGGTCGAAGTTCGCGGCACTCCGCCCAGAAAAAAGGCGGTGATCCTTGCCGCCAAACACCAGTCCTGGGGCGATGGCATCATCATGATCGCCAAGACCGGCAATGTGAATTTCGTGGTCGGGGACCACATGCTGAAATACCCGCTTATCGGCTGGGTGCTGAAGCGCGCGGGCGCCATCATCGTCAATAATGGCGGCGGCCGCAAAGCCATCGAGTCGCTCAAGTCCGGCATTGACCGCTCAAGGGGAGAGACACGGCCCATCCTGATCTATCCGGAAGGTCATCTGACTCAGGTCGGAACCGGCAAGCCCTATCGCAAGGGCGTTTACCGCCTGGCCACCAGCCTCGAACGGCCGGTCGTGCCGGTCGCCACCAATCTGGGTTGTTTCTGGCCGCAGCAGGAATGGGGCAAGCATCCCGGCACTGCCGTGATCGAGTTTCTCGAACCGATCTCGCACAGGCTTGACGGGACCAGCTTCATGGCCACGCTGGAAACCACGATTGAAGCGCATACGCGCCAGCTTGAAGAGGAGGCGCTGTCATGAGTGCCAGAATAGCCGTCTCACTCATCGGGCAACGCCGTTACTGGCCCATGCTCGTGGCCCAGTCGCTGGGCGCGTTCAATGACAACTTCTTCCGTTATGCGCTGGTGACGATCGTGACCTTCCAGAGCGTCAGCCTGTTTGGCCTGAATTCCGAACTTCTGGTCCCGATCGCCGCCTCGGCCTTCACCCTGCCGATCTTCCTGTTCTCGGCCATTGCCGGCCGGATTGCGGACAAGTTCGACCGCTCGAAAATGATGCGGTTTGCCAAGTT
>PFFX01000160.1:3767-12884 GCA_002783385.1 Rhodobacterales bacterium CG15_BIG_FIL_POST_REV_8_21_14_020_59_13 | reverse complement strand
CCGCACGAGCTGGTGCCGGGCAATGCCATGATCTCAGGCCTCCTGAATATTTCCGTGCTCGTCGGCATCGGCTTCGGAACCGTGATCATCACACGGGAATTCGGCCCGGAAATCGTCGGCGGCGGTCTCGTTGTCATGGCCGTGCTCGGCTGGCTGGCCATACGGCAACTCCCCCCTGCCCCTGCCAGCAATCCCGATATGCCGCTGACCCTTAATTTCGTCTGGGAAATCATTCGTGTTCTGCGTTCCACTCTCGGGCATCCGGACGTGCTGCGGCCGCTGCTGGGTGCAGCCTGGTTCTGGATGCTGGCGGCCTCGGTTGTCACACTCATTCCCAATTTTGCGCGCTCGGTGCTCGGTACTGACGAAACCGCGGTGCTGCTGTTCAGCGTTCTGTTCACGGTCGGGGCCGCGACCGGTGCGATCCTATGCGGGGCGCTTGCCGGCAAGGGGGATGCGCTTCCCTTTACCGTTGCAGGTGCCGTCGGTCTTGTCGTTTTCAATGTCGATATCGCCCTGATCACATGGAATAATCCTACAATTCCTTCCGCTGCCGAGCTGATCCCGGGCATGGATTTTGTTCGTGATCCGGCCAATCGCCGCCTGTTGATTGATCTGGTATTGGCGGCTGTCTCCGCTGGTCTGTTTGTGGTGCCAATGCAGGCCATGGCACAAAGGCGTGCACCGGCCGGGATACGCGGCAGGTTGTTGTCGGCTGGTGGATTGCTCAATGCCGCAACGGCCACGCTGGGTCAGTTTACACTAGCGGGGCTGGCGATTCTGGGTCTGCCCTTGCAGTCGGCGTTTATCTATCTAGCAGCGATCAGCCTGATCGTTGCCATTGTTGCATTCATCCGGATGCTGAAACTGCGCGGCACCTCCCCCTCGCCAAGTTGAGCGAAGGCGTTTAAACGCGGTCCCGATGAAACTGATTACAACAACCCAAGACCTCGAAGCCGCGTGCGATGCACTGGTGCAGTGTGACTTCATTGCGGTCGACACCGAATTCATACGCGAAAGCACGTTCTGGCCGCAGCTGTGCCTGATTCAGGCGGCTGGCGGCGAGACGGAAGTGCTGATCGATCCGCTTGCCGACGGCATGGATATGGAGCCGTTCTACGACGTGCTGGCAGATGACCGCATCATGAAGGTCTTCCACGCCCCGCGGCAGGATCTGGAAATTTTCTACCATATGGCCGACGGGATGATTCCTGCGCCGATCTTTGACAGCCAGGTGGCCGCGATGGCGCTCGGTCTGGGCGACAGTATTGCCTATGACAAGCTGGTGATGGCGGTGCTCAACACCCCGATCGACAAGGGCTCGCGCTTTACCGACTGGGCGCGTCGGCCTCTGACTCCGGCACAATCAGGCTATGCACTCGCCGATGTCACCCATTTGCGCGACCTGTATCCGATCATCCGCGAGCGGCTGGAGAAAGCCGGGCGGATGAGCTGGGTGGCCGAGGAAATGGCAATCCTGACCAATCCGGCGACCTATGAGCAGCATCCGGAAAATGCCTGGCAACGGTTGAAAGTCCGCAAGAACAGCTCGAAATGGCTGGCGGCGATGAAAGCGGCGGCGGCCTGGCGTGAGGAAGAGGCTCAAACCCGCGATATTCCGCGTCAGCGCATCGTCAAGGATGAAGGGCTTTACGAAATTGCCCACGCAGCGCCCGGCAAGCCGGAAGATCTGGCAGGCATGCGGGCTTTGCCGCGCGGTTTCGAGCGGTCTGCGCCAGCCCAGCGGTTGATCGACAAGCTGAAACCAGCGCTGGCGGATCCAAAAGCCTATGCGCCCGACGTGCCGCCGCCGCCCCGCCGCCCGGAAGGGGCCAGCGCCATTGTCGAATTGCTGAAAGTCCTGCTGAAACTGGTGGCTGAGGAGGCTGGCGTTGCGGCACGGCTCATCGCAACCGTGCCTGATCTGGAAGAGATCGCCACCAGCGATACCGCAGATGTCCCGGCCTTGCGTGGCTGGCGCCTTGAGGTCTTCGGCGAGACCGCGTTGGCGCTGAAACACGGCAAGATCGGCCTGCTCCTGGAAAACGGCAAAGTTGTCTTAAAACCGCTTTAGACGCTTTTGACAACGGGCTCGAGGCCGAGCGAATCTGCCAGTTGTTCAAAGCGGTAACGGGCGCGTTCCACGACCAGATCGACATCGGCTTCCGGTGCGCTGAGGATCAGGTGCTTGTTATCCGAAGACAGCGAAAACCGTTTGAGCAGTGCATCTGCCCGCCCCGACAGCGCCGATCCAAACCGCAAACCCAGCCCGTAGGACATCGCCCATTGCCGGGATTCCTCATCCAGCAAATGCTGGAAGATGCGTTCGTCTGCGGGCGGGCGTTTGCCATCATATCGGTGGTGCAAAACCAGACCCATATAGGCGCGCTCGGCATGGGAAACCCCTGCAAAAGGTGCATAAAGCGCCAACTCCCGGGCCAGCGCTGCGCGGTGATCGGGGTGATGGCGTGCGCCGACATCACAGAGCCGGGCCGCTGCGGCACGGACCAGCGGGCTGCGGTTGGCGAACATCGTATCCCGCTGGGCAAATACCGGTTCCAGCCAGACCGCCATGGCACGGCCAAAACCGGGACTGGGCGCGGCCGGGCGGGCGACGGCTTCGGCCCCGGCCAGCAGCGGATCAACAGCCCTGACCCCCTCGGGCAAGCGGTCGAACACCGCGCCTTCGCGGACGCCAAAGGCGGAAAAGACCACGCGGTTGAACCGGCCCCGCTTCATCAGCCGCTTCAGCAGTAATCCGGCATAGGGCAACATGGCGGCGCGGCGGGCAGAAATCCCCGGAATGCCGGTCAGCGATACCACACTCAGCCGCGAGGCCAGGTCTGCAATTTCTTTCGCGGCCAGCCGGCTCAGCTGGAATTGATGAATCACCCGCAAGGGATAGTCAGCCTCGGCAATCGCGAGATGGGCGAGCGCCCGCCAGGAGCCACCGACCGCATAGAGCGTATCCCCGCACTCTTTCAGGACCGGCGTGGCGGGTTTGAGGATTTTATCAATCCAGTCTTTAGCGTCCTTGCGGCTGGACATGAGGCTTTCCGGTGCTGCCAGTGGTCCCACCGGCAGCGTAATCCCCTCCCCCGGCTTGCCACGAGAGACCGGCACGATTTCAAGACTTGAGCCCCCCAGATCGGCGGCTGCGCCGGTGGCATCCGGCGCACCAGCGATCACTCCCATGCCGGCAAGGCACGCTTCAGTCTCACCCGAGAGCACGGCGATTTCGATGCCGGCCTCTTTTCTGGCACGCTTGATGAATTTCGGCCCGTCCGAAGCGTCGCGGACGGCGGCGGTGGCCAGTACTATGCGTTCGCTGACACCCTTGGCGTCGAGCAGAATGGCAAAGCGGCGCAGCGCCCGCAGGGCCGCTTCCACACCTTCCGGATTGAGCTTCCCGGTTTCGCCCAGCCCCTTGCCGAGACCGGCGCTGGTTTTTTCATTGAACACCGGCCACAGCGCCCGGCCTTCCATACGGAAATGCACCAGACGAACCGAATTGGACCCGATATCAATGACAGCGATATCATGCTCGACAGCATTTTCGCCGCTGAGAACATTCATTCGCGGCGTCAAAGCCGCGGTCCGGAATAGGGAAGGGTCAGCGGCTGGTCGTTCTTGAGCGCCTGACCGCGTCCCGAGAGGCTGGGATTGGTCATGAAATAATCATGCGCCGAGAAGCGCTTGTTGAGGTCGCCGGTATCAACCCGCTCATATTCGCCATTGGCCTGCATATACCAGCTTTGGTCATCATCATTGAGATTGGCGACCATGATCTGGTCAAGGATCTGGCGGTGCACGGTTGGATTCTGGATCGGTGTGAGCACTTCGACACGGCGGTCGAGATTGCGCGGCATCCAGTCAGCGGACGAGATGAACACCCGGGCCGCTGAGGAGGGCATGTGCGCGCCATTGGCAAAACAGACAATGCGGGAATGTTCCAGAAACCGTCCGACGATGGATTTGACGCGGATATTGTCCGACAGGCCGGGAACGCCCGGGCGCAAACAGCAAATGCCCCGCACAACCAGTTCACAACGCACGCCAGCCTGACTCGCGCGGTAGAGCGCATCAATGATTTCAGGATGGGTTATGGAGTTGAGCTTGGCCCAGATGCCGGATGGTTTGCCAGCACAGGCATTCTCGATCTCCCTGTCGATATGCCGGATCAAGAACTCCTTCATGCCGATCGGCGAAATCGAGAGCCGCTCCAGATTTTCCGGGCGCGCATATCCGGTCACATAGTTGAAGATGCGGCCGGCATCCCGGCCAAAGGCCGGATCTGCGGTGAACAGCGACAGATCGGTATAAATCTTGGCAGTGATCGGGTGGTAATTGCCGGTGCCGAAATGGGCATAGGTCTGCAACTCCCCGGCCTCGCGGCGGACGACAAGACTGACCTTGGCGTGAGTCTTGTACTCGATAAAGCCATAGACGACCTGCACGCCCGCGCGTTCCAGATCCCGGGCCCATTTGAGGTTGGCTTCCTCGTCAAAGCGGGCTTTGAGCTCGACCAGAGCGGTAACATTCTTGCCGCTTTCGGCGGCTTCGATCAGCGCCGCAACAATCGGCGAATTCTTGGACGTGCGGTAGAGCGTCTGCTTGATCGCAACGACTTCCGGATCTGCCGCTGCCTGCCTCAGGAATTGCACGACAACATCGAAGCTCTCATAGGGGTGGTGGACCAGAATATCCTTGGCGCGAATGGCGGCAAAGCAATCGCCGCCATGATCCTTGATGCGTTCAGGAAAGCGCGGCTCATAGGGTTCGAAGGCCAGATCGCTGCGGTCATCGGGGATGAGCTGACACAATTGCGCCAGTCCGATAATACCATCCACTTCAACAATGTCGGCGGGCTCCGCCTTCAGATGCCCGGCGATGAAGCGCTTGAGGTCCTCTGGCATGTTGGCATCGATCTTCAGCCGGACAAGCTGACCTCGGCGGCGTTCTCTCAATAGCTGTTCAAATTCGCGCACGAGGTCTTCGGCTTCTTCCTCAATCTCGATATCGCTATCACGGATGATGCGGAAGGTGCCCTTGCCTTCCAGATCATGGCCCGGAAAAAGCTTGTCGAGGAACAGGGTGAGTACGGTTTCCAGTGCCACATAGCGCTTGACCGGCCGTCCCGCCTTGTTCACGCGCCGGTCCGGCAATTCGATGAAACGCTTCACCCCGGCCGGCATTGGCACCAGTGCGGTCATCAGCTTGCGGTCAGACTGACGGCGCAGCTTCAGGACCAGCGAAAAACCGAGATTGGGAATGAAGGGAAAGGGGTGTGCCGGATCGATTGCCAGCGGGGTGATGACAGGCAGGATGTGCAGCAGGAAATCTTCCGACAGCCAGGCCCGGTCGAGTTTCGATATCTCCGTTTCTGCGAGTAATTTGACGCCCGCACGGCCCATTTCATTCTTTAATTGCCGCCAGCGCACCAATTGTTCTTCCATCAGCTCACCAGCGAACTGATTGATGCGCTTCAATTGCTCAGCTGGTGTCAGGCCATCAATCGACGGCGTGTTGATGCCATTGCGGAGCTGAGCGCGCAGCCCGGCCACGCGCACCATGTAGAATTCATCAAGATTACTGGCCGAAATCGACAGGAAGCGCAGGCGCTCCAGGACCGGATGGTCCTTGTTCGCCGCCTCTTCCAGAACACGGGTATTGAATTGCAGCCACGACAATTCGCGGTTCAGAAACCGGTCGGTCGAGTTCAACAAGTCTGAGGTCTGGCCATCCATGGGCGCACTTTCATTCGATTCGCGCCGGGCCTTGCCCGGATTTGTGTCCATCAATCCTCTCCAATCGCGTCCTGTCCTTCCAGCACGCGGCGCGCAATGCCGCGATTGATCAGAGAACGCCGCGCCAGAGCTTCCCGGTCCAGGGCCTCGACCAGACGGCGCGCGCCTTCAACGGAGCGCTCCATTCTGGGCAGAAGATAGTCTATCAGACCGTCCACCATTGGCGATTGCCGGTCGGCGAAGAGTTTCTTCAATAATCGCGCCAGCAAGGCATCATCCGGTTCCAGCAATTCAGCCGTCGAGACGGCTTTCAGGCGCGATTTCAGGTCGGGAATATCGGTCTGCCAACGGGCAGGCGCCTCCCGTGCCGTCAACAGAAGCGCCGGGATTGCCTCATGCTGGGCCCGGTTCATCAAATGAAACAGCGCGGCGCGATCGGCTGAAACATCCGCATCCTCTACGGCAACCGGCTTAGCAGACGGTAGGCTTTCCAGCTTCTCCGCCAAATCAGCGCCAACGATGATTGTTCCGCTGCTCTCGCGTGCCCACATGTGGGTCAGGTGCGTCTTGCCTGTGCCTGCAGGCCCGTAGAGAACCAAAACACGGCCTGGCCAGGCCCGCCAGCCGGCCAGCGCCCAGCGCGCAGACGCATTAGCTTCGCCATCAACGAAGCTCTCCGCGCTGTAGTCCTCACGAGGCGGAAGGCCGAGCGCGAGCTGTTCACCCATCTGGCTTCACTTTCTAACGCGAACGCACCACAAGGCCGAGTTCGGAATCTTCCATCAGGCGGGCCCCGCGGGCATCGAGTTCACGCTGAAGCTGGGCCATCGAGCCGCGATATTGAAGGGTCATCATCGCGCCAGTCGGCGCAATCGCATCGAGCTGTGCCGAGCTGATCAGTGACGCGCCCGTCATGGCGTTCTGCAAGCGTAACCACTCGGCAAGCGAGCTGTAAAGCACGGTGATGCTCAGCGTCTCAGCGCCGCCGCCGCGGACAATGGCTTCGGATTTCCAGGCCGCCTCAAGGTCACCGACAAATCGCCGGGCCGCAGCGCGGAAGCTGGGCACACCCATGGTCGGGATCGCCTGGCTGGTCATTTCGCCACTGCCGTCAACCGAAAACAGCCGGCCATCCACCCGCACACCGCCTTCAGACTGGCTGGCGATCATCACCGCCACGCGGGAGACGCCATAGGCCTGCGCCACCGAACGCAACTGGTCCTCATTCATCTGCGCCGCGCCAGCGCCATCAATCAGCATCCGGCCGGCATCCCCCGAAGGGGCGCTGACCGGTGACAGGGCGTGCTGATAGCCGCCATTGCGCCATTCCATCAGCCAAGGGTTTTCGCGATCTTCGCCGCTCTCGGAATTTATTGCATTCCACAACCAGTAGCCATTGCCGGTCTGGAGGACGGGCAGCACCAGGATCTCCCTGGACTGGCCCTCCACAAAAGGAACGCCCAGACCGTTTAGCCAGGTGCGCACCGCACGTGGATCAAAACTGACCGTCAGCTCGCCCAGATAGCGGGTGGCGCTGCGCTGTTCATTGCGGACCTGGAGCCCGCTGATCATCATCGCCGCATCATCATTGCTGACCGGGGGAATCAGGCCGCGATCCTCAGGCAGCGTCAGTCGCTCCACCAATCGTTGCACTGCTGCCACCTGGCCGCGCTGCATGGCTTGGGTCTGGGCTTCCAGCGCATTGGATGCTGAGGCGTCAATCGGCACGGCCACCACAGTGTAGGGCGAGTCGGCGGTGGCCAGCCCGGTCCACAGAGTGATTGTGGCAATGGCTGCAAAAATCTGACGCATCATGGCGCGTTCCTCTTCGCATTCGGATATATCCCCCGTTATACCCGCCTTACGCGCGTGGTGAAGCCCGCGTCTTGCGCGAAAACTGCCTTTTGGGGAGAACAGGCCCCGTAACGACTCAGGAAAGCGCCCGCCATGACCGACAAACGCCGCAACAACCTGACCTATGCCGATGCAGGTGTGGACATTGATGCCGGCGATGCGCTGGTCGACCGGATCAAGCCGCACGCCAAATCTACTGCCCGGGCCGGTGCAGATGTCGCGCTTGGCGGTTTTGGCGGAGCGTTCGATCTGAAAGCCGCCGGCTATGAGGATCCGATCCTGATCTCCAGCACGGATGGTGTCGGCACCAAGCTTCGCATCGCCATCGAGACCGGGCGGTTTGACACGATCGGCATTGATCTGGTTGCCATGTGCGCCAATGACGTTTTGGCACAGGGCGCCGAACCCCTGTTTTTCCTCGACTATTTTGCCACGGGCAAGCTTGATCCTGCACGTGGCGAAGCCATTGTCGCCGGGATCGCCGAAGGCTGCCGCCAGGCCGGCTGTGCCCTCATTGGCGGGGAAACCGCGGAAATGCCTGGCATGTATGCCGGTGATGATTTCGATCTCGCCGGATTTGTCGTCGGGGCCGCCGAACGCGGAACCCTGCTACCGCGCCTTGATGACCTGCAGGCCGGGGATGCGCTGATCGGCCTCGCCTCGTCCGGGCCGCATTCCAATGGTTATTCCCTGATCCGCAAGGTGGTGGAGCTGTCGGGCCTGAAATGGACCGATGATGCGCCATTTGCACCGGGTCAGACGATGGGTGAAGCGCTGCTGACCCCGACAAGACTCTATATCAGATCTGTTGTGCCGCTGATCAGGGAAGGACGGGTCAAAGGCCTTGCCCATATTACCGGCGGCGGGCTGATCGAGAATCCGCCGCGCATGTTGCCGGATCATCTGGATTTCGAGCTGGACTGTTCCGCCTGGCAACGCCCCGCCGTCTTCGACTGGCTGGCCAAGACCGGCGGCATTGACGAAGCCGAGATGCGCCGCGCCTTCAATGGCGGGATCGGACTGCTGCTGGCCGTCGCCGCAGACGATGCCGAGGCAATCACGGTGGCCCTGAATGTTGCGGGCGAGGATGCCTTCATCTGCGGGGCGCTTGTTTCGAAGTGAAAAAGCGTGTCGCGATCCTGATTTCCGGGCGCGGCTCGAACATGCGCGCCTTGTGCGAGGCGATGAAGCCGGCAGACTTTCCCGCAAAGCCTGTACTGATCGTCTCCAACCGGCCAGAGGCCGAGGGGCTCGATTATGCGAAGGCGGAAGGCCTGCCCCATGCCGTGATCGATCATACGCAATACGAGAGCCGCGCGGCTTTTGATGCAGCGCTGCACGACGCTCTGCTGGAGGCGAAGCCTGATCTCATCTGCCTTGCCGGCTTCATGCGGCTTCTGACCCCGGGATTTGTAGAAAAATGGGCGGGAAAACTGATCAATATCCACCCTTCCCTGCTGCCGAAATATCCGGGGCTCAATACGCACCAACGCGCGCTTGAAGCGGGCGATACAGA
>PFFX01000160.1:0-3737 GCA_002783385.1 Rhodobacterales bacterium CG15_BIG_FIL_POST_REV_8_21_14_020_59_13 | reverse complement strand
GGAAATGGATGCCGGCGAGATCATCGACCAGGCGCACGTTCCCATCCTGCCCGGCGATACGGTGGAGACGCTGGATGCCCGCGTGCGGGCGGCAGAGCATGAACTCTATCCGGCGTGTCTCAAAAAGCTGTGCACGCGATAGGACTCGCGGAAACAAACCTACACAAATTGGCTTTTTCTTCAGATTGCCGCAGCATCGCCCGGATTGACCATCAGTATGTCAACAAGCAGGGGTGCCGCTGTTGCCAGAGGAAAAATGCCAATGTTTTTACAATCTGACGCACCCGAGCCCATCACCTACGGCGTTGATGGTACCGCTATCGAATATGTCATGGAGGCTGACCGGCTGTTGTCTGATCGGTTTGGAAACGAATACCAGATTTCGAACTACCGGATCACGATGTATGCAGGAGACATGCTCACCATATATTTCGATCATGTCGACTTAATGCATCGCGATTTACGACACGCGCCATTCTATCAAATTGCATTTGAGTGCAAAAATGGAAACAGGCCGCGTTGCGAAATTATATCCATTAGTGGTTACGATAGCGAATAGTCATGTGACCTATTCTGCCGGAGCCTGCTGCTGCTTCCACTGACTGCCGAGTGCCGCGATGGCGGCACTGATCATGCCCGCATCATCCAGATAACCGGCGACGGGCACGAAATCGGCCACGGCATCGGTCGGCAGGACCAGATAGCCCAACGCGCCCAGACAGGTGGCTTTCACCCAGCGCGGCGTTTCGGGGTCCCGCAGCAAGCTGTATAGCGTACTGGCCTGATCGACGAGCTGCCCAACACCGCTGATATGCTTCAGCTTGGACGTGAATTTACCGGCACTGAAATGACGGGCATGATCCATGACAGCCTCCTCGAGGGGCGCATCTATCCTTCGCAATCTATGATCAATTGGGGCAGAATTAGGAAAGCCGCCGGAGCCATCATGCAGATCACGGACGCCATCTTCATTGACGAGAGCGAGCTGGAGGAACGGTTTGTGCGCGCCTCCGGCCCGGGCGGCCAGCATGTCAACAAGACCTCCTCGGCCGTGCAATTGCGGTTTGACGCCGCGAACTCGCCCAGCCTGTCCGCCGAGATCAAATTCCGCCTGAAGCGTGTTGCCGGGCGGCGCATGACCAAGGACGGTGTGCTGGTGATCGAGGCTGATGGCTCGCGTTCCCAGGAACGCAACCGTGCTGAGGCGCGCCGCAAGCTGGCAGAGCTGATCCAGCGCGCCACACACCGGCCCAAACCGCGCAAGAAGGCCCGCCCCTCTCTGGCGTCGATCAGGAAGGTGAAAGAGGCCAAGGCGAAGCGGGGACAGAAGAAAGCGCTGCGCAAAAAACCGGGGCGGGAGGAGTAGGTTCAAAACAAAAAGCCCGGCGCAATGGCCGGGCGTTTGTTTTCTCCCCCCGCAAGCGGGGGAGTGTCGCGTAGCGACGAGGGGGCAGATGGCGTACAGGGTCGCCCCCTCCGTCTTTCGCTTCGCTCAAGCCACCTCCCCCGTAAACAGGGGAGGAAACCAATTAGCCAACGATTTCGTCGTCGGAGAAGAAGAATTTGATTTCTTCTGCAGCAGTCTCCGGGGCGTCGGAGCCGTGCACGGAGTTGGCTTCGATGGATTCGGCGAACATCTTGCGGATCGTGCCTTCATCGGCATTTTCCGGGTTGGTGGCACCCATGACTTCGCGGTATTTCGCAATGGCATTCTCGCCTTCCAGGACCTGAACCACGACCGGGCCGGAAATCATGAAGCTGACCAGATCGTTGAAGAAGGGACGTTCACGGTGAACACCATAGAAGCCTTCGGCCTGAGCCTTTGTCATGTGGATGCGCTTTTGCGCGATGATGCGCAGGCCGGCGTCCTCGATGACGGTGTTGATCTTGCCGGTCAGATTGCGGGCTGTGGCATCGGGTTTGATGATGGAGAAGGTGCGCTGGATAGCCATTTTGTATACTCCGTAGGGTCCGGGGAGGTTTGATAAGTCGCGCGGGCTTATAGAGGCGCTTTCTCTCCTTGTGAAGCCGTGCTAGCCGCTGCCGCCATGCTACACGTCAACGACCTCACCTGCCGGATGGAAGGCCGCCTGCTGATCGATCAGGCGACATTTCATTTGCCGCCGCGTTGCCGCATGGGGCTGGTGGGCCGCAACGGGTCGGGAAAGTCGACCCTGTTCCGGGTGATCAAGGGACAGTTTGCGGCCGAAAGCGGAGAGGTGCGGGTGCGCAAGGGCGCGCGCATGGGCTTTGTCGATCAGGAAGTGCCGGGCGGGCCGGAAAACCTGATGGAGGTGGTGCTGGCCGCCGATACCGAGCGCGCCAGCCTGCTGGCCGAAGCGGAAACGGCTACCGATCCGCACCGTATCGCCGAAATCCAGACGCGGCTGGCCGATATTGAGGCACATTCCGCCGAAGCGCGGGCCGGGATCATCCTGTCCGGCCTGGGCTTTACCGCCGCGGAACAATTGCGGCCCTGCTCGGAATTTTCCGGCGGGTGGCGTATGCGGGTAGCGCTGGCTGCCACGCTATTTGCACAGCCTGACCTGCTATTGCTGGATGAACCAACCAATTATCTTGATCTGGAAGGCGCTATCTGGCTGGAAAGCTATCTTAAAACCTTCCCCGGCGCGGCACTGGTGATCTCGCACGACCGCGACCTGTTGAACGCGATGGACAAGATCGCCCATCTGCGGGTGAAGAAGATCAATATTTTCGAGGGCGGGTACGATAATTTCGAGCGCCAGCTGGCCGAGAGCCAGCGCCTGCAGATGAAGCTGAAAGCCAAACAGGATGACGAACGCCGTCACCTGCAAAGCTTTGTCGATCGCTTCAGGGCCCAGGCGAACAAGGCCAAGCAGGCGCAAAGCCGGGTCAAGCGGCTGGAAAAGATGCAGCCGGTCGCGACCATCGTTGATGATCCGGTCTCGCCCTTCGAATTCCCGGCCCCGCAAAAACAGATGGCCCCGCCGCTGATGCGGATTGAGGGGCTGGATCTCGGCTATGAGCCGGGCCGGCCCGTCCTGCGCGGGCTCAATCTGCGCATTGATCCCGATGACCGGATTGCCCTGCTCGGCCGGAACGGTTCGGGCAAGTCGACCTTTGCGAAACTGCTGGCCGGACGGCTGGAGCCGATGGGCGGGTATTTCCGCCGTCACAAGAAAATCCAGACCGCCTTCTTTGCCCAGCACCAGATGGATGTGCTGCCGCCGGAAAAATCCGCCTATGATCATGTGCTGGAGCGCATGGAGGAATCGACCGAAGCCCAGCGCCGGGCGCGGCTGGCGCGTTTCGGCCTGCCCATCCATTTGCAGGAAACACCGGCCAGGCAGCTCTCGGGCGGCGAAAAGGCGCGGCTGTTGCTGAACCTTATCGTGTTCGACGGCCCGCACCTGTTGATCCTAGACGAGCCGACCAACCATCTCGATATGGATGCGCGTGCCGCCCTGATCGACGCCATCAATGCCTATGAGGGGGCTGTCATCCTGATCGCACATGACCGGCACCTGGTGGAAAGCTGCGCCGACCGGCTGTGGCTGTGCGCAGATGGCGGGATCGAGCCCTATGACGGCGATATGGAGGATTACCGTCTGCTGGTCACCGGCAAAGCACCGAAGGAGGAGCGCGGGCGCACGCGCACGGTCATCGATGAAAAGACCGGCCGCCGTCGCGAAGCGGCCGCCCAGCGCGAAGCCATCAAGCCGCTGAAGCTGGAAGTGCGGAAATGGGAAAAGGAG
>PFFX01000139.1 GCA_002783385.1 Rhodobacterales bacterium CG15_BIG_FIL_POST_REV_8_21_14_020_59_13 | reverse complement strand
TGAGCCTCAAGGCGCGGGAATGGAAGGGCGAACTGGTCTTCCTGCACCAAATTGCCGAAGGCCCGGCGGACCGCTCCTACGGTATCGAAGTCGCCCGGCGTGCCGGATTGCCCAGTGCCGCGATTGCGCGGGCGACAACCATTCTCGAGCGGCTTGAAAGCGAGGATGCGCCCGCATCGGCGCTGGCCGAATTGCCGCTGTTTTCGGCTCTTCCCGTGGCGGCTCCGGCAAAACCCTCGCAACTGACCGGGCGGCTGAAACGGATTGACCCTGACCAGTTGAGCCCGCGCGAGGCACTGGATTGCCTTTATGAGCTTAAACGCCTGTCTGACGAAGACAATGAGTGACGCAAAAGACGGCGCGCGCTAGAAGCGGTTTCCATGCTCGTTTCCTCACTTCCGGCATCCCTTGATGGATTGAAACTGCGCGCCGAACTGGCGGCGGCACTGGGCGGCAAGGGTTGGCAGGATACCACGGCGCGGCTGGCGGCGATTGCCCGCATCAAGGCGGCCATTGAGGCTGGACGGGAGGCGGCTTTCCGCAAGCTGGACGGGGCCAGTGGCGGGCTGGAGGCAGCACGTTTTCTGTCCGGTGTCATGAATGCCGTGCTCGGTGCGGTATTCGATTCGCTGGCAGCCGCGGCCGGAAAGGCCGCGGACGGTATCTCCCTCGTCGCCATTGGTGGATATGGCGCAGGTGAGCTCGCGCCCAGTTCTGACATCGATATTCTCTTCATCAAGCCGGATCGCGCCAGCAAAGACCAGAACGCCTTTCTGGAGCAGGTCATCTATGTCCTGTGGGATTCCGGGCTGGATATTGGCGGCGGGGCTGTCCGCACCATTGGCGAAACGCTGAAAATCGCCGGCACCAATATCGGAGAACGCACATCGCTTCTGTCCATGAGGCATCTGGCCGGGGATACCGGTCCCACCGAAACCCTGAGACAGGCGCTGCGCGATGAGGCCCAGTCAAAAGGCGCGGCTTTTGTTGAAGCCAAGCTGGCCGAACGTGACAGCCGGATCGCGAAGGCCGGCCGGTCACGCTATACGGTCGAGCCGAATCTGAAGGAATCCAAGGGCGGGCTGCGCGATCTGCAATTGATGCGCTGGCTGGCGCAATTCCTTTACGGGGCTGACGCATTCGAGCGCTGGGTGTCGTCAGGGCTTTTGACGGTATCCGATGTCGAGAAATATCTGCGCGCCTCCGACTTTTTCTGGACAATCCGCTTTCACATCCACGCCATTGTCGGCGGCAAGGATGACCGGCTGACATTTGATATTCAGCCGGAAATCGCCGCGCGCATGGGGTTTGATGATGCCGAGGCAGAAAGCGCAGTGGAGCGCTTCATGCGGCGCTATTTCCTGACCGCCATGGATGTCGGCAGCCTGACCCGCCTGGTCTGCGCCAAGCTGGAAGCGGATCACCGCAAATCCCGTCCGCGCGGCTTGGCACGCTTCCTGCCTGAAAACGACACGCCCTGCGAA
Source organism: Rhodobacterales bacterium CG15_BIG_FIL_POST_REV_8_21_14_020_59_13 (assembly GCA_002783385.1). Classification (GTDB taxonomy): domain Bacteria; phylum Pseudomonadota; class Alphaproteobacteria; order Caulobacterales; family Maricaulaceae; genus Hyphobacterium. The sequence continues at coordinate 12,917 of PFFX01000139.1, read as the reverse complement.
CCGGTTGATACCGCTTTCCAGCTGGTCGATGGCCGTCTTGATTTTGCCGCTGATGTTGCAATCGAGAAAGATCCGGTCCTGTTGATGCGGTTGTTCTGGGCCGCGTCGGCAATGGGGACCGATCTGCATCCGGATGCGATAGCAGTGGTCGGTCAGAATATCCGGCTGATCAACGATGATTTCCGCTCGGATCCGCGCGCCGTCCGGGTGTTTTTCTCCATCCTGCTGGATTCAGCGGCGCCGCAACTGGTGTTGCGCCTGATGACCGAGGCCGGGCTGTTAGGCAAATTCCTGCCGGAATTCGGCAGCATTGTCGCGCGGACGCAGTTCAACATGTATCACCGCTACACGGTTGATGAGCACACGCTGCAACTGATCGGCCTGTTACGCGAAATTGAAACCGGGGATCACCCCAATGATCACCCGATCTCCACCCGGATTGTCCATGACATCAAGAATCGCCGAGCGCTGCATCTGGCAGCACTGCTGCATGACACCGGCAAGGGCAAGGGTGATCAATGCGTCGAGGGCGCGCTGCAGGCACGCAACGCCTGTACGCGGCTGGGCCTGCCCAAAGCGGAAATCGAGCTGGTGGCCTGGCTCGTCCGCTCGCATCTTCTGATGAGCGATACGGCGCAGAGGCGCGATATTGGTGATCCGCGGACAGTGATCGAATTTGCCCGCGAAGTCGGCTCGCTGGAGCGGCTGAATCTTCTGACGCTCCTGACAGTGATTGATATCCGCTCGGTCGGCCCCGGCATCTGGAATGGCTGGAAAGGCCAGCTTCTACGCGATCTCTATGCTGCGACCCATAATGTGCTCGAAGGCGACACGTCCGGTGATGGCGACGCGGAAATCCGCGCCCTCCTGAAAGGGCAGGCGGATGATGCGCGAGCAATGTTCCGGGAAAAACTGAAGCGCGTGGACGATGAATTTGCCAGCGCCTGGATTGCTGAACTTGATGATTCCTACTGGCTGTCCTTTTCCGAGGCAGACCGTCTGCGCCATGCCGCCTTTGTCAGAGCCGCCCGCGGGCGCGGGGATCTGGTGGCCGCGGCGGCGCGGATCGACAAACGCCGCGCCGCAACGGAAGTCATGATGATTGCGCCGGACCGGGACTGGCTGTTTGCCGATATCGTTGCCGTGCTCGCGCAACTGGGGGCCAATGTTGTGGGCGCTCAGGTCTCGACCTCCGCGTCAGGCGAGGCGTTTGATGTCTTCTATGTGCAGGATGCGTCCGGCCAGCCTTACGGCTTTGACCGTGAGCGTGCACGCGATGCCCTTGCGGAACGCGTCCGCCGGGCGGCGTCGGGATCGAAATCAAGGCCCGGAACCCGGCCTGCACAACACCTCACACGCCGCGCCACAGCCTTTACCGTCATTCCGTCGGTTTCAATCGATCAGCAGGCGGCTGAAACCGCGACCCTGATCGAAGCATCGGGGCGGGACCGTCCGGGCCTTCTGGCAGACCTTTCCGAGGTGCTGGCCGATTCCGGACTGGCCCTGCAATCGGCGCGAATTGATGGCTATGGCGAACGCGCAACAGATGTTTTTTACGTGCTGAAAGACGGACAGAAACTCTCTGATGAGGCGCAGATCAGAGCGGTCAAGGCCGCCTTACTGGCCGTGCTGGCAGAAGAAGAGGCCCGCATCGAAAAAACCGCACGGACACGGGGCCTGGCCCGCGCCCGGGCAAGTGCAGGACGCTGACCATGCGGTTGCTTCGATCCACCTTCGTCATTGGCGGATTTACCGCCATCAGCCGGGTGCTGGGTTTTGCGCGGGAAATCCTGCTCGCCGCAGCGCTGGGCACAGGACCGGTGGCAGAAGCCTTCGTTGTCGCTTTCCGCTTTCCCAACCTGTTTCGCCGCTTTTTCGCAGAGGGCGCGTTCAATGCGGCCTACATCCCGCTCTATTCCCGGACGCTGGAGGGGGAGGGACACGAGGAAGCCCGGCAGTTTGCGGGTGATACATTATCGGTGATGATTGTGACGCTGTCGGTGCTGACGGTCACGTCACAGATTTTCATGCCCGTGATTATCCGTGCCATAGCGCCGGGCTTTATTGATGAGCCGGGCCTGTTTGAAATGACTGTGCTCTTCACGCAGATCACTATGCCTTATCTCTTGCTGGTGTCGCTGACTGCAATGATGGGCGGCACGCTGAATGCACATGACCGGTTCGCGGTCTCGGCAGCGGCTCCGATTGCGCTGAACATCATTATGATCGGCGTTCTGCTGACCGCGCCAGACGATGTGGAAACAACCGGGCTGTGGATCACGATTGCGGTGCCCGTTTCAGGGATGGTTCAGGCGGCAATGCTCTATTGGGGATGCCGCCGTGCCGGGATTCGGCTGGGCCTTCGAGTGCCGAGACTGACGCCGAAAATCCGCCGCCTCATTGTGCTCGGCGTGCCGGGGGCGATTGCCGGCGGCGTGACCCAGATCAATATCGTCATCAGCCAGCTGATCGCGACCCTGCAGGATGGCGCCGTGGCACTGCTCTATTATGCCGACCGGCTGTATCAACTGCCCCTGGGTGTGATCGGAATTGCAATGGGCGTGGCGCTTCTTCCCACACTCTCAAGGCGCCTGAAAGCCGGTGACGATCAAGGCGCAATGGATGCAACCAACCGGGCCGTGGAAATTTCCATGGCGCTGACTTTGCCGGCAACGGCTGCACTGCTGGCCATGCCGGGCCTCTTGGTTGAAGGCCTGTTTCAGCGCGGCGCGTTCACGGCGGCAGATTCCGAGGCGACCTGGCTGGCGGTGCAGGCATTCGCAGTCGGACTGCCGGCCTTTGTTCTGATCAAGGTGTTCTCGCCCGGCTTCTTTGCGCGTGAAGACACAGCGACACCGATGAAGTTTGCGGCAGTATCCATGGTGTTGAATATTGTAATCGGCGCAGCGGCTTTCTTCTGGATCCGCGACTTCGCGCCGGATCGCGGCCATGTCGGACTGGCGGCGGCAACCTCCTTTGCTGGCTGGGTGAATGCGGGATTGCTTGCTTTCTTCCTGGCGCGCCGCGGTGCACTCGATCTCGACAAGCGGCTGAAACGCGCTCTGCCACGGCTTTTGATCGCGGCGCTTCTGGCCGGTGCTGTGATGTTTGCGCTGACGCTATTTTCTGACGTGATGACGCAATGGCTGCTCGGCTCCCGGCTTCTGACAGCCGTCGCAGCATCGGGAATCGGGCTGGTGTCCTATGGTGTCTTTGCCATCATCACAGGCGGGTTGCGGATTTCAGAGTTGCGTCACGCTTTCGCCCGTGGCTAAACGCGGGCCATCCATTCCATCCTGTCTTCGAGCGAGATCATGACTGACGCGCAAACCTATTCCGGCCCGCAACGCATTCTGTCCGGCATGCAGCCGACGGGCGGGCTCCATCTGGGAAATTATCTCGGCGCGCTGGTCAACTGGGTGAAGCTGCAGGACAGCGGCGCAGAGTGTTTTTATTGCGTGGTGGATATGCACGCCATCACCATGCCGCATGATGCCAGAGGTCTGCCGGACAAGGTGCGCCAGGCCGCTGCGGCCTATATCGCCTCCGGCGTTGATCCGGAAAAATCCGCGGTGTTTGCGCAATCCGCTGTGACGGCGCATGCCGAGCTTGCCTGGGTCTTCCAGTGCGTCGCCCGTCTTGGCTGGCTGGAACGCATGACCCAGTTCAAGGACAAGGCGGGCAAGGACAAGGAACGCGCCAGCGTGGGCCTGTTTACTTATCCGGTGCTGCAGGCGGCAGACATTCTGGTCTACAAGGCGACCCATGTGCCGGTCGGAGAGGACCAGAAACAGCATCTGGAATTGTCCCGCGATATTGCGGCGCGTTTCATGCGCGACTTTGAGTGTGAAGGCTTTTTCCCGCTGCCCGATCCTTACATTCAGGGCGCTGGCACGCGCATCATGTCGCTGAAGGATGGATCCAGGAAGATGTCAAAATCCGATCCCTCCGATCTCTCTCGCCTCAATCTGGCAGATGATGCCGAGACCATTGCGCGAAAGATCAAGAAGGCGAAAACCGATCCGGAACCTCTTCCTGCCTCGCTGGAAGAGATGGGTGATCGTCCTGAAGCCCTCAACCTTGTCGGCATCTATGCAGCGCTGGCGGGTTCGACGAAGGAAAAGGTGATATCCGAATTCGGGGGTCAGGGCTTTGGTGCCTTCAAGCCGAGACTGGCCGAGCTGGCGGTCGAACGCCTGTCGCCGGTTGCCAATGAATATGCCCGCCTGATCGCAGACCCCGCTGAAATCGACCGGATTCTGACGCGCGGGGCCGAGCGCGCCCGTGCCGTCGCCGATCCGGTGATCCGGGATGTGAAAGCAATCGTCGGCTATTGGGGATAAATCGCCGCATGGTCAGGGGAGCTGTCCGGCGCTAGAGCCGTTTCAACGAAAAGCCTGTGCCCGCGGCTTGTGCCCGCGAACGCGGTGAAGGCGGGGATGGAAGCCGGTTTCGCGGTTCTAAATGCGGCAAAAGGAGAGTGTCCATGCGCTATTATCTTGCATTTTTCCCTGTACTCGCCCTTGCCGCCTGTGGGGCTCCGGAAAACCCGCCTGCTGATCCTCCCCCCTCCTCCCCGCAGTCCGGGATGGCGGCAATGGAAAACACCGTGTCCGTTGCCGGGCAGCAAACAGCGATCGACGTTCGTGCGGCCTGGATGCGCCCTCATCCTGCGGGCCGGGATGTAACAGCCGCTTATATCGTTGTCGCCCTCACCGAAGGTGCGGAAGATCTGCTGCAAGCCGTCCAGATTGAAGGCGCGGATCGGGTCGAGCTGCATGGGCATTTCATGACCGAAGATGGCGTCATGCAGATGCGCGAAATCGGACCGCAGCGCGTCGGCGATGACGGACCGCTGGTGTTCACGCCTGGCGGCCGGCATCTGATGGTGTTTGGCCTGCCTGCCGTGACCGAGGGTGCGACGGTGAGCGGCACGTTGATATTTCAGAATGCCGGTGTGGTTCCAGTCAGCTTTGATGTGCGCTCCATGCCGCCAGGCCTTCCCGCCGATTACTGAGGCAGGTCCGCGTATAGCGCCGGATCATAGGGTTTTTGCGCGCGGGGGCGGAACATCCAGGCCAGATAGAGGCCGATAATGAGACCCGGCACGCCGCCAAAGCCAATCAGGTTTTCGTCCCGCAAGAAATAGAAGGCGAAACCGCCGCCCAGCAGGGCGACGACAAGGCCGAGCCCCGACATGACAAAGCCGACCCACAGCGGCTGGCCCTCGATGAAGCGGATGGTATTGGCATGGGGCAGAAGCGCGCGGTGCAGGGCGGCATTGAAATCCCGGAACCGGTCCGCCCGGTTTTCCCACTGGCCGACGCTTATCCAGTGGCGCGAACCGAAGGTGATTCTTGTGCCATTTTTTCCTGCAATGCGGCAAACAACCTGACTGTCGCGGCCTGCCATTTCAACTCCGAGGCGGACTTCTGCGATATCGTCAAACGCGATGGCGCGTTTCAGCGTACCCGTCTCACTAACGGAAATCCGAATTGATTCCAGTGTGATACACTGTTCTGGTGCGGTGGAACTGCGCCGGTCTGAATAGGTAATGTCGGTCATGGGGCGCATTCCTATCTGGACGAATGGCGTGTGTCAGGCCAAATCTATGATTTATGAGCGAACACCGCCGTAAATTTCTGGTCGTGGCAGATCAGAGCGAAGAGTGCCGCACCGCGCTCTATTTCGCCGCCAAGCGGGCACAGGCTACGGACTGCGGCCTGATCCTGCTGGCTGTTATCGAGCCCTCCAATTTCGACCACTGGATCGGGGTTTCCGAAACCATGCGGCGCGAGGCCGAGGAAGAGGCGACTGAATTGCTCGACTCGCTGGCAGAAGATGCCGAAGCTGTTATGGGCGAGCGGCCGGAGCTGATCCTTCGCGAGGACGAATTGCGTCCGGCGATGGCTGATCTGATCGAGGAAGATGCCGCAATCTCCATTCTGGTTCTCGGAGCCGCGGAAACGGGAGAAGGCCCAGGGCCGTTGGTTACCGCCCTTGCCCGCGGCCGTGGACTGACCGGTGCGCGGCCCATTCCCGTGACGGTCGTACCGGGCGGCCTGTCGCGTGAAGCCATTGATGCCCTCACATAATGAAGGGTTGCGGGCGGCGTTCGGAAGCGCCATGTGAAGTCTGACAGACAGGACATATGCCCCATGTTTATCCAGACCGAAGACACGCCCAATCCGAATACGATGAAATTTCTGCCCGGCCGCGAGATAGCGCCCGGGGCTCCAAGGGAGTTTGCCACTCCGGAAGAAGCGGAAGCGTCCTTGCTGGCACGCGAACTTTTTGCGGTCGATGGTGTGACGGGTGTCTTCTGCGGCGCGGATTATGTGTCTGTTTCCAAGGATGAAACAATTGACTGGCCGCATATCAAGCCGGCCCTCCTGGGCACGATCATGGACGTGCTACAGTCCGGCGCAGCGCTTTTCGATACCAAGGGCGGCGAGGCGGATTTCGAGCCCGACAGCGGCCCGGCGAAAGAGATCAAGGAAATCATCGACACGCGGGTCCGCCCGGCGGTCGCCCGCGATGGCGGGGATATCATCTTCAAAGGCTTTGACGAGCAGACCGGTATTGTCGCGCTGGTGATGCGCGGTGCCTGTGCGGGCTGTCCGTCCTCAACCATGACCTTGAAGTCCGGGATCGAGAATCTTCTGAAGCATTATGTGCCGGAAGTCCGCGAGGTTGTCGCGGTCGGATAATCTCTTTTTCCGGAACGGCCCTTAATTAAACACCAACTGCAACTTATGTGCCTGCATGTCACGAATAACATACAGGTGCTTTCATGCTTGATCAAAATATCCTGTCCAACGCTGCGCTTTCCGACGCGGCGCTGGATCAGCTCTTCCTCGAAGCGCGCACGCATTATGCCTGGACGGACAAAGCTGTCCCGGACGAGACGCTGCACGCCCTCTATGACCTGGTGAAAATGGGTCCGACCAGCATGAACAATTCGCCGGCGCGTTTTGTCTTTCTCACCTCTGATGCCGCCAAGGCCCGGCTTAAACCACATCTGATGGACGGCAATGTCGAGAAAACAATGACCGCACCGGTGACCGTCATCGCCGCTTGGGACAAAACCTTTTACGAAAACATGCCGCAGCTTTTCCCGCATTCAGACGGAGCGCGAGACATGATGAAAAAGACTGCCGAAACCAATGGCTATCGCAATGGCACGCTTCAGGGCGCGTATCTGATCCTTGCAGCACGGGCGCTGGGTCTGGATGTGGGACCGATGTCCGGCTTCTCGATTGAGGGGGTCGATAAGGAATTTTTCTCCGGCGACACGGCCCGCAAAGACTGGACCGCCAATTTCCTCGTCAATCTCGGCTATGGCTCGGGCGAGAAACTCTTCGAGCGCCTGCCGCGACTTTCATTCGACGAGGCCGCCACAATCCTCTAAATGCCGCAGCCATGAATTTGCTGGTGGTGGATACAACAGGTCCGGCCTGCTCCGTGGCGCTTCGCGTACCGGGGCGGGCCGATCGTGTTCGCTCGGAAGACATGGTCCGCGGTCAGGCCGAACGGCTCGCGCCCATGGTGTCCGAAATTCTGGCGGAAGCGGGACTGGTGCCGCAGAAGATTGACCGGATCGGCGTGACGACAGGGCCCGGAAGTTTTGCCGGAACGCGGGTCGGCGTCGCGTTCGCGCGCGGCCTCGCTCTCGCTATAAACGCAGAGATCACCGGACTTTCCAATCTGGAATGCTGGGCCAGACAATCCGTCTCCGAAGAGAGCCGGACTGTCTTGGCCATTCACGATGCACGGCGCGGCGAAGCGGTAGTGCAATTGTTCGAAAACGGCATTGCTCAGGACTTGCCGAAGCTGATCCCGGTCGAGGACCCAGGAGCCTGGCTGGTGGCGTTTGGAGAGTCACACCCGGAAGCCTCGGCCATGACTCTGGCGGGCAGCGGCGCGTATTTGTTCCCGGCGGGGCCAGATCAGCAAAACAAGTTCAGAACAGACCTCACTGTTTTGGTGGATATGGCCGCCAGTGCCTCTCCCCCTTTTGCTCCACCCAGACCCTTTTACGCGCGGCCGCCGGATGCCAAACTGCCCGGCGGTCAGGAGCTTGCGTGACCATTTCCCGGATCCGCAAAAAAGACTGTGGAAAGCTTGCCGCGCTTCACGGCCGGGCCTTTTCCAAGGGCTGGTCTGCGATGGAATTGGCCCGGCTGGTTTCCGAACCCGGAATGGCCGCTTTGGTGTCCAATGCGCCTGATCCCGACGGTTTCATACTCGTGCGGGTTATGATGGATGAGGCTGAAATTCTGACCTTGGCCACAGACCCTGATCACCGCCGCGCCGGAATCGGCCGGGCGCTGTTAACGCAAGCCTTGATGGATTGTGCGCGATCCGGTGCGAAACGGGTTTTACTGGAGGTCTCGCGGTCAAATGCAATTGCCATTCAACTCTATGCCTCCACAGGATTTCATGAAACCGGCATCCGCAAGGCGTATTATGCGGACGGCAACGATGCGCTCGTCATGGAAAAAGCACTCGGCGAATAGACGTATCGCTGCGACAGGCTTATGTCTGAAGATAGGGACTTTCAGGGGAATATCCATGGCAGACCGGATCGAAAAGCTCTGCGTTGAAAAAGGCCTTCGGATGACGGATCAACGCCGCGTGATCGCGCGCATTCTGTCCGATGCGGAAGACCACCCGGATGCCGAAGAATTGCACCGTCGCGCTGCTGCCGAAGACGACCGGATTTCGCTGGCAACGGTTTACCGCACAGTCCGCCTGTTCGAGGAAGCCGGCATTATCGAGCGCCACGATTTCCGTGACGGCCGCGCCCGCTATGAAGAAGCCAGCGAAGATCATCACGACCATTTGATCGATCTGCGGTCGGGCGAAGTCATCGAATTTGTCAATGAAGAGATCGAGCGATTGCAGGAGGCTGTTGCCCGCAAGCTCGGTTACCGCCTCGTGGATCACCGTCTCGAGCTCTATGCGGTTCCGCTGGACACCGAAGAGCGCAAATAGACGTTGGCCGGGGTTTTGCCGATTTCACGGACGCCCGGCCGGAACGCTCTGGTTTTTATCTTCATCACTGTTTTGATCGACATGATCGGGCTCGGGATCATCATCCCGGTTCTACCGCAATTGATCATGGACCTGACGGGCCTCCCATTGCCACGCGCGGCTTTATGGGGCGGGGCGCTGGCGACACTCTATGCCTTCATGCAATTTGTTTTCGCCCCTGTCGTCGGCAATCTGTCCGACCGGTTTGGCCGCCGTCCGGTGCTGCTGTTTTCGCTGGCGGGGTTTTCGCTCGATTATCTGATCATGGGCCTGGCACCGGTTTTGTGGGTGTTGTTTGCCGGGCGGGCACTGTCGGGGGTGTTTGGCGCGACCTATACCACGGCAGGTGCTTTCATTGCCGACATCTCGCCTGCGGACAAGCGCGGAGCCAATTTCGGACTGATCGGCGCGGCCTTCGGTCTGGGCTTTATCATCGGCCCGGTGATTGGCGGGCTTCTGGGGAATATCGACCACCGCTGGCCGTTCTTCGCTGCGGCAGCGCTGGGTTTTATGAACCTCGCTTATGGGGCCATCGTCTTGCCCGAAACGCTGACGGAAGAAAACCGGCGGCCCTTCCGCCTGTTCAGCTCCAACCCGTTCAATACGGTCTTGCAGATGCGCCGGTTTCCGATTGTCTTCGGTTTGCTGGGGGCGCTTGCCTTATATCATCTCGGTCACACAGCCCTTCCCGCTGTCTGGGCGTATTACGGCATGGAACGTTATGGCTGGTCGGCCTTGCAGGTCGGGATGTCGCTCGGCGTGGTCGGATTTGCAGCAGCGGCTGTACAGGGCTTTCTGGCGCGCAAGGCGATTCCGGCCCTGGGCGCAAAGCGCGCCGCCATAACCGGCTTTGCCATCGCGGCAGCGGCGTATTGGGGCTATGCGCTCGCGCCCAATACGGCGGTGATGTATGTCATCATCGTGCTCGGGGCGCTCGCCGGCATAGGCGGCCCGGCTTTGCAAGGCATCATGTCCAATCAGGTGCCCGCCAATATGCAGGGGGCGTTGGCAGGGGCAACAACCAGCCTGACCTCGCTGATGACCGTCTTCGGCCCAAGCCTTATGACGGTCATCTTCTACACGTTTTCCAACCAGGAGGCTGCGGTCTATTTCCCGGGGGCTCCCTTTGCCCTTGCCGGAGTGCTGACAGTATTGGCCGTCATCATTATTGCACGGGTGATTGGCCGCAACGAGGTGACGGCCTAGGCGGGGCTTGCGATTCCATGCGCTTTCGATCATAACCCGCGCCTCTTTTGCAATGACGGATAAACCATGGCGCAGCAGCGCAAGAAGCTCTTCATCAAGACCTATGGCTGTCAGATGAATGTCTATGACAGCGAGCGCATGCGCGATGTGCTCGCCCCATTGGGCTATGAGCCATCAGACAGGCCCGATGATGCCGATCTGGTCATCCTGAACACCTGTCATATCCGCGAGAAAGCGGCGGAAAAGGTCTATTCCGAACTCGGCCGCCTGCGTCCGCTGAAAGATGCAAAGGCCGGAACCAGCGATCCGATGACAATTGCGGTTGCGGGCTGCGTGGCCCAGGCGGAAGGCGAGGAAATCATGCGCCGCGCCCCGGTGGTGGATCTGGTTGTCGGTCCGCAGACCTATCACAAATTGCCCGAACTGATTGCCCGGACCCATCGGGCGCGCGGTGAACGGATGCAGACCGAGTTCGAGCCGGTGGCGAAATTTGATGCACTGGCTGGAGACCGCAAGGTTGACGGGTACACGGCCTTCCTGACCGTTCAGGAAGGGTGTGACAAATTCTGCACCTTCTGTGTTGTGCCCTATACGCGCGGTGCGGAATGGTCGCGCCCGGTCGATCAGATTGCTGCCGAGGCACGGATGCTGGCGTCCAAGGGTGTGCGAGAAATCACGCTTCTGGGCCAGAATGTAAATGCTTTCCACGGAGCCCCGCCTGCCGGACATGAGGCTGACGGGCCATGGGGGCTGGGCCGGTTATTGCGGCATCTGTCGCTGATCGGCGGGCTGGACCGGATCCGCTATACTACCTCCCACCCCAACGACATGGATGACGAGCTGATCGCCGCCCATGGCGATCTTGAGTGTCTGATGCCGTACCTGCATCTGCCGGTGCAGTCTGGTTCAGACAAAATCCTTCACGCCATGAATCGCAAGCACACATTTGAAAGCTATGTCCGGGTGATCGGGAAGGTACGCGCTGCGCGTCCGGACATTGCCATATCCGGTGATTTCATTGTCGGATTTCCAGGCGAAACCGAAGCGGATTTCGAAGCGACGCTGCAAGGTGTGCGCGAGATTAATTATGCCTCGGCCTTCTCGTTCAAATATTCCCGCCGGCCGGGCACCCCGGGCGCGTCCATGCCGATGCAGGTCGATGACGCGGTAGCCAGCGAGCGCCTCGCCCGGCTTCAGGCCGTGCTGGAAGACCAGCAAGGCCGTTTCAACCAGTCGCAGATCGGCAAACGCTTGCCCATCCTGTTTGAAAAAGCCGGCCGTCTTCCCGGACAGCTGCATGGACGCTCGCCCTATCTGCAATCTGTGCATTGCGAAGGGCCGTCCGGGCTGATCGGCCAGATTGCAGAGGTCACGATCACTGATTCCAGCCGGAATTCCCTGACCGGCCTGCTTGATGCAAAGGTTGATGCCGCGTGACCGCCTCCCGCTCAAAAAAGTCCCGCTCCGCAAAACCACGCAAAGACCCTGTTGAAACCCTGCATTTCGAGGACAGTGACCGCGTGCGCCTTCTGGCCGGAGCCGGTGACCGCCACCTCATAATGATTGAAGAAGAAATCGGCGTGCGGCTGGCTGCACCCGGCGGCGGCCAGATCCAGATTTCGGGCGCGGAGCCTAAAATCAGGCTGGAAGCCAAGCGGATCATCAACCGGCTCTATACGCGCCTTGAACAGCAGATGACATGTGATGAGGCCGATATACGCTCGGTCCTGACACTTGATGACAACGAGGCTGCAATGGCGGATTCAACCGTCATCCGGGTCCCCCGGGGCGCCAGCTTCATGGCGCGGACACCGCGGCAAGGTGATTATATCCGCGCGCTGAATGATCCCGAAAACAGCGATCTGATTTTCGGCGTCGGCCCGGCCGGGACTGGCAAGACCTTGCTGGCGGTGGCCTATGGTGCGGCCCAACTGGCGCTGAAATCGGTCGACCGGCTGATCATTACCCGGCCCGCTGTCGAGGCTGGTGAAAAGCTCGGATTTCTGCCCGGCGATCTGGCCGAAAAAGTTGATCCCTATCTGTTGCCGGTCTGGGATGCGCTGACGGATGCGCTGGGGCGGGCGCAAATGGAAAAATTCCGCGAAGACAAACGGATTGAAGTGGCGCCCCTGGCGTTCATGCGGGGCCGGACCCTGAACCGGGCCATCGTGATCGTGGATGAAGCGCAGAATGCCACGCGCGCGCAGATGCGCATGGTGCTGACCCGCTTGGGCGAAGGCTCGCGCATGATTGTGACCGGCGACCCGACCCAGACCGATCTGGACAGCCGCCAGCCCTCCGGCCTGCCCGAAGCGCTGGAAATCCTGGATGGGGATCGGGCGGTACGGATTATCCGCTTCGAGCGGAAGGATGTTGTCAGGCACAACCTGGTGGGCCGGATCGTCGATGCCTATGAACGCCGGGATGCGGCCCGATAAGCTGATGCACGTGTCATTTGACCTGATTGTGGAAACACAAGGCTGGCCGCCGGAAGAGGCCCTGAACACTCTTTGCGGCACCGCGCTTGCGGCGGCGGTAAGGGAGTTGGGCCAGCTGCCGGGGAAGTCCTTCTGCCTTTTGTTCACCGATGATGCGGCGATGCGCGATCTCAACACCCGGTTCCGGAACCAGGCGAAGCCGACAAATGTTCTGTCTTTTCCGGCAGCATCCGGAGA
>PFFX01000034.1 GCA_002783385.1 Rhodobacterales bacterium CG15_BIG_FIL_POST_REV_8_21_14_020_59_13 | reverse complement strand
TGTGGAGGTTCGAGTCCTCTCACCCGTACCATTCCAAGCCGGCCTGCCGGAGGCAGAAAAATTGATCCACTGGATCAATTTTAGACGCGAAATGCCCCGGCAGGGGCCTTCGCCCTCTTCGAGAGCCTCGGCTGGGCAAGCCAGACGCCAGATTGAAGGCTGCAGCGCCTTGGCGGAGGCGGACCACCGCATTGCAACCGCAATACCGGATTTTCGCTCGCTGGCGCGAGCTTCGGCCTGGCAAGCCAGCTATTTATTCTGTCTCCCTTGCCTCCGCTCGCCCGGTCCTCGCGAAAGCTGCGGGCGCGCGGTCGCGCTTGCGAACCCTGACGGGTTTGATGACTCACGCACGCTGGACGTCAGAACGAAGGCTGTTGCGTTCGGGATAGCAATTTGCCACCACTGCACTCGTTCCGGACAAGCCCCGTTGCATAGGGGAAGGCACCGTGACATAACCCGCGCCTTCAACGCAGCGGAGTCGCATTGCCCTGCTGATCGCCCAACCTTGCCAGGACCGTTTAAATGCAAGTTACAGAAAAAGCCGCCGAAGGCTTGAGCCGCACTTTCGAGATTGTGATCCCGTCCAAGGATTTGCAGGCTCGCCTCGACGCCAAGATCAAGGAAATCCGACCGCAGGTGCGCCTCAAGGGCTTCCGCCCGGGCAAGGTGCCGGCGGCGCACATCAAGAAAGTCTTTGGTGAGTCCATTCTGGGCGACCTTCTGAATGACGAGCTCTTGCCACAGACGATCGATTCCACGCTGAAGGAGCGCTCCATCGAGCCCGCCTCACAGCCGCGCGTCGAAATCAAGAGCGACCCGAAAGAGCTGGTCTCCGGTGCCGATTTCGCTTTCCAAATCGAACTCGACATCATGCCGTCCTTTGAAGCGCCGGATCCGAAGAAGCTGACAATCACGCGTCCGGTCGCCGAGGTCGAGGAGGCGCAGATTGACGAGGCGCTCGCCGAGCTGGCGAAAGAAAGCCGCGCTTTCGAAGAGAAAAAAGGCAAGAACGCCAAGGCCGAAGACGGCGATGCCGTGGTCGTCGATTTTGTCGGCAAGCTGGATGGCGAGGTCTTTGAAGGCGGCTCGGCCGAAGATGCGCGCGTCGTTATCGGCGATGGCGCTTTCATTCCCGGCTTTGAAGAGCAGCTCAAGGGCGCCAAAAAAGGCGACCAGATCGAGCTGAAAGTGACTTTCCCGGAAGAATATCAGGCGCAAAATCTGGCCGGACGGGATGCAGTCTTTGAAACCACGGTCAAAGCCGTTGAGGCTCCAGCCGAGTCGAAAATTGATGACGAGCTGGCCAAGCGCCTCGGTCTGGAATCTCTGGAGTCGCTGAAAGATGCGCTGAAACAGCGTTTTGTCCGCGAACACTCAGCCCAGTCCCGAATGCGCGCCAAGCGGGCGCTGCTCGATGCTCTGGACATCGACAAGGGCTTTGACCTTCCCGCAACAATGGTGAATGCCGAGTTTGAAAACATCTGGCGGGAAGTCAGCCATGCCATCGAGCACGGCCATCTCGATGATGAGGACAAGGACAAGTCCGAGGACGAGCTGAAAGCCGAATACCGCACCATCGCAGAACGCCGCGTGCGTCTGGGTCTGGTGCTGGCCAAGATCGGTCAGGGCTCCGGCGTAGAAGTGACGCAGGAAGAAATCGCCCGGGCCATCAACCAGGAAGCCCAGCGCTATCCGGGCCAGGAACAGCAGGTCGTCGAATTCTACACCAAGAATCCGAACGCCGTCGCGCAGGTCCGCGCTCCGATCTACGAAGAAAAAGTCGTCGATTACGTGCTGGAACTGGCCGAAGTGAAAGACGAAACCGTCAGCCGCGAAGCGTTGTTCTCGGACGAGGACGACATTCTGTCCGGCACCAAGAAGCCAGCCAAGAAAGCACCGGCGAAAAAGGCGGTTGGCAAGAAGGCTCCCGCTAAAAAAGCTGCGGCCAAGGCCGAATCCAAACCGGCGGCTAAAAAAACTCCGGCCAAGAAAACTGAAGCCAAAAAGCCAGCGGCCAAGAAGGCTCCGGCAAAGAAAACGGCCGCCAAGAAAAAGTGACGCCCGTTAACCTTCGCTGACATCGATAAGACGCCCCGCCTTGCGCGGGGCGTTTTGCGTCGCGATAGTTGTATCAAGACAGATTGGCCGAATCGGACGGGCGCCCTGCCTGTCCGCAAGTTTGCTGGAGCACACGATGCATGACCCTCAGGATGTGATGATGAACCTTGTTCCCATGGTGGTGGAGCAATCCAGCCGCGGTGAGCGGGCCTACGATATTTATTCGCGCCTCTTGAAAGAGCGCATCATTTTCGTCACCGGAACTGTTGAAGACAATATGGCCAGCCTGA
The DNA here is from genome assembly GCA_002783385.1 of Rhodobacterales bacterium CG15_BIG_FIL_POST_REV_8_21_14_020_59_13. Classification (GTDB taxonomy): domain Bacteria; phylum Pseudomonadota; class Alphaproteobacteria; order Caulobacterales; family Maricaulaceae; genus Hyphobacterium. The sequence goes on along the minus strand of PFFX01000034.1, from coordinate 12,322 downwards.
TCGTGGCCCAGCTTCTCTTCCTTGAATCGGAAAACCCGAAAAAGGAAATCGCCATGTATATCAACTCACCAGGTGGCGTGGTGACGTCCGGTATGGCGATCTATGATACGATGCAATACATCCGCAGCCCTGTTGCAACGGCATGTATGGGCATGGCGGCGTCCATGGGTTCGCTGCTTTTGTGCGGTGGTCACGCGGACATGCGGTCAGCCACACCGAATTCTCGGATCATGGTCCACCAGCCTTCTGGCGGCTTCCGTGGCCAAGCATCCGATATCGAGCGCCATGCGGAAGACATCATCAAGACCAAGAAGCGTCTGAACGAAATTTACGTAAAACACACCGGTCAGTCGTATGAAGCGGTAGAAGCGAAACTGGATCGCGACACTTTCATGTCCTCGGAAGAGGCCCGGGATTGGGGGCTGATCGATCATGTCTATGCCACGCGCGAGGATGCGCCCAGCGGTGAGAAGTGATCGCCCGGACCACATTCCCGCATGTTCTGACGGGTTGGCATGGAGACGAATTAAGTGTGTGATTACGTTTCGCTAAGGTTCGGCCCCGATCTTGCTGGGGTAGAATCGCAAGCGCGTAACGATAGTGTAGCGTGCCGCAGCAACGGGCAGGTAGGGATATGAGCAAGTCAACCAGTAACGGCGGCGAAGCCAAAAACACGCTCTATTGCTCTTTCTGCGGCAAGAGCCAGCACGAGGTTCGCAAGCTGATCGCAGGTCCGACCGTCTTCATCTGCGATGAGTGCGTTGAACTGTGCATGGATATTATCCGCGAGGAGAACAAGACCTCGCTGGTAAAATCCAAGGAAGGTGTGCCGACACCGACCGAAATTTACAAGGTGCTGAATGATTATGTCATCGGTCAGGATCAGGCCAAACGTGTTCTGTCAGTTGCGGTCCATAACCACTACAAGCGCCTTAATCATGCCTCGCAAAATCAGGATGTTGAGCTTTCCAAGTCCAACATCCTGCTGATCGGTCCGACGGGGTGCGGCAAGACACTGCTGGCCCAGACGCTGGCGCGCATCATTGATGTGCCTTTCACCATGGCAGATGCCACAACACTCACCGAAGCCGGTTATGTTGGTGAGGACGTTGAAAACATTGTCCTGAAACTGCTTCAGTCAGCCGATTACAATGTCGAACGCGCCCAGCGCGGCATTGTCTATATTGATGAGATCGACAAGATTTCACGCAAGTCCGACAATCCCTCCATCACCCGTGATGTGTCAGGTGAGGGCGTGCAGCAAGCTTTGCTGAAAATCATGGAAGGCACAGTTGCCTCCGTACCGCCGCAAGGTGGCCGCAAGCATCCCCAGCAGGAATTCCTGCAAGTGGACACGACCAATATTCTCTTCATCGTTGGCGGGGCTTTCGCCGGGCTCGAAAAAGTCATTTCGCAGCGGGGCAAGGGCTCATCCATCGGCTTTGGTGCGGATGTGAAAGATGCCGATGAGCGCCGCACTGGCGACATTCTGCGCGAGGTCGAGCCGGACGATCTGCAACGCTTCGGCCTGATCCCGGAATTCATTGGCCGTCTGCCGGTCATTGCAACCCTGGAAGACTTGGACGAGGGCGCACTGATCCAGATCCTGACCGAGCCGAAAAACGCTCTCGTCAAGCAGTATCAGCGCCTGTTCGAGATGGAAGGCACCAGCCTGACTTTCACCGAAGACGCGTTGCACGCCATCGCCAAGAAGGCGATCACGCGCAAGACCGGTGCCCGGGGCCTGCGGTCCATCATGGAAGGCATATTGCTGGAAACCATGTTCGATCTGCCGGGGCTGGATGGCGTCGATGAAGTGGTGGTCAATGGCGATGTCGTGTTTGGCGGGGCCAAGCCGCTCCTCATTTATGCCGAAAAAGCCGAGTCCGGGAAAAAAGACAAGCGGCCAAACGCGTCCTGACGGACTGCGTGCACAGAGCCGGTTGAATTCCGGCTCTGCGGCAACCATTTAAGTTACAAGCTGGGAAAGCTGTGCAAGAGGCGTATTTGGCGCGCTTGCAAGGCTGCGAATCGTATCAGCATGATGCGCCAGCGGCCCGATTGTCAGGAGTTAAGACCTATATGACCGAGACCAAAATCCTACCGCTCTTGCCCTTGCGCGATATCGTTGTGTTTCCGCACATGATCGTGCCGCTCTTCGTCGGCCGCGACAAATCCGTGGCGGCTCTTGAGGAGGTCATGCGGGCCGACAAACAGATTTTGCTCGCCACCCAGAAAAATGCCGGAGATGATGACCCGGCGGTCGCGAATATCCACACCATTGGCGTCATGGCATCGGTGTTGCAATTGTTGAAACTGCCGGATGGCACGGTTAAAGTGCTGGTCGAGGGCGGCGCGCGCGTTGAAATCGAGCGCTATCTCGACAATGCCGCCTATTTCGAGGCTGAAGCGGCAATCCTCACTGAAGACATCGGCGATGCCTCCGAGATGGAAGCGCTGATGCGCGCGGCTTCGGTCAAGTTTGATGACTATGTCAAACTGAACAAGAAAGTACCGCCGGACGCGCTGGCGACCATCAAGGAAGTCGCAGATCCGGCCAAGCTTGCCGATGCGATTTCCGCACATCTGGCCGTTAAGATTGCTGAAAAGCAGGGGCTGCTGGAACAACGTAATGTCGCCCGCCGTCTTGAGCAGGTCATGGGCCTGATGGAAGGTGAAATCTCCGTCCTGCAGGTCGAGAAGAAAATCCGCAGCCGTGTCAAACGCCAGATGGAGAAGACGCAGCGTGAATATTATCTCAATGAGCAGATGAAGGCGATCCAGCGTGAGCTGGGCGAGCCCGATGACAGCCGCGAAGAGCTGGCCGAGATAGAAGAAAAAATTGGGAAAACCAAGCTTTCCAAGGAAGCGCGCGAAAAGGCCGATGCGGAATTCCGCAAACTGAAGCAGATGAGCCCGATGTCGGCAGAAGCGACCGTCGTACGCAATTATCTCGACTGGATGACCGCCTTGCCGTGGGGCAAGCGCAAGCGGTTGAAGCATGATCTCAAAAAGGCGGAGGAAACGCTTGATGCCGATCATTACGGGCTCGAGAAAGTCAAGGAGCGCATCCTTGAACATCTCGCCGTGCAGGCGCGCGCCAGGAAACTCAAAGGCCCGATCCTGTGTCTGGTAGGACCTCCTGGTGTTGGCAAGACTTCGCTTGGCAAATCCATCGCCCGCGCAACGGGACGTGAATTCGTGCGCATGTCGCTTGGCGGTGTGCGCGATGAAGCGGAAATCCGCGGTCACCGCCGCACCTATATCGGCTCCATGCCGGGCCGAATCATTCAGGCCCTGAAAAAGAAGAAGTCGACCAACCCGCTCTTCCTGCTGGATGAAATCGACAAGTTGGGCGCGGATTATCGCGGCGATCCGTCAGCTGCACTTCTCGAAGTGTTGGATCCGGAACAGAATTCCACTTTCGCGGATCACTATCTCGAAGTGGATTATGATCTGTCCGACATCATGTTCGTGACCACGGCCAACTCGCTGAACATGCCGCAACCGCTTCTCGACCGGATGGAGATCATCCGCATTGCCGGTTATACCGAAGATGAAAAGATCGAGATTGCCACCCGCCACCTCATGCCCAAACAGTTCAAGAATCACGCGCTCAAAGAGGGTGAGTTCGAGGTCAGGAAAGAGGCCATTCGCGACTTGATCCGCTATTACAGCCGTGAGGCGGGCGTACGGAATCTGGAACGCGAACTGGCCAATCTCGCGCGTAAATCCGTTCGCAAGATCGAAAGTGGAGAGACCAAATCCGTCACCATCACATCGGATAATCTTGGCGATTTTGCCGGAGTCCGCAAATATCACTTTGGTGAAACCGAAGGCGAGGACAAGATCGGCGTTGTGACCGGTCTGGCCTGGACGGAAGTCGGTGGCGACCTGCTCACCATCGAAGCCGTCAAGATGGCGGGCCGGGGCAAGATGACCGTAACCGGCAATTTGCGCGATGTGATGAAGGAGTCGATTTCGGCAGCCAATTCCTTCGTCCAGGCCCGCGCGCCCATGCTGGGCGTCAAGCCAACCGTTTTCCGAGCTACCGATATACACGTTCACGTCCCGGAAGGCGCAACGCCAAAGGATGGCCCGTCAGCCGGCATCGCCATGATGACCGCCATCGTCTCGGTATTGAACCAGATTCCGGTACGCAAGGATGTCGCCATGACCGGCGAAATTACGCTCCGCGGCCGCGTCCTGCCGATTGGCGGGTTGAAGGAAAAACTCCTCGCGGCACTGCGTGGCGGCGTCAAGACCGTCCTGATCCCGATCGACAATGAAAAGGATCTCGCGGAAATCCCCGACAATGTAAAAACCGGCCTGAATATCATTCCGGTGTCAACCGTCGAGGATGTGCTGGCCAACGCGCTGGTGACACAGGTTACGCCGGTGGAATGGACCGAAGCGGACGAAGCCGCGCTTGCCGCACTTTCAAGTACACCCGTGCCACCCGCCGGAAGTCAGGTCGCGCATTAGCGCCTGATCCGCACGCGAAACAAAAACGCCGCCTCTCACCGGGGCGGCGTTTTTCGTATTCGGAGTTGCGCCGCACACTTTCCATTCTTGCTGCACCTGCTAACACTTTCCGCTTGAATGGTGAGGGGCAGGGATATGCTAAAAGATACGCTGGAGACTTTGCGCGCGGAAATCGACGGGACGGACCGCGATATTCTTCGCCTGTGCGCGAAACGGGCGTCTCTGGGGGTACAGATTGCGCGGGCCAAGTCGCAGTCTGGCAGTGCCGTCCGTGATCCGGCGCGGGAGCGTGATGTGCTGCGCGCAGCCATCGAGAATGGCACAGCCCTCGGCCTCGAGCCGGCCGCAGTCGAGCGCCTTTATCAGACCCTGATTGAACTCTCGCTCAGTGGCCAACGCGCCGAGCTGGATGCCCGTGCCGCAGATGTCGAGGGGGAAGCACGGGTCGCCTATCTGGGCGGGCCGGGCACCTATTCCCACTTTGCCGCCCTGGCCCATTTCGCGGGCCGCCATTCGGCCATGGCACCGGTTGTGCGTCGCGATTTTGCGTCCATTGTCCGCGCCGCGGAAGACGGAGAGGCGGACTATGCCTTCCTGCCAATCGAGAACACCACGACCGGCAGCATAAATGAGGTCTATGACTTGCTGCTGGACACAAAGCTCGAAATCGCTGGCGAGCACCATTATCGGGTCCGCCACTGCGTGGTCGGGCGCGGCAAGTCACTGAGCGGTCTTTCAACGATTTATGGCCATCCGCAGGCATTGGCCCAGTGCCGCCGCTTTCTGTCAGGTCTGGAGGGCATAACCCAGCGTTTTGCCAGCTCGTCCACGCGGGCACTCGAGCATGCGATGGAGGAGGGTGGTCAGACCGCGGCCATCGCAGGGGCAGACGCAGCGCGCCTGTTCGGCCTTAATGTCATTGATGATCACGCCAGTGATGCGGGAGAAAATTACACACGTTTTATATCGCTGGCGAAATCGCCGAGACCGCCCGCAGCAGGTCTTCCGTGCAAGACGACCATCGTTTTTGCCACCAAGCACACGCCGGGCGCGCTGGTTGATGGCCTCGCCGCCTTCCGCGACGAAGGGATCAATCTGGCACGGCTGGAAAGCCGGCCGGTCCCGGGCGCACCCTGGGAGGAAATGTTCTTTCTCGATATCGAGGCCAATATGAATGCGCCGGAATGCAAACGGGCGCTGACCGCACTGGAGGGCTGCGCCTCACGGCTGCGTATCCTTGGCTGTTATGGCGCTGACCGGATCGCACCGTCATCGGTACTTCACGAACCGGAATAAAGAGTCTATCTAGCGCATCGACCGGGCGGTTAGCTCAGCTGGGAGAGCATCTCGTTTACACCGAGAGGGTCGGGGGTTCGAACCCCTCACCGCCCACCAGCCTTCGCTCTCTTCGAGAGCTTCGGCTGGGCAAGCCAGGAGCAAGAGCGAAGGCTGTCACGCCGTAGCTTTAGCGGAGGCGGACCGGATTTGCATTTCGTCTATGTTCTCGAATCAGAAAGTGGCCGCCACTTCTATGTCGGTCTGACGGAGGACGTCGAGCGACGGTTGGCCAAACACAACTCCGGATCAGTACCACATACCGCGAAATTCCGGCCTTGGGTCCTTCGGACATTCATTGCATTCAATGAAAGACAACGCGCTGCCGAATTTGAAAAGTATCTTAAATCCGGATCGGGACGGGCGTTTGCGCGAAAGCGGCTCTGACAGCGTGTCGTTTGCTGGCGCGCGCTTCGGCTGGCCAAGCCAGCCTCGATCGGAGGCGGGCTTTTTAACGTCTACAAGCCAGGTGCATCATGCAGTGAAACCCGCTTGACCACTGCCACGGCCTTGCGTAGACAACCGGCCTTCCCGAAAGGGATGGAATGGCCCAAGCGGGTGTAGCTCAGTTGGTTAGAGCGCCGGCCTGTCACGCCGGAGGCCGCGGGTTCGAGTCCCGTCACTCGCGCCATTTCCTGCCAAAGAAAGCCGTCCTCCAGGGCGGCTTTTTTCTTGCGTATTTCCGAAGCGCCATTGCTATTGCCCCGGAAAGGGCGCACCCAATGGGGCTGGACCCGCCCCGGGACATGACCGGCGCGATGGATCCTCAAAGGACAATCAATGAGTCAACTCACTTTAGGGGTCATCGGGACCTCCAGAAAGGACGACGAACAACGCCTTACCATCCATCCTGACCATCTGCGGCGTCTCCCCGAAGCCTGCCGCAAGCAATTGATTTTCGAAGAGGGCTACGGAGCACCCTTCGATATTCCGGATGCTGAAATCGAAGCTCAGGTGGGCGGCATGGCCTCCCGTCATGATCTGCTGGCAAATCTCGGTCATGTCATTATCGCAAAACCCGTTCTGTCGGATCTCGAGGAGCTGCGCGAAGGCGGACTTTTGTGGGGATATCCCCATTGCGCCCAGCAGCGCGCCATCACCCAGACGGCCATTGACCGCAAGCAGACGCTCATCGCGTTCGAGGACATGTTTGTCTGGGGCAAAGCCGGCCAGATGGGCCGCCATACCTTTTACAAGAACAACGAGATGGCTGGTTATTGCGCGGTCCTGCATGCGCTTCGCCTGAAGGGCATTGACGGGCATTACGGCAATCAGCGCAAAGTCATCATCTTCAGCTTTGGAGCCGTCAGCCGCGGCGCGATCTACGCGCTCAAGGCGCACGGTTTCCGCGACATCACCATCTGTATCCAGCGCCCCGATCATGAGGTGCGCGAGGAAGTTCTGGATTGCCACTATGTGCGGATTCATGAAGGCGGTGAGGGACAGGCGCGGATGCAGGTAATTGAGCATGACGGCAGCGTCAGCGATTTATGTGATCTGATCCGTCAGTCAGACATCATCGTCAACGGAACCTTCCAGGACCCGGATCATCCGGTTGATTTCGTCATCGAAGCGGAAAAAGACTGTCTGAAGCCGGGTGGCCTCATCATTGATGTGAGTTGTGATGAAGGTATGGGCTTTTATTTTGCCATTCCGACCACGTTTAAAGAGCCGATGATCCGTGTCGGCAAGGTCGATTATTATGCGGTCGATCACACGCCCAGCTATCTCTGGGAAAGCGCAACGCGATCAATCTCCGCAGCATTGGTCCAGCATTTGCCTTCCGTGGTGGACGGGCGACCAAGCTGGCTAACAAATGAAACCATCCGCCGCGCGGTCAACATTGATGAGGGCGTCATAGTGAAGCCGGGCATTCTGACTTTTCAGAACCGTCAGGCGGAGTACCCGCATGTGTCCCCCGGATGAGTCGGCCGGCCTGATTTTGCATGGCCAGTCACCGCAATCACCGGTTCCCTATCCGGGCCGGCACTGCTAGACGCGCCGCTCTTTTGTGGCGCGGTCCGGGGGGCTGCATTATTTAGGCTGATATTCATGCATTTTCTCCGACTGGACGCGTTTGACTGGACCCGCACGCGTCAGGAATGGGTCGGCAATATCCGGGGCGATTTGCTCGCCGGGCTGGTCGTGGCGCTCGCGCTCATCCCCGAAGCCATTGCGTTTTCCATTATCGCCGGTGTCGATCCCAAGGTCGGCCTCTATGCGTCCTTTTCCATCGCTGTTCTGATCGCCTTTGTTGGCGGCCGCCCCGGCATGATCTCAGCCGCGACTGCCGCCACCGCTGTGCTGATGGTGACCCTGGTGCGCGATCACGGCCTGCAATATCTCCTGGCGGCTACCATACTGGCCGGTGGGATACAGATTGCGGCAGGGGCGTTAAAGCTCGGCAATCTGATGCGCTTTGTGTCGCGCTCGGTGCTAACCGGATTCGTCAACGCGCTCGCCATCCTGATTTTCATGGCGCAGCTGCCCGAATTGATCGGCGTCACATGGATGACCTATGTCCTGGTCGTGGCCGGTCTGGCCATCATCTACCTCCTGCCGCGCCTGACGAAGATCATTCCATCACCGCTTGTCTGTATCGTCGTCCTGACCGGACTGACGCTCTATTTCGGCTGGGATGTCCGCACGGTCGGCGATATGGGCGAATTGCCGGATACGCTGCCGGTTTTCCTGATCCCGGACATTCCCTTCAGTTTCGATACGCTGATGATCATCCTGCCCTATTCGGCGGCAGTGGCCGCGGTCGGCCTGCTGGAATCACTTCTGACCCAGCAGATCGTCGATGATCTGACAGACACACCGTCCGACCGGAACCGCGAATGTGTGGGGCAAGGCACCGCCAATATCGTCACCGGATTTCTCGGCGGCATGGCGGGTTGCGCCATGATCGGCCAGTCCATGATCAATGTGAAATCCGGCGGGCGCGGGCGGCTCTCGTCATTTGCTGCCGGCGTCTATCTGCTTTTCATGATCCTGGTGCTGGGCAACTGGATTGCTGCCATTCCGATGCCGGCCCTGGTGGCCATCATGATCATGGTCGCGATCGGGACTTTCTCCTGGTCGTCAGTGAAGTCCCTGCGCTCCCACCCGCTCTCGTCCAGCATCGTGATGGTTGCAACAGTGGCCGGCGTCATCCTGACCCACAATCTTGCCATTGGTGTGATGGTCGGTGTCTTCCTGTCAGGCATATTTTTTGCCTGGAAGATATCGAGAATCTTCGAGATCACCTCGGTCCTCTCAACGGACGGCCGGACCCGGACCTATATGGTGCGCGGCCAGCTTTTCTTCGCTTCGACCGAAGCTTTCACCAAAGCCTTTGATTTCAAGGAAGCCCTTGATGAAGTGACAATAGATCTCACATCAGCGCATATCTGGGACATTTCCAGTGTTCAGGCCGTTGACCTCATCGTCCTGAAATTCCGCCGGGAAGGCATGACGGTCAATCTGGTGGGCATGAACCAGGCTAGCGAAACCCTCGTGGACCGCCTCGGCGAACACGATAAGCCGGGCGCGTTTGATCGTGCTATCGGGCATTAGGAGCCACATTATGGATCGTATTATCACCCTTATTGATGGCTCGGCCTATAGCGGCAGCGCTTGTGATCATGCGGCGTGGGTTTCTGAAAAGACCAGCTTCGGCATTGACCTCCTGCATGTGATTGATCATCGCCCCGGGGGACGTTCTGGTCCGGTCAACCTCTCTGGCAATCTCACGCTAGGTGCGCGGTCCGAGCTGCTGGAAAAACTGACAAAACATGATGAAGAGGGCGCACGTCTGGCGCGTGAGCGCGGGCGGGTGATCATTGAAGCCGCCAAAACGCATCTGGAAGGCAAGGGGTTGACCGACATCCAGACAAAACTTCGTAATGGCGATCTTCTGCAAGCCGTTCAGGATGTTGAGGAAAAGGCCCGCGTCATCATTATCGGTAAACGCGGTGAACACGCCGATTTCGCCAAGCTGCATCTTGGGTCCAATCTGGAACGGGTTGTCCGCAGCGCACACCGGCCTGTGTTGGTGACGTCGCGCGCTTTCAAGGAGCCACGCCGCGCCACCATCGCTTTTGATACCGGTTCGAGCGTGGCCAAGGCGGTTGATCATATTGCCATGGGTAAGCTGTTTGCGGGCATGGAAATCCGCCTTCTGCATGTCGGGGAAGCCACAGCGGGGCTGATGGCCGCGATGGAAGCCGCAACCGGTAAATTGCGTAAGGCCGGTTATGATGCGGCCTTTGAAACATTGGCCGGTGAACCGGACGCCATTTTCACGGAAAAATCGGCCAGCGGTGAGATCGAGTTTCTGGTCATGGGCGCCTATGGCCATTCCCGCCTGCGCAATCTTATCATCGGCAGCACAACGACACAGATGATCCGCTCCTGTCCGGTTCCGGTTCTGCTCTTCCGCCCGGACATGAATGCCTGATTGAATAATTCGGGTTTTCCCATCTACCCGGTTTATGGCCAAGCGGCCAAACAGGTCGTTTTCCCGATGATATTCAGCTAGCCTGTTGTCAGCCATAAGCGATTCCGCAATTCAGGATGAGACATGAAAGCTATCGGCAGTTTTTTCGAATGGCTGGGCCGTCACTGGAAATGGGGCGTTTTCCTGCTTCTGGTTCTTGTTTTGATCGCCATCCTGACAGGCAGGATGAGCGCCGTGGAACGGGTGCTGAACCAGGACAGTTTCGCCTTCACATTCGGTGAATCGCAAATCACTGCATTCGGTGTTCTGACAGCACTGATTGCGCTCGCAACGGTATTCTCGATTGTTGGCGTTATCGCCGCCTATATCGAGCAGCGGATCAGGTCCCTCCATCGTGTGCGGTCATCCACCCGGACGCTGATGATCAATATCATCCGCATCGTTCTCTATGTTCTGGCATTCATGGTCGGCCTCGATATTGCCGGCGTTGACCTGACCACTTTGACCGTCTTTAGCGGGGCATTGGGGATCGGGCTGGGTTTCGGCTTGCAGAAGATCGCTTCGAACTTTGTTAGCGGACTGATTCTGCTTGCTGAGAATGCCATTGAGGAAGGCGATCTCATTGAGCTGCAGGACGGGACTGCTGGCTTCGTGCGGCGTTCCAGTGCGCGATATATTCTTCTGGAGACATTTGACGGCCGCGAAATACTGGTGCCGAATGAGGACATGATCACCGGGCGTGTGATCAACTGGACGCTCTCCAATACACGCGGCCGCATACAGATCAATGTTGGTGTGGCCTATGGCAGTGACCTTCACAAGGCAAAGGCATTGATGCTGGAAGCTGCGTCCAGCCACCCTATGACGATTGAGGATCCTGCACCCTTGTGTGTGCTCACGAAGTTCGGGGATAGTTCGGTTGAATTCATGTTGTTGTTCTGGATGGCGGATGTGACCACCGGGCGGCTGGTGCCCCAGAGCGACGTCATGTTCGCCATTACGGATGCCTTCCGGGAGCATGGAATCACCATTCCGTTTCCGCAGCGGGATGTGCATATCATTCGCTCTCACAAGCCGGATGAAAAGGATGGAGAGTGATGCTGAAACCGATCTATGCCTACGACATCATGGAAGATGGAAGCGCCTGCCATCTGGACGACATAGGTGCCCCACCGCCCTCCGGGCTCGCCTATCGCTGGATACATCTAGATCTCAATTCGGAGGATGTTCGCGGCTGGATTGAACACAAAGCAGGCGACGTCGTGGCATTGGCCCTGACCCGGCAGGATACGCGTCCGGGCCTCACCCCCCTGGACGAAGGCGCTATTGTCATCTTGCGCGGGGTCAACCTCAACCCTGGCAGCGACCCGGAAGATATGGTTTCGATCCGGCTTTGGGTTCAGGACCAGCTGCTCATTTCCACCCGCATGCGCAAGCTTATGGCCGTGACCACGATCCGCGAACAAATCGATGCGGGTCATCCGCCGCGATCACCGGGTGATTTCATTGCGGCACTTTCAACAGGTCTGACAGAACGGATGGATCCGGTTATCGCCGAACTCACCGACCAGATCGACGAACTCGAGGAAAAAAGCGTTGATACCGCAGTGGGGCTCCGGACAGCACTGGCTGATATCCGCCGGGCAACGATTGCATTGCGCAGATATCTTGCGCCGCAGCGCGATGCCCTTGCCCGATTATCAACAGATACAAGCGGCCTGCTGGCCCGCCCGGTCCAGATTCGGTTGAGGGAAACGGCCGATCAGGTCACACGCCTCGTTGAAGAACTGGATTCTGTACGTGAACGCTGCGGCATCCTGAATGATCAGCTAGTGGATCGCCGCGCCGAAGAGATGAATTCCAACATGCTGATCCTATCTATCGTTGCAGCAGTTTTTCTGCCGCTTGGTTTTCTGACTGGGTTACTGGGCATCAATGTGGGCGGCATGCCAGGAGCAGATTATCAGTGGGCGTTCTACATCGTTTGTGCCATCTGCATTACGATCGCGGCCGGGCTTGTCTGGTGGTTCAACAGGAGCCGCTGGCTCTAGGGTCAGGACC
>PFFX01000005.1 GCA_002783385.1 Rhodobacterales bacterium CG15_BIG_FIL_POST_REV_8_21_14_020_59_13 | reverse complement strand
TATCGGCCACGACCTTCGCGGCCGCCGCTGGTTCCTCGGCGTACGCAAGTCGTTCTAAAAACGGCAACAACACTGAAAACAGGCGGCTCCGGAGACATCCGGGGCCGCTTTTTTTATGCCATCATTTAGGATCAGGACCTGCAGATCCGCCCGGTCCGAAGGACGGCCACGCTGACATCGACCTGCTGTGTCAAAGCCCTCGACCGGGGATTGGCCCCGCGCTTCGGGTGTTTCCTCGCATCTCTTGTCATCGCAGCCGCCATTTCAGTCAAATTAACAGGTCCTGACCCTAGCCGTGGCATCTGCCCAATCGGACTTGCGTCACACGCTATTCCCGCCTATATGCGCGCCTGATCACGCACACGGGACTTCGGTGCATCTCGAATTGGGGTGTTATCGCTCCGGTGTTGCGGTCGGCAATCGTGCTGATCGTGACTCCGTTCCGTGGAGGCTAACCGGAAAAGGATATGATCGATGGCACTGCCTGAATTCTCCATGCGCCAATTGCTCGAAGCTGGCGCACACTTTGGACACCAGACCCACCGCTGGAACCCCAAGATGAAGTCTTTCATCTTTGGCGAACGTGCAAACATCCACATTATCGACCTGTCACAAACGGTGCCGCTATTACACCAGGCGCTCGTTCAGGTTCGCGATGTGGCGGCCAAGGGCGGCCGTATTCTGTTTGTCGGCACCAAGCGTCAGGCGTCTGACATCATCGCGCAGAATGCCAAGCGGTGCGCGCAATATTACATGAATAATCGCTGGCTCGGCGGTACGCTCACGAATTGGGCAACGATTTCCAACTCCATCGCCCGCCTGCGTGAACTGGAAGGTCTGTTTGAGGATGAGCAAGCCCAGTCCGGATTCACCAAGAAAGAGCTGCTGAACCTGACCCGCGAGCGCGACAAGCTGGAATTGTCCCTCGGTGGCATCAAGGAAATGGGCGGCACGCCGGACCTGATGTTCGTGATCGACACGAACAAGGAAGCGATCGCCATTCTGGAAGCCAAGAAGCTCGGCATTCCGGTCATCGGCATCATCGATACCAATTGTGATCCGGACCCGATCGATTTCCCGATCCCCGCCAATGACGACGCCGCACGTGCCATCACGCTGTATTGTGAGCTGATCGCTGATGCGGCTCTGGATGGCATGACGCAGGGTCAGTCGAATCTGGGTGTGGATATGGGCGCTGCCGAAAACCCGGTCATCGAACCGGCACTAACCGAAGCCGTTGAAGCGACACCGGCAGAAGCAGCCCCTGCCGAAGCGGCACCGGCTGAAGCAGCCAAAGCCGAACCGGCGGCGGACGCTGTCGCGGAAACGTCAGACGAATCCGCTACCGAAGCCAAAGAAGAAAAGACCGAAGGCTGAACCCGGCCTCCACATCGAACGAAAATCAGGAGCATTACCGATGGCCATTACAGCAGCCCTCGTCAAGGAACTGCGCGACATGACGGGCGCAGGCATGATGGATGCCAAGAAGGCATTGACGGAAAATGACGGCAATATGGAAGCAGCCATCGACTGGCTGCGGACCAAGGGCCTGTCCAAAGCCGCCAAGAAAGCCGACCGCGTGGCCGCCGAAGGTCTGGTTAGCATCGCAGTGAACGGCGGCAAAGGCGTGGCCGTGGAAGTCAATTCGGAAACCGACTTCGTCGCCAAGAACTCTGACTTTCAGGCCATGGTGAAGGACATTACTTCGGCGGCCCTCGATGCTGCCGATGTGGAGGCGCTGAAAGCCGCATCCGTGAATGGCAAGACCGTTGCCGACATGATTACCGACAACGTCGCCAAGATCGGCGAGAACATGTCGGTCCGCCGTTTGTCAAAGATCGAGGGCGAAAGCGTTGCCGCCTATGTGCACAATGCAGCGGCCGAAGGCATGGGCAAGATTGGCGTTCTGGTCGCCCTGAAAGGCTCGAATGACGAATTTGGCCGTCAGGTCGCCATGCACATTGCCGCCATCAATCCGGCCTCGCTGTCGGAAGCGGATCTGGATCAGGCCCTGGTCGAGAAAGAACGCACGGTTCTGACCGAACAGGCGCGTGAAAGCGGCAAGCCGGAAAATGTTATCGAGAAGATGATTGACGGCCGGATGAAGAAGTTCTTTTCCGAAGTCACACTTCTGAACCAGTCCTTTGTCATTAATCCTGATCTGACGGTCGGCGCGGCTGCCAAGGAGGCCGGTGCCGAGATTCTCGGCTTTATCCGTATGGAAGTCGGCGAAGGCGTTGAGAAGAAGTCGGAAGACTTCGCCGCCGAAGTCGCCGCCACCGCCAAGGGTGGCTAGATACGCCAAACAGCGCCGGAGCCTTACCGCTCCGGCGCTTTTCTTTTAGGGTTCTGCTCGTGACTGATTCTGCCGGATATACGACCCGCGACAAGCCCGCCACTCTTTACAAGAGGGTTCTGCTTAAAATTTCCGGCGAAGCCCTGATGGGCGAGCAACAATACGGCATCGATCTCAACGTCGCCGAACGTGTGGCGCACGAAGTCTCCGACGCAGTCAAAAGCGGCGTCGAAGTCTGTCTGGTGATTGGCGGCGGAAACATTTTCCGCGGATTGTCGGTTGCCGCCAAAGGCATGGACCGCGCCGCCGCCGATTATATGGGCATGCTGGCTACGGTCATGAACGCGCTCGCGATGCAGAATTCGCTGGAGCGGGTCGGCGTCCCGACACGGGTGCAATCCGCCATTCCGATGATGTCCATTGCCGAGCCTTACATCCGCCGCCGCGCCATCCGGCACATGGAAAAGGGCCGCGTCGTGATCTTTGCGGCCGGAACGGGCAATCCATTTTTCACGACCGATACAGCTGCTGCCTTGCGCGCCGCTGAAATGGGTTGCGAGGCCTTGTTCAAGGGCACCCAGGTCGATGGGGTCTATTCCGAAGATCCGCGCAAGAATCCGGATGCCGAGCGCTATGAGTCTCTGGACTATCTCGAAGTGCTCTCACGCGATCTTAAAGTGATGGACGCTGCAGCCGTGACATTGATGCGCGAGAATGCCGTGCCTATCGTGGTTTTCAATATTCACAAGCCGGGCGAATTCGCGCGTGTGTTGAGGGGCGAGGGCACCTGCACAACCATCGGCGTACCGCGCTCGGCCCGATAACAACAGGAAAAACCGATGAGTGCGAGCATTGATCTGAAAGACCTGAGCCGGCGCATGGATGGCGCCATTGATTCCCTGCACAAGGATTTTGGCAGTCTGCGCACCGGGCGCGCATCGGCCAGCTTGCTGGATGCCGTCAAGGTTGAAGCCTATGGCTCGCCGACACAGATTAATCAGGTTGCGACCATCTCGGTACCCGAATCACGGATGATCTCCGTGCAGGTTTGGGACAAGACCATGGTGGCGGCGGTCGATAAAGCCATCCGCAATGCACCGCTTGGCGTCAATCCGGTGGTCGAGGGAACGCTGTTGCGGATCCCGATCCCGGCCCTCAACGAGGAGCGCCGCGCTGAACTGGCAAAGGCCGCCAGCAATTTTGCCGAACATGCCCGCGTTGCCATCCGCAATGTCCGCCGCGACGGCATGGATACGCTGAAAAAGATGGAAAAAGATAACGAGATCAGCGAGGACGAACTCAAGGGTCAGTCCGACGCGGTCCAGAAACTTACCGACGATTATGTCGCCAAGGTGGACTCGGAGCTTAAATCCAAGCAGGACGAGATCATGCAGGTCTAGGCCAGACCGGCTTGGGAGGTGTCCATGACCAGTAGCGAGGAGAAGTGCCGCAACGTCCGGCATGTCGCTATCATCATGGACGGAAACGGCCGGTGGGCGCAGCAACGTAACCGGCCCCGCTCTTTTGGACATAGCAAAGGCGTGGACGCTGTGCGCGAAGCGGTTCGCGCAGCGGGCAATCTTGGTGTCCGGTATCTGACACTGTTCGGCTTTTCGACCGAGAATTGGCGCCGTCCGAGTGACGAGGTGGATGCGCTGTTTGAATTGATGAAGCGCTTCGTCGATGCCGATCTGGAAAAGCTGCATCAGGAAGGCGTGAATATCCGTATCGCGGGCCGCCGCGAAGGATTGTCAGAAGACCTTCTGACCATTATTGACCGTGCCGAGGCGCGTACTGCCGGAAATGATGAATGCTTCCTGACCATTGCCTTCAATTATGGCGGTCGGGACGAGATCGTCCGCGCTGCAAGACGGCTGGCGCGGGATGCGGCCAGCGGCCTGGTAGATCCCGACGCTGTCGATGAAAGTATTTTTGCCGCCTATCTCGACACGGCGGGCATGCCCGATCCTGATCTGCTCATCCGCACCAGCGGGGAACACCGGACCAGTAATTTCCTGATCTGGCAGGCCGCTTATGCCGAACTGGTCTTCATGGATGTGCTCTGGCCGGATTTTTCTACTGAACATTTCCAATCTGCTCTCGATCAGTATGCCTCCCGCCAGAGGCGTTTCGGGGGCGTGAATGCAGCCTGATTCTAAAACGGCCCGTCAGCGCGACCCGGCGCTGATCACACGCATCGTTTCAGCGCTGATTTTGATCCCCGTTTCGCTTTTCCTGCTGTGGAATGGCGGTCTGGCCTTCACCGCCTATTGTGCCGCCTTTGCCGCAGCCATGGCGTGGGAATGGATGCGCATGGCGGATCGCGATGCGCCCAGCCGAAGCTATGCCATTGCCTCGGCAGCGGCCTCCGGCGCGGTTCTGTTCGCCGCCGATGGCGAATTTTTCTGGATGCTGGGCTGGCCTCTGGCAGGCGCAATTGGTGTGAGCCTGACAGGTGACATGCCCTTGGCGCGGCGCTGGCGCGGCGCTTTCGGGATCCTCTATGTGGCGCTGGCGGTATCGGCTCTGGCCTCATTGCGGTCCCTGAATGGCTTCAATGCCGCGGCTTTCATCCTGCTGGTCGTCTGGGCAGCCGACAGCGCCGCCTATTTCGCCGGCACCTGGATGCGCGGGCCAAAGCTCTGGCCCAAAGCCAGCCCCAACAAGACCTGGTCAGGAGTGATCGCAGGCATTGCCGGCGGCGTTGCTGCTGCTTGGGGTTTCGCCCAATGGCAGAATGAACCCGCCGCCGGAACGATGATCGCCGGTCTGATCCTTGCCATTGCGGCGGTTGCCGGTGATCTCGCCATGTCTCTGTTCAAGCGTTTGTTCGGTGTTAAGGACACTGGCGAGATCATTCCCGGGCATGGTGGCGTGCTGGACCGGGTCGATGCACTGATGGCAGCCTGCCTTGCTGCCCTTGTCATCGCCTCCCTGAATGTGCTGGAAGGTCCGTTATGAGCCGCCGCATATCCATTCTAGGTGCCACCGGGTCGGTGGGCAGCGCCACGCTCGACCTGATTTCCCGCGCCGAACCGGGTACGTTCGATATCGTCGCGCTGACCGCACATACCAATGTCGCAGCCCTGGCAGAGATATCGCGGGCATGGCACCCGCAAATCGCGGTGATTGGTGATGAAAGTCTTGCGGGAGAGCTGTCCGATGCATTGTCCGGGACTGGTATTGAAACAGCTGGCGGCCCGGACGCCCTGATCGAAGCTGCTTCGCGCCCGGTTGACTACACCATGGCCGCCATTGTCGGCTCAGCGGGTCTTCGTCCGGCCGCCGCCGCGTTACAGTCGGGCTCCATCCTCGCGCTTGCAAACAAGGAATGCCTGGTGTGTGCGGGCGATTATTTCATGGAATTGGCGAATCAGCGCGGTGCCCGAATACTGCCGGTCGACAGCGAACATAATGCCATTTTCCAGGCCATTTATCCGGGGCATGAAAAATACATCCGCCGCATCATCCTGACCGCCTCAGGTGGACCATTCCGGGACTGGCCGGCGGAGAAAATGGCTGGTGTATCGCGCGCCGATGCTCTGGCCCATCCGGTCTGGAGCATGGGCGACAAAATCTCGATCGATTCGGCCACTCTGATGAATAAGGGACTGGAAGTGATTGAGGCCTGCCGCCTGTTCCAATTGCCGCCCGGGATGGTAGACATTGTCGTACATCGCCAATCCGTCATTCATGGTCTTGTCGAATATATTGATGGCAGCATTCTGGCCCAGCTGGGCAGCCCGGATATGCGTATTCCGATTGCTTCAACGCTGGCCTGGCCAGAGCGTATGGAAACGCCATCCGCCCCCCTGGACCTGGCAGCACTGGCCCGGCTTGATTTTGAAGCTCCGGATGAAGCCCGCTTCCCGGCACTCAGAATTGCGCGAGAAGCCTTGCTGGCAGGTGAGGGGGCGACGTCCTGCCTCAATGCAGCAAATGAAGTGGCCGTGGGGGCTTTTCTTGCTGGCAGGATCGGCTTTCTTGATATCTCCGGTATCGTTTCCGGCTGTCTTGACGCAATGGATCGCAAGTCAATGCTTCCCAAACGGTTCGCTGGCATAGATGATGCTTTGGACATTGACCGGCTGGCGAGAGATTTCGTCACGCAGCGCATGACCGGCATTCCTGCCTGATATTTGAGAGGCTTTCCTTGTTTGATTTTCTGAGTTCCGGCCTGCTGACCATTTTTGCCTTCATAACGGTCATTTCGATTGTCGTCGTGATTCACGAGCTGGGACATTATTTTGCGGGGCGCTTGTGCGGCGTTCATGCTGAAGTGTTTTCCTTCGGCTTTGGCCCGACCCTGTTTGCTGCAAAAGACCGGCGTGGCACGATCTGGCGGATCGCCGGCCTGCCACTGGGGGGATATGTCCGCTTCATGGGCGATTCCGGAGCGGCCAGCGAACCTGATCAGGAAAAACTGGCACAAATGCGGGCCAATATGGGGGCCGATGCGGACCGCTGCTATCATTTCAAACCGGTCTGGCAACGCGCTTTCATCGTTATCGCCGGTCCCTTGGCAAATTTCATTCTAGCGATTGCAATTTTCAGCGTCCTGGCCGGAGCGCTCGGCGAACGGGGCTTTCAGCCCATCGTTGGTGAGGTGAGCGAAGCCTCCCCCGCCGAAACTGCCGGATTCCAGTCTGGCGACCGGATTCTGGCGATTGCCGGCCAGGATATCGAACGCTTCTCGGATATCCGGATGGCGCTGATGTGGCGTCCGGGAGAGCCGGTCACCTTCGATATCGACCGCAATGGCCGCCAGCTGCAATTGATCGCGGCACCGCAATCGCGGCGCCTGCCGGACGGATTTGGCGGGTACAGGGAAGTGGCGGTTGTCGGCTTCACTGCTTCGGGTGAAATCTATGAACGCGCCTATAATCCGGTGGAGGCGCTCGGTGCGGGAATTGACCGTGTCGGCAGTGTGATCGGGACAACCGGACAATATGTCTGGCGGATCATCACCGGCCGCGCCTCGGCGAACATGCTCAATGGCCCCCTTGGAATCGTGACCGTGTCGGGTCAGGTGGCCAACGGGACAGTCGACAACGCCCCGAATGCCGGAGCGGCCGTTGGCGGGCTGGCATTAAATTTAATTCAGCTTGCGGGTTTTTTCAGTATTGGGCTGGGTTTAGTGAACCTTCTGCCAATACCAATACTCGACGGCGGCCATCTTGTGTATTACGCCTACGAGGCGGTTGCCGGGAGACCGCTCAGTGAGAAGGCGCAAGCTATCGGCTTCAAGGTCGGACTTGCCCTCGTGCTGGGTATGATGCTTGTGGCAACCTGGAATGATTTGGTTTATCTGGGCGGATTAGGTTCCTGATCCGCAAACAAGAACGGCGGCCCGTATGTCGAGTATTCAGCGCGTCCTGACCGCGGCAATCTATTGCGTTATTTTCCTGGCCTTGCCGCTGGGCGCTTCTGCATTCGCGCAGGCTCCGGAAACAACACCGGAAGCTGATCAGGAGCAGGCACCACAGGTCGCACCGCTGCGGCAGGTTCTTGTTGAAGGCAATCAACGGGTCGAAGCGGACACGGTTCTGTCCTATCTTGCCCTGCAGCCAGGAGTTCCGGCTGACCCTCGGTCCATTAACCTGTCCATTCAGACCCTGTTCGCCACCGGCCTCTTTTCCGATGTCCGGATCGAGAATCGCGGCGAAATCGTTGTCGTCTATGTTCAGGAAAACCCGATCATCAACCGCGTTCTGCTTGAAGGTAACCGGGCCACGGATGACGACACAATAACTGAAGAAATTCAGGCTCAGCCGCGCGCCATTTTCACGCGCGCCCGCGTTCAGGCTGACGTGCAACGCATTATCGAGGTTTATCGCCGGACCGGCCGGTTTGCCGCCCAGGTCACGCCCCGCATTGTCGAACTCCCGCAAAACCGCGTGGATCTGATTTTCGAGATTTCCGAGGGTCCGGTGACGGGCGTACGCCGGATCAACTTCATCGGTAATGCGAGTTTCTCGGACCGCGAGCTTAGGGGCGAGCTTGTAACTGTGGAATCGCGTTGGTGGCGGTTCTTTTCGACCAATGACAATTATGATCCGGACCGCATGGAATTTGACCGTGAGCTGATCCGCCAATTCTATCAGAACCGCGGATATGCTGATTTTCGTGTGGTATCTGCCGTTGCTGAACTGACGCCCGATCAGGAAGATTTCTACGTCACCTTCACACTGGATGAAGGCGACGTCTACAATTTCGGTGAGATCACCGTTGAGACAGACCTGCCTGATGTTGATTCCGATGTGCTGGCCAGCTTCCTTCCCGTTCGGACGGGCCAGCTTTATCAAGGCGAACAGATTGAAAACGCAGTCGATACTTTGAATTTTGCAGTCGGCGCTTCTGGTTATGCTTTCGTCAATATCGTCCCCAATATTTCTCGTAATCGCTCCGAACGTACCGTTGATGTGACGTTCGAAATTGAAGAAGGCCCACGGGTTTATATCGAGCGGATCGATGTCGTAGGAAATAGCCGGACACTGGATCATGTCATCCGGCGGGAGTTGGAGCTGGTCGAAGGCGATGCCTTCAACCGTTCGCTGATCGACCGTTCGCAATCACGGGTCCGCCGTCTGGGATTCTTTGAGGAAGTGGAGATTACGGAGGTTCAGGGGGCCGCGCCCGACCTTGCCCGTCTGCAGGTTGCTGTAACAGAGCAAGCAACCGGCGAACTCGCTTTCGGTGCCGGATTTTCGTCTGCAGATTCCTTCCTGATCGATTTGTCGATTTCCGAACGCAATTTGCGTGGACGCGGCCAGTTTCTCCGCTTTCGTGTCGCGCTTAGTTCGCGGCGCGAGCAGATCGACATCCGCTTTACCGAGCCCCGTTTCCTTGACCGCAATCTGGCAGCCGGTATCGACCTTTTTACGGTCCGCTCCAATTTCATCAATGAAGCCAGCTTTGAAACCCAGTCTACGGGCTTCAGTTTGCGGGCAGGCTTCCCAACCACACGTTCAACAAATCTGGGTCTGCAATACACCTTGCGCACCGATGATGTGGTCATATTTGCCGGTGCCAATCAATCGCTCCGTAATCAGGCGGGGTCCCGCATTACGTCGGTCCTGAATTATTCGCTTCGCTGGGACCGCGTCGATAATCCGGCGAACCCGAGACGGGGCTTCCGCGCCGAGCTGAACCAGTCTTTTGCCGGCATTGGTGGTGATGTCCGCTTTGTCTCGACCGAACTGACCGCGGCGGTCTATCGCCCGCTAATCTGGAATCTTGTCGGCAGTTTGAGCGTCAATTCCGGTTTCATCATCGGTTGGGGCGGTGACAATGTCCGCATTAACGACCGCTTCTTCCGCGGTGGAAACTCCTTCCGGGGCTTTGAAGTGGCCGGTATCGGACCCCGCGTTGTGGCGAGGGATGCCGCCTCTGGACGCCTTCTGGCAGGTGATGCGCTCGGTGGCCGCGTTTATGCGATTGGTACAGCTGAAATGTCCTTCCCGCTGCCTTTGCCGGAACAATATGGCGTTCGCGGCAGCCTCTTTACAGACTTCGGAACGCTTGGGCTCCTTGACGATGATGATATCATCGACGAAGTCACGGGTCAGGCATTCACCGTTGATGATATGTCGCTGCGCGTTTCTGCCGGCCTCAGTATCTTCTGGGATTCACCTTTCGGTCCGGTCCGGTTTGATCTGGCCGAGGCTCTGGTTAACGAAACCTATGACCGCACCGAATTCTTCCGCTTCAGCACACGAACAGGATTCTAAAATGAAACATTCCTCCCTTAATCCGCTTGCGATCATCGCGGCTGCTGTCACGCTTATGGCTGTCAGCGCTCCGGTAATGGCGCAGCAAAACATCCTTGTGATCAACGAAGAACAGATCCTTCGCGAAAGTGTGGTCGGGCAACACATTGCCACACGTCTCCAGGCCATATCCCAGGAAATGGACGGCGAATTGCGCGCGCTTCGGGCTCCGATCGACGAAGAAGCCGAACGTCTGAATGCTGAAACAAACGGCATTACAGAAGAGGGCATTCAACAGCGCCCGGATCTGATCCAGCGCATACAGACCGTCAGTCAGCAGGCTCAGGCATTCGAAGCCACACGCCAGCGTTATTCCAATGAGTTGGTGGCGACCGAGCGTGCGGCCATGCGCCCCGTACTGGAAGCCCTTCAAGCCGTATTGCAGGAAGTTGTGACGGCCCGTAATGCTGACATCATTATTGACCGCGGCTCACTGGTTTATGCTGGAGAGAATGTTGACGCCAGCGCAGCCGTTATCGAAAGCCTGAATGCCCGGCTTCCGACTGTGCCGGTCAACCGTGTCCGCCTGCCACAGGGCGATGCACAGCAACCGCAGCAGTAATACGGAAGGAGTAGCGATCCGTGGCCGATCTGCGTTTTTACGAGTCGGCGCGTCCGCTTTCCATCCAGGAACTGGAAACCCTGTCGGGCGCGAGCTTTGAAGAGCTTGCGCCCAAAGGCGTTTGTGCGTCAGGCGTCGCCCCCATTGAGGATATGCAGGCCGGTCATCTTGGCTATGCCGAGCGCAAGGCTGAAAACCCGGTTCCCGGCGCCATTATTTTTACTAAACCGGATCTTGCTGACAGCTTGCGGGCAGCAGGGTGTGTCGTTGGTGTCACCGGCAATCCGCGTGCTGCTTTCGCCCGGTCTGCGGGCACCATCTTCCGTCTGAAAGAGCTGGAGGCGGGTGACGCGGAGATTCATCCCACGGCGCGCATTTTCCCTGGTGCCTTTATCAGTGCAGGCGCAAAAATCGGACCGAATGCGATTATTGAACCCAATGTGGTCATCGGACCGGGCGTCGAGATCGGTGAAGCGGCCATCATCCACGCTAATGCGGTTATTACTTGTGCAACAATCGGGGCAAGAACCAAAATCGGGTCGTGCACGGTGATCGGCAAGTCTGGCTTTGCCGTAGTGTTGGGGGCCGAACAGCGGATCAAGGTCCCGCATTTTGGCCGTGCGATCATCGGTTCGGACGTTTCAATCGGGGCCTCCTGTTCCATTGACCGTGGCCTGTTTGATGACACAAGCATTGGCGATAATTGTCAGATCGATAATTTCTGCCAGATTGCCCATAATGTGCAGATTGGCAGTGGCACGGTGATGGCGGCCTTTGCCGGTATTTCCGGCAGCACGAGAATCGGCCGTAATTGCCTGTTTGCCGGACGCTGTGCGACCACCGACAATATAACCATTGGCAATGACGTCATTCTGCTGGCAGATACGGCAGCCATGTATGACATTCCGGACGGTGAACGGTGGGGGGGCAGCCCGGCCATGCCGGCCCGCAATTTCCTGAGACAATTGACCCAATTACGGAAACTCTCCGGCATCAAGGGCGCACAGGGCAAGAAGGCGCGAAGATAATCATGGCGGATACAGGCACTTCCATCGAGATCAAGGAAATTCTGGACAGGTTGCCACATCGCTTTCCCTTCCTGTTGATTGACCGGGCCGAGGCCTATCGCGAAGGCGAGTCCATTGTCGGCATCAAGAATGTCACCGCCAACGAACCCTTTTTTCCGGGTCATTTTCCCGGCAACCCGGTGATGCCGGGTGTGCTGATTATCGAGGCCGTCGCACAGACTGGTGCTTTGTTGATGTCAAAGACGCTTGATGCCGATGTCTCAAAAACCGCGATCTATTTCATGGGTGTTGACAAGGTCCGGTTCCGCCGTCCGGTGAAGCCGGGTGATGTTTTACGTATGCCGGTGCGGGTCACACATATACGCGGCGATCTTTTCAAGTTCAGCGGACAGGCCTTGGTCGGCGAACAACGCGTCACCGAATTCGAATTTTCTGCAAAAGGCGTGGGTGCCCTATGAGCGCAAACATTCATCCAAGCGCGATTGTTTCAAAAACTGCAAAGCTGGGAGAGGGCGTTGAAATCGGTCCTTTCTGCATTGTGGACGGGGATGTTGAGCTGGGCGACGGCGTCCGGCTGATCTCTCACGTTTCGATTTCGGGTTACACTAGGATCGGTGCTGGTAGTGTCATCTATCCTCATGCATCTCTCGGCTATCCGCCGCAGGATTTCAAATACAAGGGTGAAGAAACCTGGCTGAAGATCGGGGACCGCAACACCATCCGTGAATACGTTACCATGCATCCGGGCACCGGTGTGGGCCGCAAGGAAACGGTCATCGGCGATGACGGCTTCTTCATGGTCGGAACGCATGTCGCGCATGATTGTGTCGTTGGTAACAAGGTAGTCCTGTCCAATCATGCCGTGCTCGGCGGTTATTCTGTTGTCGAGGATCAGGTCATTCTGGGTGGCTATACAGGCGTGGTTCAGTTCTGCCGGATCGGGCGTCAGGCATTTGTCAATGCGATGTCGCTTCTGACCAAGGACGTGATCCCTTACGGTGCAGCCGGTGGCAATCACGCTCATCTCGAAGGACTCAACCTGGTGGGCCTCAAACGCCGGGGGCATTCGCGTGAGGCGATCAAGGAGTTGCGCACAGCCTACCGGCTATTGTTTGCAGAAGAAGGCTCTTTTAATGAACGGCTGGTGGATGTCTCGGGGCTTTATGAGAATAATCCGGCAGTGATGGAAATTGTTGAATTCATCCGCGCTGAACCCAAGCGTTCCATCTGCATGCCTCATGGCTGACGCCGCTCATACCGGCTGGAAGCGACTGGCCATTATCGCCGGAGGCGGTGAAGTGCCACTTTTGATTGCCCAAGGCGAGATCGATGCAGGCCGCAATCCTTTCATCATAGAAGTGACCGGTTTTGCAGATCAGGACTATACGCCTTATGAGCGCGCTGCTTACCCGGTTACGAAGATTGGCGGCATGCAGAAAGCCATGCGGGAGGCGGGCTGTGATGCTGTCTGTTTCATCGGCCGCATCACCCGCCCGGATTTCAAATCCCTTATGGGGCTGGATACCGCCGCGATGGCCCTCCTGCCAAAGATTACCCAGGCCGCGCGTTATGGCGATGATGCCCTGATGCGGGTGATTATCGATTCCTTTGAACACAAGGGCTTGCGGGCCATTGGCGCAGATCAGGCTTTGGCCAGTCTTGTGCCTCAGGCGGGGGTTCTGGGCGCTGTCGAACCGGGTGCTTCTGCACTGGCGGATATTGAAAAAGCCCTGCAGATCGCGCGCGCAATCGGGGCGCTTGATATCGGCCAGGGAGCGGTTGTGGTCAACGGGCTTGTTCTGGCTATTGAAGCGCAGGAAGGCACCGATGCCATGCTGGCCCGTATTGCCAAATTGCCCGCTGATATTAGAGGAAAATCTGATGGCCGTATTGGCGTGCTGGCCAAAACCCCAAAACCACAGCAGGAACGCCGCATTGATTTACCCACAATCGGGATTCGGACGATTGACGGGGTCAGCCGCGCCGGATTGGCCGGCATCGCCATCCATGCCGGCAGCGCCCTGATACCGCGCCGGGACGAAACCATCGCCGCAGCAGATGCCGCCGGCATTTTCATCTATGCTGCCCGGGCCGATGAATAGCCCGGTACGCATATTCCTTGTTGCCGTTGAACCCTCGGGCGATGCGCTCGGTGCAGAGCTGATAACCGCGCTTAGGTCTGCCTGTGGCAATGATGTGGAGATCGCCGGTGTCGGCGGCTACAACATGGAAGCGCTCGGCCTGAAAAGCGCCATCGATATTTCCGGGCTGGCCATTCTGGGCCTGCTCGATGGACTCAAATCCTACGGCACCATCCTGAAACGCGTGAACAAGACTGTGGATGCAGCGATTAAATTCGGTGCCGATGCGGTGGTGCTGATCGACTCTTGGGGATTTATGATCCGCGTCGCGCAACGCTTGCAGAAGCAGGACAATCCGCCTTTGCTGGTCAAATATGTCGGTCCCCAGATCTGGGCGGCGCGGCCCAAACGCGCAAACGTGCTCGCTCATTCGGTCGATCATCTTTTGACGATCCATGCTTTTGACGCGCCTATGTTTGAAGCGGCAGGCCTGCCAACGACTTTTGTTGGCAATCCGGCGCTGGAACGCCTGGTAACGGGCGATGGCGCGGCGTTCAGAGCCCGGCATGGGATTGCACCAGACGCGGCGGTGATCGGCGTCCTCTTCGGCAGCCGTCAAAGCGAGCGCCACCGAATTGGCCCTATTTTGCGGGATGCCATTGCCCTGCTGGCCAAGAAAAACCCTGATGCGGTGTTTATATCGCCTCTGGCCCCGGCGATTGCCGCAGGGGTGGCGGCAGATATTGCCAGCGATGAGCGTCTTCCGGACATCATTCAGGTCATGGAAGACGAAAAACGCGATGCCACATCCGCGATGACGGTGGCGCTTGCCGTTTCGGGAACAGCTACAACCGAGCTCGCACTGGCGGGTGTCCCGGCTGTGGCAACCTACAGACTGGGCTGGTTAAGCTGGTTCATTTACCGCTTCATTCTTTTCAAGGCGAAATATTTCAGCCTCGTCAACATCTCCGCCGATGAGGAATTGATCATCGAACACGCCCAGACAGATGCCAATGGGGAAACCCTCGCGGCATCTGTCACAGCATTATTGTCTGAAATAAAGGCCGGGAAATCCCGTGGACCCGCCTTGCATCACGCAGCACTGACCATGAAGGGCGACGGTCAGTCCAG
>PFFX01000081.1 GCA_002783385.1 Rhodobacterales bacterium CG15_BIG_FIL_POST_REV_8_21_14_020_59_13 | reverse complement strand
ATCGTCGCGACATGATCTATATTGACCCCGAGACGGACAGGCTGGCTCATGCCTTGAGGTCCCGGCTGCCCGGTTTGGTGGCCGGGATGGATTCAAGCTCCGTCGGCAAATCATCTGGTGCATAGGCGGGAAATTCGATTGACGCCAAAGCGATCAGCGGAACGCCAACATCCGCATTACCGCCCGAACGGTCAATCAGACAGGCTTCGGCCAGAACCGTCGCGCCGGTGGCTTTCAGCGCATCGATACATTCGCGCGAGGACAATCCTGTCGTCACGATATCCTCGACCACCAGCACTTTCTGTCCCGGCGTAAGCGCGAATCCGCGGCGCAGGCGGAATTTCCCCTCCTCGCGCTCGACATAGATCGCCGGTAGTCCCATCTGCCGGCCCATTTCATAGCCCGGAATAATGCCGCCCACCGCCGGTGACACGATAACATCCGGCACTTCGCCCATCTCCGCTTTTACTTTTTTGGACAGCGCCTTGCAAAGCTTCGCCGTGCGTTCCGCATCGGCGAAGACTTTCGCCTTTTGCAGGAAAACCGGACTGTGCAATCCGGAAGACAGGATGAAATGTCCTTCCAAAAGGGCTCCGGCGACGCGGAATTCGTTTAATACATCTTCGGTGTTCATGCGTCGTTCTCATCAGTTTCACCGCGGGCACGTTCGGCAGACACCACGCTGTTACACATTTTCAAGGCCGAGATAATGTTCGCCAGATGCCGATTGTCGAACACTTCGATATCAAATTGCATTTCAAAGAAGTCCTTGGCGCGTTTCAGTGTTTTGATATTGCCGATATTCCCGCGATTTTCGCCCACGGCCTTGGCAATCTCCGCTAAAGCTCCGGGTGTGTTGTGCATGACGGCGTGAACGCGCGCAGCCGACACGGCATTTTCCTCAGCTTCGGCCGTCCAGCCCAGATCAATCCAGCGGTCCGGATCTGATTCATCGTGTTCCGTCAGCCGGTCACAATCGATGGTATGGATGGTCACACCCTTGTCTGGTACCATGACCCCGACAATCCGGTCTCCGGGCAGTGGCGAGCAACATTCCGAAAAATGAATCGAGATCCCCGGCGTTAGCCCGCGCCCACGGACATAAAGCCGGGCCATATCATCGCGGATCAGTTCTTTCTCACTGGCATCAAACTGACGGCTGTCGCGCCGTCCCGGGAAAGCAGCATCCAGAAACTGTCCCGAGGTGATCCGTCCCCGGCCGAGCGCCTGATAGAGTTCTTCGATTGAAGGGATGTCGAGGCGCGCCAACGCATCTCCCAGACCTTTTTCGCGGAACACCTTGCCCTCGCGGTCAAAGGCGTGTTCGGCCAGCATTTTGCCAATGCCTTCAAATTCCGCGCGTTCCGTCGTGCGGATCAACCGCCGGATGGCCGCGCGGGCCTTGCCAGTCACGGCCAATTCTTCCCACCCTGCGGGCGGCTGACGCAGACCGCCCCGCAGAATATTGACCACATCGCCATTCTTCAGGCGCGTGCGGAGTGGCCGGTCGCGGCTATTGATCTTCGCCCCGATACAGGTGTGGCCCAGTTCGGTGTGAACGGCATAGGCGAAATCCAGCGGCGTTGCACCGGAGGGAAGCGCGATCAATTCGCCCTTGGGAGTGAAGCAATAAACCTGGTCGGCGAACATTTCGAGCTTGGCGTGCTCGAGAAATTCATCGGGATCCCCACCCTGCTCCAGAATCTCCAGGAAGGGCCGCAAGCGTTCCAGCGGATCACCACCTGCTGATTTCGCCGCTTCCGCATCATAGCCATAGTTCTGACCTTTATATCGCCAGTGCGCCGCTACACCGCTCTCCGCAACGGCATCCATTTCCTCTGTACGGATCTGGATTTCAACGCGGACGCTCTCAGGACCGACAACGGTGGTATGCAACGAACGGTAATTATTCGGCTTCGGGGTGGAAATAAAATCCCGGAATCGCTCAGGCACACAGCGCCAGTTCTGATGGATGATGCCAAGGGCGTGGTAACAATCATCCACGGTATCCACGATCAGCCGGAAGGCATAAATATCGGCGATCTCATCGAAACTTGTGCCTTTGCGCTCCAGCTTGCGCCAGATCGAATAGGGCCGCTTCTCACGCCCGAAAATACGGCCCTGAATGCCGGACTCCTCCAGCTTGGCCATGATGACCTGCGAGACCTCGGCCACCGCCTCGGCACGGGATTCCCGCATTTCGGCGAGCCGCAGGGAAACCGATTCAAAAGCCGCCGGGTTGATATGCCGGAAGGACAGATCTTCCAGCTCCACACAGATACGGTTGATCCCGATCCGGCGGGCCAATGGCGCATAGATTTCCAGCGTTTCGGTCGCAATCCGCTCACGTTTTTCCGGCTTTGGTATGTGATAGAGCGTCCGCATATTGTGCAGACGGTCTGCCAGTTTCACAATCAGAACCCGGACATCGGATGAAATCGCGACCACCAGTTTCTGGAAATTCTCGGCCTGTTTGGTGCGGTTGGAGCCCAGCTCCATCTGACCGAGCTTGGTAACGCCATCAACCAGGGCCGCAATTTCCGGCGAGAAAAGCTCACTCAGTTGCTCAAGCGTCGCCGGCGTATCCTCGACCGTATCATGCAACAGCCCGGTACAGATGGTCCCGGCGTCCATCTTGAGATCGGCAAGAATCATCGCCACTGATGCGACATGCGCAAAATAGGGCTCGCCGGAATAGCGTTTTTGCGGCTCATGCATCTCCCGCGCAAAATCATACGCGCGATGGATCAGGTCCGCATCAACAGTTGGATAGTATTTGGATATACGCCTGACGAGATCGTCGGCGGTTGGATAGATTTCAATCGCCGGAGTATCGTGGCCGGGCGCGGCGAGTCTCACCCTGCCCTAAAAGCGGTTGTCCGGAGCGCCGTCGCGGTCGCTTTGCAGCGCTTTCAGCATATCGGCTTCGTCCGGATCGACAGGTGTAGGCTTGGAGGCGATTTGCGGCAGATCGTCTTGCGGAGATGCGCGCCCTTCTTCTTCCTCATCGCTCGGGATAACCCGTTGCAGCCCGTTGATAAGGCTTTCTTTCAAAGCGCGCATGTCGAGATTGTCTTCAGCGATTTCACGCAGCGACACGACCGGATTCTTGTCATTATCGCGGTCCAGCGTCAGCTCCGAACCGGACGAAATATTCCGGGCGCGGTGCGCGGCCAGCAGAACCAGATCAAAACGGTTCGGAATTTTTTGGATACAATCTTCAACGGTAACGCGGGCCATGGCGGCGGCCTCCTGTATAATGCTCGCAAACGGATCGCAGTAACTAACGCCGCTCGGCCTTTACTGCAAGGCCTTTGCCGCAATGCAACACAGCGAATTCATCCAATCCTGCGCGTTTGGGTGATGGCATTTTCAGGCAAGCGGGAAATCAGGCCGGAAATGGCTTCACTGGAAACCGGATGAACCCAGTCCGGAGCAATTTCTGAAAGTGGCAGCAGAACGAAGGCACGCTCCCCGGTCCGCGGGTGCGGAAGCGTGAGTGAGGCCGTCTCCATGACCTGCCCGCGATAATCGATGAGGTCGAGATCAAGCGTGCGCGAATCCCAACGCAGCACGCGATGCCGTCCGAAATCGTTTTCGACCTCCAGCAAAACGCCCAAGAGCCCCTCAGCATCAAGATCTGTTTTTACTGCAGTCACGGCGTTTACATAGGCGGGTTTGGACGGATCTGGCCATGCCGGTGAGGTCCACAGGCTGGAAATGGCTTCCGTCCTGACCCCGCTTTCGGCCAGACGCTGCAATGCAGCCGTCAGGGTCTCTTGCGGGGACCGCCCCTGAAAGGGCAGATTGCTCCCGAGCGCGACATAGATATTCGCTGTCTCATTCATGTTTTGATCTTTAGCATCCGGGAGAGCCCCATGACCTTCTATCCCAACGAACGTATTGGCCTTTTCATTGATGGTGCCAACCTGTTTTCTACCTCGAAGGCACTCGATTTCGACATTGATTACCGCAAATTGCTGGATGAATTCCGCAAGCGCGGCCGCCTTACCCGCGCCAATTACTACACCGCCTTGCTGGAAAATGAGGATTTCACACCGCTGAAACCCCTTGTCGACTGGCTCGATTATAATGGCTTCAATGTCATCACCAAGCCGGCCAAGGAATTTACAGATGACTCCGGCCGCCGACGTATCAAGGGGGATATGGACGTTGAACTGGCTGTGGATATCATTTCTGCCGCCACCTATCTTGATCACATCATCCTGTTCACAGGCGATGGTGATTTCCGTTACGCTGTCGAGCATTGTCAGCGCAAGGGTGCGCGCGTCACGGTCGTGTCCTCGTTAAAGGCCCGCCCGCCGATGATCTCGGATGATCTGCGCCGTCAGGCCGATGGTTTCATTGATCTTGCCGATCTGAAATCCATGGTCGGACGCGAAGGTGGCCGCCCGCAACACAATGACGATTGAGCTGATCGGGCCCGAAGCGCCGCTGGATTGCCCGCTCTGCCCCCGGCTGGTTGGCTTCCGGGAGTCGAATAACCGGCTTTATCCGTCATTTCACAATGCGCCCGTGCCCTCTTTCGGGGAGAAGGATGCCCGTTTTCTGATTGTCGGCCTGGCCCCCGGTCTGAAAGGGGCCAACCAGACGGGACGGCCCTTCACCGGCGATTATGCCGGCGATCTGCTTTACGCCACGCTTGCAAAATTCGGTTTTCTGGAAGGCAGATATGCCGGGCATGCGGACGATGGTGTTAAGCTCAAAGATGCGATGATCACCAATGCCGTGCGATGTGTGCCGCCACAGAACAAGCCGGTTGGCGCAGAAATGAAAGCCTGCCGCCCGTTTCTGACAGAGCGATTGAAAGCTCTGCCCCGCCTCTCTGTCATTCTGTGTCTTGGAAAAATCTCTCACGACAATACCTTGCGCGCCATCGGCCAGCGCGTATTAGCGATGAAGTTTGCTCATCAGGCCGCGCAGGATTTCGAATTCAACGCCCGCAAGGTGCGCCTGTTCGATAGCTATCATTGCTCCCGGTATAATACGAATACTGGACGCCTGACCGAAGCGATGTTCGAGAATGTGTTTGCGGATATAAGGTCTTATCTGTCCGGTCAGCCGTAATTCTTGATCAGGCGTGATTTCTGCCGGTTCCAGTCCCGTTGTTTAACGGTTTCGCGCTTATCAACCGTCTTCTTGCCCTTTGCGAGGCCGATCAGGAGCTTTGCAAACCCGCGATCAGTAAAATAGAGCTTGAGCGGGATAATGGTCCGCCCTTCCCGCGCAACGGCCCCTTGCAGCTTGGCTATTTCCTTGCGCTTCAGCAGCAGTTTCCGTTTTCTCCTGGGTTCATGGTTGAACTGGTTCGCGCCCGCATACATCGGGATATCAGCATTGATCAGAAAGATTTCGTCGCCTTCCGGTCCGACATAGGCCTCGGCAATATTGGCGCGCCCATTACGCAGGGATTTGACCTCGCTGCCCTGCAATTGCAGCCCGGCTTCAAACGTCTCCTCGATCTCGTAATCGAACCGCGCGCGGCGGTTGACCGCAATAGCGGCATTCGGGTCTTTGGCCATCAGATCAATCCGGCATGTTCCATTGCGCCCCGGACCGCCGCCTTCACATCATCGTCCGGTTCCGTCATCGGCAGGCGGATGTCAGGCAGGCATAAATCCAGCAAACTCAGGGCATATTTGGCCGGACCGGGACTGGGCGACAGGAACAGCGCTTTATGCAAGGGCTGCAACATATCGCCGATTTCAAGGGCTTCCTGGTAATCGCCAGACAGGCTGGCATTCTGCAATTGTGCACACAGCGCCGGGGCGACGTTGGAGCTGACCGAGATACATCCAACCCCGCCTTCAGCATTAAAGCCGATTGCGGACGGGTCTTCGCCGGACAACTGGATGAAATCAGGCCCGATCAGGTGCCGGTGGGCGCTGACACGGGTCAGATCGCCGGTCGCATCTTTCACACCGATCACCGAATTCAACCCGGCGATGCGCGCCATGGTGTCCGGCTGGATGTCGACGATGGACCGCCCCGGAATGTTGTAGACGACAATGGGGAGATCGCAGGCAGCCGAGATCGCCTCGAAGTGCCGAAACAGGCCTTCCTGTGATGGCTTGTTGTAATAGGGCGCAACGATCAGCGCGGCATCCACACCGGCAGACTTCGCCCACTTCGTCATTTCGATCGTTGCAGCGGTATCATTGGATCCGGTTCCAGCGATCACCGGAACACGGCCCTTGGCGGCCTCAACCGTCAGCTCGATGACCCGCTTTTTTTCGTCCAGAGACAAGGCCGGGCTTTCGCCAGTTGTGCCAACCGGAACCAGCCCGTGTGTGCCACTGTCGATCTGACGCTCGACAAGCGCCTGAAAGGCAGCCTCGTCAACGGCATTATTCTTGAATGGTGTGACGAGCGCAGTGATGGAACCGGAGAGCATGAAAAGCCTGCCTGACAACATTGTGAACGGTTTTGAGCCTATCGGACGCACTTCTTTCGGCCAAGGGCGTATGTCGGCTGTAGACAGCGCCATTGCCTGCGCCATGATACGGCCAATATTGCTGACAAGATGAGTCTGATGAGAGCCCCTATCCTTTTGTTCGTTTTGCTGGCTGGCTGGATCATGACGCCAGCCGTTTTTGCACAATATCCTGATCCGCGGTTGCGCCCGGAACGGCCCAATCCCTCACGCTATCTGGATGACCAAGATTTCCTGATGCTCGAGCGCGGCCTTGATGCTGCTGAAGCCGGAAACTGGCGTGAGGTACGTGACGCACGCCGCCGGATCTCAGACACCGTTGCCAGCTCCATTCTTCTATGGCGTATCGCGACGTCTGATGAAGACGCCACTTTCATGGAACTTGATCTGGCGCTGGAAGAGCTGGAAGGCTGGCCGCAATACGCAATGATCCGCTCGGAAGCCGAATTCAAGATTTCAACATCCGGTCTGTCATCCGAATTCATTATCAACTGGTTTGACGGCCGCGAGCCTTTATCAGGAGAGGGCAAGATCGCTCTCGGCGCAGCGCTCCGGGATATGGGCCGGATCGCCGAAGCAACGGAATACATCCGCGATGCTTGGCGTCATCACACTTTCCACCGCTACCGTCAGCGCGAGATTCTGGATGCCAATAACGACATCCTGACCCTGTCCGATCATGAAGCACGTGTAGATTTCCTGCTATGGCGCGACCAGCGCACGCTGGCACGTGATCTGAGAAACGAATTGAGCAATGGGCATCGCGCCCTCATGGATGCGCGGATAGCTTTGGCCAGCCGCTCAGGCGGGGTGAACGCCGCTGTCGCACGGGTTCCGGATGAATTGGCAGATCATCCTGGCCTCGTCTATGAGCGCGCGCGCTGGCGCCGCCGGGCCAATCTGGATGAGGGCGCACTGGAAATGCTGCTGCAGCTGCCTGATACGCACCCTGACACCGAAGCGCTGGATGATATGTGGCTGGAACGCCGGCTGATGATCCTGAACCTGATCCGTGACCGGGACTATGCCACAGTCTATCAGCTCGCCGCCGCCAACGGCATGTCGGCCGGTGCAGCCTTTGCGGATGCTGAATTCATCGCGGGCTGGATGGCGCTTCGCTATCTGGGCAGACCGCAAGACGCGATGGAGCATTTCACACGGCTTGTTGAAGGCGTGTCCTATCCGGTGTCGGTATCGCGGGGCCGGTATTGGCAAGGCCGCGCCGCGTCCGCGCTCGGCAACACCGGAGACGCTGAAAATTACTATCGACTGGCCGCTGTCCATTCGACCGCCTTTTACGGACAGATGGCGCTGATCGAGCTGGCAGGCGATGAAACCCCCATGATGGACCTGCCTGTCACACCGGTTCCGACGGCTGAAACCGGAGTCACGTTCGAATCCCGGGCCGTCACCCGTGCATTGCGGCTTCTGGCGGAACAGGGTGAAGATTATTTCTTCCGCGTCTTCATCTACCATCTCGATGACGAACTGGAGGACGCCGCCGAGAGTCTGCTTCTGGCGCGTCTTGCGCAGGATTATGGATTTTTGCGGCAAGGGGTTCGGGCCGCAAAAGCGGCCAGCTATCGCTGGAATATCCTGCCGGAGGAAAGTTTCCCGGTAATCGATTTGCCGCCACCTTCCGGGGTTTATGCCGAGCCCGAACCCGGCCTCATACATTCCGTGATCCGCCAGGAAACCGAGTTTGATCCCCGCGCAATATCCAGCGCGGGGGCCCGCGGCATGATGCAAATGATGCCCGCCGTCGCACGCGTCACAGCCCGCCGGCTCGGCTTGGCTTATCAGTATGAATCCCTGACCTATGATCCGGAATACAATATGCGTCTGGGCCGCTATCACTTGCAGGAAGTGATCGACCAGTTTGATGGCTCCTACATCCTGGCACTGGCGGCCTACAATGCCGGCGGTCATCGTTCCCGCCGCTGGATCGAGGATTATGGCGATCCTCGGACCACCGAGGTTGATCCCATCGACTGGCTGGAATCCATTCCTTTCTCCGAAACCCGCAATTACGTTCAGCGCGTCATGGAAAATTTACAGGTCTATCGCTACCGTCTGGGTGACGGTGGCCCCGTTCCGCTTGAGCTGGAGGCCGATTTGCGCCGCGGATCAGGGTATTTCTAAACCCGGTCCAGCGCCTTTTTGAAAACCGCCGGATCGACATTGCCGCCCGTGATCAGGGCGACGGTCACTCTGCCGCGCGTCTCGGCCTGACCATTAAGCAGGCTGGCAAAGGCGGTCGCGCCACCTGGCTCTGCCACCAGCTTCAGATGTTTCCAGATGAAGCCGAGGGCATCCAGCGTGTCGTCATCGGTGGCTGTAACCCCGCCTGAAAGCTGTGTCTGATTGAGCTGAAACGTCAATTTACCCGGTATCTGCGTGATGATCGCATCCTGTAACGATCCCGATTTGCGGGCATTCGCAACGCGTTCACCGGCGATCAGCGACCGGCGGTGATCGTCAAAACCCTCCGGTTCTGCTGCCAGAATATCGCATCCAGCGAAAAAGTGTTTCATCGCCAGCCCGCAACCGGCAATCAGTCCACCGCCGCCTGCACAGCACACGAACTGATCCGGCACAATATTCAGTGCTTTCAGGTCTTGCGCGGCTTCAAGAGCAGCCGTTCCCTGCCCTGCGATGATATACGGATCATCATAGGACGGCACCAGAATCGCGCCGGTCCGGTCAACAATTTCAGCAGACACCTTTTCCCGGTCTTCCGTTTCCCGGTCGAATTCCACCACCTCACCGCCGAGGCGGCGCACGCCACCGGATTTGATCTTCGGCGCATCGGAGGGCATCACGATGATCGCAGGCATGCCGAGCAGCCGGGCCGCCAGCGCCACACCTTGCGCATGATTGCCGGAGGAAAACGCCACCACGCCTTTTGCCCGTTCATCCTCCGTCATCCGTGACAGACGGTTATAGGCACCCCGGAATTTGAAGGAGCCCGTTCTTTGTAGGCTTTCCGGCTTGATCAGCACCCGACCGCCCAGAAGCTCGTTCAGGGCGTCATTTTCAAGCAGCGGCGTGCGCACCGCCTCACCGGCAATCTGGCGGGCCGCGTCTTCAACATCGGAAAATACCGGCAAACGATCCATTCCTTCACTCCCAATCTGGAATGGCCTGTAATCGTTTTCAAAAAAACACGCAAAGGCGTTGCGCTGTGGATGCAATAAAGGCTTCAATGGGGACAAGCCCGAAAACGGGCAAACAGACCGGGGAGAATGAAGAATGATGCTGAAGGGCGAAATGATGGATGCCCCCCTGATGATTTCAGGGATTTTGAAACATGCCGATAGTTGCCATGGCGATCGCGAGATTGTCAGCCGCCTGCCGGAAGACCTGTCAACACACCGCTATGGCTATTCCGATGCCCACAAGCGTACACGCCAGCTCGCCAATGCGCTGACCAGGAAGCTGCACATCAAGGAATCGGACCGCGTGTCCACGATCGCCTGGAACACACACCGGCATTTCGAACTGTATTACGGGGTTTCGGGCATCGGAGCGGTGATTCACACCGTAAATCCGCGCCTCGACCCGGCCCAGATCATCTGGATTCTCAACCACGCCCAGTCAAAAGCCGTCTTCTTCGACAAGACTTTCTCACCGCTCGTGGATGGCATCGCCAAGCACTGCAAGACGGTCAAAAACTGGGTTTTGATGACCGATTCCGGCCATTTGAAAGACGTTCAGACCAAATGCATCGCCTATGAAGACCTGATCGGTGATCACAAGCCGGACTATGACTGGCCTGTGTTCGACGAATATGCGGCGGCGGGTCTTTGCTACACCTCCGGAACAACCGGCGACCCGAAGGGCGTGCTCTATTCCCACCGTTCAACTCTGCTGCATGCCATGGCCTGCATGTCCGCCGACGTGATCGGTGTTGGCGCGCGCGGCGTCATGCTGCCTGTCGTGCCGATGTTCCACGTCAATGCCTGGGGTATTCCCTATGCCTCGCCGATGGGCGGGGCCAAGCTGGTCATGCCGGGGCCACGGCTGGATGGGGCCGGCCTGCATGAAATGATCGAGAAAGAGCAGGTCAATTATGTCGCCGGCGTGCCCACGGTCTGGCTCGGCCTGCTGCAATATCTGCGCGAACACGACAAACGCATCGATTCGGTCGAGCGTGTCCTCATTGGCGGTTCTGCCCTGCCCGAAGCCCTGCTTCGCGCCTTTGAGGACAATTACGGCGTCACCATGCAGCAGGGCTGGGGCATGACGGAAATGAGCCCGCTCGGCACCGTCAATGTGCCGCTGGCCAAGCATGCCGATCTAAGCCGCGATGAGATGGTCAAGCTGAAGCTTAAACAGGGCCGCCTCGTCTTTGGCGTCGAGATGCGCATTGTCGATGATGAAGGCAATGAACTGCCATGGGATGGTGAGTCTTCCGGCCACGTTCATGTGCGCGGGCCGTGGATCGCCTCCGGCTATTTCCGCGGTGCGGGAGCCGAAGCCTTCACCGATGATGGCTGGATGAGAACCGGCGATGTCGCCTACCTGGATTCAGACGGATTCATGACCATCACCGACCGCTCCAAGGACGTCATCAAGACCGGCGGCGAATGGATTTCCTCCATAGACCTTGAAAACGAAGCCATGGGTCATCCCGATGTGGCCATGGCGGCGGTGATTGGAAAGTTCCATCCGAAATGGCAGGAACGCCCGCTGCTGATCGTGCAACTCCGCGAAGGCGCGGAGCCCAACGCTGAATCCATCCTCGAATTCCTGCGCGGCAAGGTGCCCAAGCTTTGGGTGCCGGATGCGGTTGAATTCATCGAAGAAATGCCGATCGGCGCAACCGGAAAAATCCTCAAGACCAAGCTGCGGGACATCTATCGCGATTACAAATTCCCTGGCACGGAAGGCATGGAGGGGTAAAGGCACCTTATTGCATCATCCCGGAATGATGGGAATATGTGGCTCACAATCCCCCTCTCTGGCTCTTGCGCCACCCGCAAAACGGACTTAGGTTCTTATCGAAATTCGATAAGGAGCGAGCCTGATGGAAATTGTCATTCCCGGCATAGTCTTATTCTTCATTCCCAGCCTGATTGCGTCAGCGCGCGGGCATCACAACACGTTCGCGATCTTCCTTACCAATTTTCTTTTGGGCTGGACGGTGATCGGCTGGATCATCGCCCTGATATGGTCAACCACCGCTGGCGAACGCCGTGTCCGGACCTGATCACGCAATAAAATCGGAAATATCGCTGAGTGATTTCTTGATCAGCGCGTGTTCGGGCACGGTGGCCCCCTCGGCGGGATAGCCGGCGAAGATCAGCATATAAGGCTTTTCGTCTTTCGGGCGGTCGCAGATCTCCGAAACGAAGGTCATCGGGTTGGGTGTGTGGGTGAGCGTCACCAGACCAGACCGGTGCAAAGCCGTCAGCAGCATGCCACAGGCAATGCCGACGCTCTCATTCACATAATAATTCTTGCGGGTTTCACCCAAAGTTACACCGCCGCGGCGTTGCGCAAATACTCAGATGATCCATGGCGCAATCTCGATATAGGGCTTGTGATCATCCGTGCCCAAAGGCCCCAGCGCCTCCAGCCATTCCGGGCTCGCCTTGCTCTCATAGAAAGCCTTCTCCTCAGCCTCGGCAGCCTTACGCAGTTTCGTGCGCAACGGTCCTTTCCCGATCACCGTGAAATGCCAGGGCTGATGGTTGGCGCCCGATGGCGCGGTGCCCGCCGCCAAGATCGCATGCTCGATAATCTCGTTCGGCACATCGCGGTCCGAAAACTCTCGCACCGTGCGGCGCTTGCGGAGGTCCTCGTAAAACGCTTTGACCTCAGCCGTCATCTCGGCTAGCGGCTTTTCGGTGAAGTCGAGCGAGTGGCGGGTTTCGGTCATTCAAACATCACCATTGAGGAGAACACCCAGGCAATAAACAAGGATGCAGCGGCAATAACACACACGTTAGCTGCGATCTGCCGGCGGGAAGAGAGGAGGTAAGGCGCTTTTCCTTCCTCCATCAGCCATATCGTTCCAGCGATTGCAGTGCAGGCACCTGCGACCACAAGCACGATTGCAGCGACGATTTGGAGACCGAAGAGATAAGCCGGGGCGGAATCAGGCACGTTTAGAATTGTGAAAGGACCGACAAGCAAACTTATCCCACCCCAGACGACCCCTCCGAAAACATTCAGCTTCAAAAGGGTCGATAAAACAACGGACAATCCTTTGGGACCGGGATACTGCATATTTGACAT
The DNA here is from genome assembly GCA_002783385.1 of Rhodobacterales bacterium CG15_BIG_FIL_POST_REV_8_21_14_020_59_13. Lineage (GTDB taxonomy): Bacteria > Pseudomonadota > Alphaproteobacteria > Caulobacterales > Maricaulaceae > Hyphobacterium. Next base: position 2,181 of record PFFX01000081.1, on the reverse strand, counting down.
CAGCGAGCCATATCGTCGTGGGTCAACCCCAATCCAGCACCACTTTGCCCGATTTGCCCGAGCGCATGGCGTCAAACCCGGCCTGGAACTCGTCCACCGGGAGGCGGTGAGTGATGATGCCGGAGACATCAAGCCCTGATTGCAGCATGGCCAGCATTTTATACCAGGTCTCGAACATCTCCCGGCCATAAACGCCCTTGACCGTCAGCGCCTTGAAAATGATGTCCGCAAAATTGATGTCATAGGCGCGTGACGGCGTGCCCAGCATGGCGATCTTGCCACCCATCACCATGGAATCCAGCATTTGCTGGAAGGCCGGTTGGGCGCCTGACATTTCCAGCCCGACATCAAAGCCTTCGCGCATTTTCAGCGAGGCAATAACGTCTTTGAGATCGGTCTTGCCGGTCTCCACCGGGGTCAGGTGCGGGACGACGGTTTCGGCGAGTTTCAGCCGGTCCGGATTAATATCGGTCAGCACGATATGGCGCGCACCGGCATGGCGCGCGACGGCCGCGGCCATGATACCGATCGGCCCGGCCCCGGTGACCAGCACATCCTCGCCCACCAGATCAAACTGCAGCGCGGTATGAACGGCATTTCCGAGCGGATCGAGAATGGCACCGATCTCGTCGGGCACGTCATCGGGTAATTCGACCACATTGAAAGCGGGTAGTTTCAGATATTCGGCAAACGCGCCGGGAATGTTAACCCCCACCCCCTTGGTGTCAGGATCAAGATGGAATTTACCGGCACGGGCTGCGCGCGAAGTGCCACTAATGACATGGCCTTCACCGGACACGCGCTGTCCCGGCCTGATGCGCTTCACGTCTTCACCAACGGCTTCAACGACACCGGAATATTCGTGCCCCACAACCATGGGCGTCGGCACATTCTTCGCCGCCCAGTCATCCCAGTTATAGATATGCACATCGGTGCCGCAGATCGCTGTTTTACTGATCTTGATCAGCACATCATCCGGCCCGATTTCAGGCATCGGCGCATCCTCGATCATCCAGATGCCGGGTTCAGGTTTCGACTTGGCGAGGGCTTTCATTTTCGGGCTCCGTCCGGCGGAAAGACTGGACGAGGAAGTAAACCGCCATCACCGGAATGGCGAGGAAGAAAACTGCAATCGCCTGCGCCATGAATTCGATTGCGGGTCCGGTCGAGTTGATCAAAGCCGCATAGATGGTTGCTATCACAGGCAGTAAGGCCAGACCGGCCAAGGTTCGTTGCCTTGAGGCAATCAGTAACAACGAAGCAAGTCCAATCATCATGGCAATATAGCTCCATTTGATCCAGGCATGAACAGCAACTGAACGGGCAACCGTATCGAGCGTCGCTTGCAAGGCGGCCGAATCAATGAGGACCGCAGACAGGGCGCGGTCGATTGCAGCATTCTCGCGAAGATCGCCTTGAATCACCGAGGCGGTTAGAACCATCCATACGATTAAAAGCGAGACGTGCAGCAGCTTTTGGCGTGAAAATCGCCTCATCACCATGATCATGATTGAGCCGGCAAAGCAGGCCAACAACCCTCCATACGCCCACGGGAAGTACCGATCGATATATTGCACGACAAATATATGCCGCCGCATATCCTCGTTTTCGAGTCCGCGGACAAAATCCAGATCTTCGGCATCTCGCGGAAATTCCATCGCCAGAATCGGCGTCTCGAAAGCGTTCGGCAGGTCAAATTCCTCCGGCACCGGAACGCTGCGAATTTCCACCGCAATCCACATGGTCGCAGCCGCAAACACCAGCGTCAGAACCAGCAATCCCCGTTGAATCCAGATCATGAAAGGCCTCCCCTCGTCGCAACGCTATCCCGCGTTCAGCCGAATGAGAAGCTGGGTGATACTGGCGCGCGCGGCAACCACCGCCCCGCCCCGTCATGCTCCAGCTTGACCTTTCCCCGTCATCCTAAGGTCAAGCCGGATCATATCGAGGCGTCGGGGTTAAGGCCTATCCCTCAGTCGCGCAAACCGCACTCATCACCTGCGCCGAGCCAATGCCGTTCCCGCAGAGCAGGATCAATACCCCGAACTTGGTGAAAATGTCCCGGAAATTATTGAGAGAGAGGGCGGCTATCGTCTCGACGGCCTCACCAGACTGTCGACGCGCGACAATCAGGGCTCGCGAAAACGGCGTGGTTCTGGCATTTCTATGGCTGTTCATCGG
>PFFX01000075.1 GCA_002783385.1 Rhodobacterales bacterium CG15_BIG_FIL_POST_REV_8_21_14_020_59_13 | reverse complement strand
ATTTCACCCGTTAGACGCTCTTTGTCGTCCTTGTTGATGAGGGTTATACGCTCAGCCTCTTAAATTCCGCCTAAACACCTTGGTAAATCTTCATTTAACTCAATGACTAAAAAGCAAAGGACCTCCCGCCAAAGCGGAAGGCCCGTCACTCAGAGAGTATAGGTCAGATCAGCGTTAGCGTTTCATCCGGATGGCTTCGTCCAGCATCTCGTCAGCCGTGGTGATGATTTTCGACGAAGCGGAATAAGCCCGTTGGGTGGTGATCAGGCTGGTAAACTCGGTGGCGATATCGACATTCGAATTCTCAAGTGTCGAGGAGGCAATCGTGCCCGCCGCCGCGGTTCCCGGAACGTTGAAGGTAAAGCCGCCCGAATCCGGTGTCACGGAATAGGCCCCGCCGGCTTCAACATTCAGCCCGTTGGGATTGACGAAGGTCGCGATTGGCACCTGATAGGTCTTGCGGACGATGCCATTAGAGAACTTGGCATAGACAAAGCCGTCATTGTCCACTTCCACACCGGTAAACGTCCCGAACGCTGAACCATTGACCTGGGTCGAAGTCAGCGTTGACGGGCTGTCATACTGCGTCATACCACCCGGCTGGGTCGGTGAGCCGAGATCCATGGTCACCTGCTGTCCGGCCACGCCGGTTCCGGATGCCCATTGATATTGCGTCGCTCCGAGGGGGGCCGCATTCGTGGAGGACAGGAAATCGAGTGTCAGCGGCAAGGTGGTGTTGGTCAGATCAATCTCGCCCTGCGCATTGAACGCAATGGTCCCGGCTCCAATCTGTCCATCGACCAGTCCGGCCCCCGTTGTAATGTCCGAGGCCGGCGTCACATGCAGCTCGGCGTGCCACTCATTGGCCGTCGAACTCTTCAGCATGGACAGGGTGATGGTTCGTGCACCGCCTTGGCTGTCATAGATCTGGATCGAACGCTGGAAGTCCGGCGTCACATTGCCGGAGGCCATATTGGTTCCGCTGACCCCGGCAGCATAGGTGGCTTCGGCCGCAGAAACCGCCTGGCTGGCTTGCAGATTGCCATTGACCCCGGCCTTTGTGGTTGCTTCGGCCGCACCACCGATGGAGGACAGGTTGATGGCTTCGAGGCTGGACAGGTCGGACGGGTTGGTCGTTACCGTTCCATCCGCCGAGACCGGCCAGCCATAAAGGAAGAGGCCGGCATCATTTCTGAGATTGCCCTGCGAGTCCGCGGCAAAGGACCCGGATCTCGTGAACAGCACTGCATCCGTCGCTTCCACATTGGATGCAACGGGCCGGACCACGAAGAAGCCATCTCCGGCAATCGCCAGATCCGTGGGGGACGTCCCCGGCGTCAGAAGTCCGCCGGTCGATATCTGGAAGCGGTTATTGGTAGTGACGCCGCCGGCCGCATAGCGGGAATTCACGCCATAGGATTCATACATTGGCGAAAAGACGGCCTGGGCGCGCTTATATCCGACCGTGTTGACATTGGCGATGTTGTCTGAGACTGCTGCCAGCGCGCTTGAATTGGCCAGCAGACCGGATGCACCGGCCCAAAGGGCTGAATTGATACTCATTTTATGCTCCCTGAGTGTTCAATTAGGAGCGTTCTGCTTTCATCATCCACCCGGCAGAATTCTTGCCGCCAAGCGTCGGGCTCTTTTTGTGGCCCGATATTATGCTGCGCCTGACTCGCGCAGGCTGCGGACCGAGGAGAGCCGGACAAACAGCCCGTTCAATTCGACCACGACTTCCGATCCGGAAAAATCAACGCCGGTCACGCGGGCCGTCGTCAGAATGTCCGGCTGCATAGCGTCGCCATCGGCATTCACCGCGGAAATCTCCAGCGTGTAGATGCCGTCATCCATGGCATTTCCAGTCTGATCCTTGCCATCCCATTCGAAGGAATGGCTGCCGGTTGTGGCATCACCTTCAAATGTTGCGACCGTCCGGCCATTGGCATCCTTGACGCTGACCAGCGTGCCTTGGCTGTTCTCCGGCAGAATATAGGTCCATTCCGCTGACCCGTTTGCAAGCGCCGCATCCGGTGAGGCGACCGTGGCTTCCCGGCCTATAAAGCCGACCGCAGCCCCCTGGGCCGAAGCGGCCTGGATGGAGATCAGCGATTCCAGATTCTGGTTGGACCGGATTTCCTGCTCGACGCTGGAGAAATTCACCAGCTGGTTTACGAACTCCGTAGAATCCAACGGATTAAGCGGATCCTGCGCTTTCATCTGTTCAGTCAGCAGCGTCAGGAACATCTCGAAATTATTCGCCAGCGAGGCTTGCGAATTCGCAGTCTGACTTCCGAAAGCGCTTCCGAGGGCGTCAATTTGTGCCATGTCTGGCTCCTATAGTCTTATATCGACACCGCTACGCGCGCTCAGCTGGAAGCCATAGAGCTCCCGCGGCAGGGCGGCGGCGGTGATCGGACCGGAAAGGTCCTCTGCAAATTCAAGGCTGGAAAAACGGCCAGATCCTTTCGGGTTCTGGCCCTGATCCTCTTCACCTTGCGACAATTCGAAAGACAGGCCGTCTGTGTCCAGTTGCAGGCCGGATTCTTCGAGCGCCCGCTCCAGTTCACGCGCATACTGGCGCAAATCATTCAATGTCTCGGGGCGTTCCGCGCTCAACATCGCCTGCACGCGGTTGTCATTGCCGACCTGCAGCTTGACCTCGATGCGGCCGAGCTCGGGCGGATCCATGCGGATTTCGAACCGGCGTTCGCCATTCTGGAATTTCGTGGCGATCTGCGCTGCCAGAGTGCCCGTCGTGGCAGGGGTAAAGCGGGCGCTCCCCGCTGCTGTGCCCGGACGTTCTGCGGTGCGGCTGGCGTCGGCAGCCCGCAGGCTGGACAGATCCACCTGTTCGGTCTCGGCAGCAGGATCAGATTGCCCCGCGTCAATGGGCGGTGGCGCGGCGCGTGCGGCATCGCCCAAAGCCAGACGGGCTGCCTCGGCGGGCAGTCCCATGACCGGCGGTGTCGGCGTCTGCGACAGCGTTGGCGGAGGCGGGGGCGATACCGTTTCCGGCTTCACAGCTGATGCCGATGCAGAAGCGGTTGGACTGCTCGCGGCATTGGATACCGTACTCTTTGAAACAGAGCTGGTCCCGCCCGATTGCATCTTGTCCGGTCCGCTTGCTTCACGGCGCACTTGCACGCCAGCCTGGACTGGGGCGGGCGGCAAAGTGGCGGCGGCGGTTGCGATGGTCGTATTAGCTGCGGAGGGTTGAGCGACTGTGGGATTGGCAGAGATTTGGGCACCATTCGCCGTTTGCGCCAGCTGAGCCGCTTCATTTGATTTCGGTGACCCGTCAGCAGGGCCATTGGGCAAATCTGCCATATTCGTCTTTACAGCACTTTTGTCACCGCCCTCGGGAAGCGGGCTTGCCGCGCCATTGGCTGACGCTGGCTGAGCTGTTCCGGTCTTGCCTGTGACGGCTGAGTCGACTCCCGGCTCTGGAACAACAGTTGAAGGTGATAGCGTTGAGACAGAGCTCTGGTCGCCAATAACCGCTGCGGCTGATCCAGGCATTGCTGCGGCAGCTCCGCTGGCACTATCAGGCGTGGTGGCAGTCGCGGCCACCATATTGGCGGTCTCGCGGCTGGCTTGCGCTCCCGTGGTGGGGGAGGCAGGCAAAGAAGCGGTAGCCGCTGGATCAGTATTGGCAATGGCCGCCCCGGCCGGAACACCGGTAGGCGTTTGCGGCATCGAACTCAGCATCGAAGCGGATTCGGCAGTTGTGGACGCAGCAAAGGCGTTTCCGCCGTTCGGACGCGACGGGATCGCCGGGACCGGGGCAATTGGCGCGGTTTGTCCCGCCAGCAAGGACGCAAACACACCGGCCTCGGCAGCATCAGGCGCAGTCGCACCGGAAACGCCATTGGCGCCCTGGGTCTGTGGCAGGATCGAAACGATCGCGTCCATGCCGTGCCTTGCTCCTTATAACAACGCGGGTCCCGATGGCCCATGCGCCCGTCAGGGGAGTCGCAAGGAGTGTGCCAGTTCAGTTACTCTGTAAGGCAATGAAAATTAAAGGAATTAACTTTGTCTTTGAAGGGGGACAGATGCCGCCCGGCAGGAATCTCCCTATTGGTCATGGCCGATTCTGCCCAGCGCGGACATCTGACCAGCCCGGCAAAATAATTGGCCCCGGCATTGCGACGTGTCCGGACAGAGAGTTCACCTTTGCTGTGAGGCGAAAGAGCCGGAATGCTGAAAAGCAACATAAATACAGGGTATAAGGTCAAAATGATGCGGGGCGCGACGCGCGCCTCAATGCGCTTTGTCCCGGCAAATTCTGCCCGATACCCGGCATCTTTCCACCACTTCCACTACAATCAGGAGGAGGCATTGTCATGTCGCTGAGCTCCATTCTCGGAAGCGCTCTTTCGGGGCTTCAGGCCAGCCAGATCGGCCTGCGGTCGGCCTCCAACAATGTCGCTAACGTCAATACGCCGGGTTATGCGCGCACCGAGGCCAATTTCACCACCCGGGTCATTGATGGCCGGGGCTTCGGTGTCAGTGTTACCGGCGTGGTCCGGGTTGCCGATGCTTTTTTACAAGCTGCCTCTGTGCGGGCCTCTGCGCAATTCTCAGCCGCCGAGATCATTGGCCAGTCTCTCGACCGCTTTCAGTCTCAGGTCGGCACTTTCGACGACCAGGGCTCCATCTTCTCGCGACTCAATCAGGCGTTTTCATCCATTGCGTCAGCAGCGGTCGAACCCTCCCTTAGCGTCTCGCGCCTGTCGGTCGCGGCCGATCTTCAGTCCTTCTTTGAAGAAGGCCGCCGTCTGAACAGCGAATTGCGGGTCCTGCGTCAGGAAGCTGACAGCCGCATTGCCTCCACCCTCAATCGCGTCAACGAGCTCACTGCGGAAATCGCCAATCTCAACCGCGAGGTCCAATCGCTGACATCAGCGTCAGCCGATTCCACCGGCGCGCAAAACCGTCAGGCCGAGCTGGTCGATGAGCTTGCGCAATATCTCGACATCCGCACCACGGCCAATGGCGATGGCCGCGTCTTTGTCTCGACAACAGACGGTGTTGCGCTCGTTGAGAACGGTGCAGCCATATTGCGCTACCCACCATCCGGGTCCGGTGCCGCGGGCGTCGATTATGCGCGCATCACCATCCAGTCTCCCGGCGGGTCCGGGCAAATGGATTTCAACTCCCATATCCGGTCTGGCGAACTCGCGGCCTTCCTGGACCTGCGGGATAACGAATTGCCCGCCCTCATGGAAGAGATGGCTGAGCTCGTGTCCACGGCGGCAGACGCGCTCAACAAGGAACACAATGACGCCACCGCCTATCCGCCTCCAACTACGCTGGAAGGCCGCAATACCGGTCTTCTGGGCACAGACAGTCTCGGCTTTACCGGTGCCACTACCATCGCAGTGGTCGATGCCGGCGGCGCGATGGTCAAACAGATCGATGTCGATTTTGACGCCGGAACCCTTAGCGTTGATGGCGGTGCCGCTACGGCTTTCGGTGGGACGGCGATTGCCGATTTCACAGCGGCGCTGAACACGGCGCTGGGCGCGGATGGCTCGGCCAGCTTTGCCAATGGCCGGATGACGGTTTCCGCCACCGGAACCGAGGGCATTTCCACCCTGCAGGATACCACCACGCCGGCGGACCGCGGGGGGCGCGGTTTCTCGCATTTCTTTGGCCTCAATGATCTGGTTGAATCCACTCGCCCGCTTTTCTTCCAGAGCGGCGTTTCTGGCACGGATGCGCATGGTTTCACACCCGGTCAAACCTTGGACTTCCGTATCAATGCCGCAAATGGCACGGTCTCACAGAACATTTCGATCAGCGTTGCCGGCACCAGTTTCAACGATCTTCTGACCCAGTTGAATGATCCGGTTTCCGGCCTTGGCCGGTATGCCACCTTCTCCATCAATGGCGCAGGCGAACTGGTCCAGACGCCGGTTGCTGGCTTTGAGAGCTTTGAGCCGGAACTCGTTGGCGACAATACCCAGCGCGGCACCACCACCATTGCCTTCAGTGATCTGTTTGGCTTGGGGCTCTCAGCGCAGGCTGGACGTACCGACCTGCCCCAGGTCGCGCCGCGCATTCGCGCCAATTCCTCGCTCCTCGCCATGGCCAAGCTCGATCTGTCCGGCGCGCCAGCTGTGGGAGATATTGTGGTCGCCTCCGGCGATGGCCGCGGGGGTCACGCCCTGCACTCGGCCCTGACCAGTCAGCGCGCCTTCTCCGCTGCGGGCGGCTTTGCCGCCAGTTCCGCCACGCTTGAAAACTTTGCCGCAAGGGTTGCCGGCGATATCGGATCACGGGCCGCCCGGGCCGAACGCTCAGCCCAATCTGCCGAGTCCCTGAAATCCTCAGCCGACCAGAAACGCGCAGATGTCGAAGGCGTCAGCCTCGACGAGGAACTCGCCAACATGACCATTTTCCAGCAGTCCTACAACGCGTCTGCGCGGCTCTTGCAGACGGCAAAAGAGCTGACCGATACCTTGTTGAGCATCATCTAGGAGAGGTGAGATGACCCGCATCGCAACGTCCGCCGCTGCCCAGACCGCCCTCATGGATCTGATGAAGGCGCAACGCTCTGTTTTTGAAAGCCAGCAACAACTGGCCACCGGCAAGCTCAATCCCGATCTCAAGGGAGCGGGCCACCGGGCCGAATCCATTTCCGCCGCCTATGGCGCGCGTGACCGGGCTGAATCCTACAAATTCTCTGCTGAACGCGTGGGAAGCCGCATGGAAGTGACGGCTCTCGCGCTCGATAAACTGACCGAGTCAGCCAGTGATTTGCGTGTCGCCATGACCACGATTGATGGCACCTTCATCATGAATCAGGCCCGGGAGGCGTTTGAAAAAGCGCGCAACGCGCTTTCGACACAACATGCTGGCGGGTATATTTTTGGCGGGACCAGGACAGACACCAATCCGATTGCGGCAAAATCGCTTGCCGATCTGGTCGCTGCTCCGGCAGCTGGAGACGTTTTCGTCAATTCCAACCGCCGGCCGGTCGCGAAACTGGACGACCAGGTGACGCTGGAAGTGGGCTTGCTCGCCAATGAGGTGGGAACCGATATCATGGCCGCCTTCAAACGCCTGGCCGAGTTTGATGCCGGACCGGATGGACCGCTCGATGGACCTCTGACCGAAACCCAGCAGACTTATCTTCAGGGCGAGATCGCCAATGTGCTTTCCGCTTTTGACCGGATTAGCGACATGGTGGGAGAAAACGGAGCCCAGCAATCGCGCGTCGAAAAAATGGTCACAAGCCAGGATCAGAAAGCCGATTATCTGACCAGTCTGATCGGCGGTTTGGAAGATGCTGACATGGCCGCTGCCGCGACCCGTTTCCAGCAGGCGCAAACGGCGGTCGATGTCGCGGCGCGCACCTTCTCGGTCCTGAGCCAGGTCTCGCTCCTGCCTTTCCTGAGATAGCGCCCTCTTTCTAATTCCGCGTTTTTCCCCTATATCCGCGCCTCCTTTAACGACTGCTTCGGGCCTTGACCCCGTGGGAGACGAATATGACGACCACACTTGCGCGCGCCGGCGACAGCCGCACCGATACCCTCATCCGTGAATTCGGTCTCGACGGAGACATCCTCGGTCTGGGCGGAAACCCGTCCGACCACCGCGTGGTCGTGGCCATGTCCGGCGGCGTGGATTCCACCGTCACGGCAACCCTGCTGCACAAGGCCGGTTATGATGTGGTGGGCGTCACCCTCCAGCTTTACGATCATGGAGCCGCCATCAGGAAGAAGGGGGCCTGCTGTGCCGGGCAGGACATCTATGATGCCCGCCGTGCGGCAGAGGAAATGGGCTTTCCCCACTATGTGCTCGATTATGAAAGCCGCTTCAAGGAAGCGGTGATGGATGAGTTCGCTGATACCTATCTGGCCGGATACACACCCATCCCCTGCGTGCGCTGCAATGAGCGCGTGAAATTTGCCGACCTTTTGAAACAGGCGAAGCAGCTGGGTGCCGCCTGCATGGCAACGGGGCATTATATCCAGCGCATTGAAACGCCGGAGGGTCCGCAATTACGCCGGGCTGCTGATCCCGGCAAAGATCAGTCCTATTTCCTGTTCGCCACCACGCCAGAACAGCTTGAGTATCTGCGCTTCCCTCTGGGCGGTCTGACCAAGGACCAGACGCGGGCTCTCGCCGAAGCCTTTGGCCTCGCCATTGCTGACAAGCCGGACAGTCAGGACATCTGCTTTGTGCCCGACGGCAATTATGCCGATATCGTGGAAAAGCTGCGCCCCGGGGCCGCTGCGTCCGGCGACATCGTTCACATTGATGGCCGCGTGCTGGGCCAGCATGCCGGCGTCCTGCGCTTCACGGTGGGCCAGCGCCGCGGTCTCGGCATCGCCGCCGGTGATCCGCTCTACGTGGTGAAGCTCGATCCGGACAAACGTCAGGTCATAGTCGGGCCGCGCGAAGCATTGACGGTGAAGGAAATCAGATTGCACGAGGTCAACTGGCTCGGCGAAGGCGATCTTGCTGCTCAGGATGGCACGCCCATCCTCGTCAAGGTCCGCTCTACCCGTCCGCCCGTGCCTGCGGTCATGCAGATCGCGGACGGCAAGGCCAGCCTGTTGCTGGACGAAGGTGAAGAAGGCGTTGCCCCCGGTCAGGCAGCGGTCTTCTATTCACCGGCAGATGATTTCGGGCGCGTGCTGGGTGGTGGCTGGATTACAGGAACGATTTAACCCTTCATCTTCGAAGTCCGCCCACATCAGCAAGCGGGTTTTGCGGGTGAGGGGGGCAAACCCAATCTTTCGTTCACTCCCACCGCCTCCGCCGTCGCATTGAGCTGCTTCAGCGTTTCCGGATCCAGCGGCACGCCTTCCGCCGAGCGCCGCTTGCGCAAGGCGCGTTCCGGATCACCGGGCGCGATCACCGGGCTGTCCCAGTCGGCGGGCGGCGAGGCGAGGGCATAGTCCCACATCGCTTCCATCTCTTTTTCCATCGCGGCCGGATCACCAAACGCATCAGGTTGCATCACCAGGGCGATCATCTGGTTGCGGAGACCGCCGCGGCGTTCGTTTCCGGGCTGGCCGGTACCACCGCCGGAAAACACGCCGGCGAGAAGTTCCGCTGCGAAGACAAGACCATAGCCCTTGTGATCGCCAAACGGAGCCAGCGCGCCCTTTTGCTCAAACCCCTTGAAGCCGGAGGGGTCATCCGTTGGCAGGCCGTTATCATCAAGGATTGCGCCGAAGGGCACGCGCAAGCCCTTGGCCGCTGCGACCCGCGCCTTGCCCATGGAAATACGGCTGGTCGCCATGTCCAGCAGGAAGGCCGGCTTGGTGCCGGTCGGGGGCAAGGCGATGCAAACCGGATTGGTGCCAAAGCGGGCATCCGTGCCGTGATAGGGGGCTACCATCGGGTCATGATCGGTGACATTCACAAGGAAAATCGCGGCAAACCCCTCCTGCGCCGCCATCTCGCCATAAGCCCCGATGCGGCCAAGATGATGGGCGTTTGTCAGGGTCAGAACGCAGGCCCCGAGCGCATCGGCTTTCGGGAAGGCGGCCTTCATGGCAAATTCGCCGGCCAATCGCCCCCAGGCATCATGGCCCGCCACTTTCAGGATCGCGCCCTTGTCATGGATCACTTCGGGCACGGCATTGACGTCGACCAGACCTTCGGCCGCGTGTTTCAGATAGGCGGGCAAAAGACCCACACCATGGCTGTCATGACCTGAGAGATTGGCCATCACCAGGTGGTCTGCCACCGACTGCGCATCGCTCTCTTTCGCGCCAGCTCTGGCCAGCGCCTCTGCACAAAACGCGGCCAGATCAGAGGCGGGGATGCGGATATCATTCAAATCCATGGACCACACTTTACGCCGCTGCGCCGCGCAGGCCAGTGGTATCGGCCAACATTTCCCATCTTCCTCTTCTCCTTGCGGGATCGGCAGGGAAATAAAGAACATCGATCTCAATTGCCGGATAAATTTGCTTTTATTCCCGGGGCTTCGATGCCAAGGTTTGGCCCTTGATCAGGGGGCATGTCTTGGAATTTGGCAATATCAGCGAGATCGTGACCGCGCTTGCGGCCATCGTCACCGCGCTTTCGGTGGTGATCGCCGCCCAGCAGTTCAATCTGAGCCGCAAGAATGCAGCGGCAGAAAACGCCCGTCTGAAGAAACAGGCCGCGATTGATGCGTCGCGCATCTATATCGAGAACAAGCGTCCCGAGACGGATTTGATGTTGCAATTCGTCAATAATGCCTGCCACATCAACAGCCGCATCATCCAGGATATCGAAAAATTCCACACCCCCGTATTGCCGGTGGCGTTGCTGGAGGATGTGCGCGGCTGCGTGGAGTTCTACGACCGCAAGGCGGTTGGCGAACTGGGAGAGGAGAATGGCAGGATCACCGGCCTGTCGCCCAAGCACATCATCCAGTTGCGCTGGCTGATGATTGACTATCTCAACACGCTTGAAGCGGTTCTGATGTTCTGGTGGCAGGGCACGGCCAACAAGACGTTGCTGGAGGAGGAATTCACCTTTTTACGGTCGAACGCGGACAGTGCCCGCCCCGTGCGCCATCTCGTGGAAGCCTTTGGCGAGGCCAATTTTCCTGCGATCAGCGCTTTCCTCAAATCAGGAATGCGAAAGCACGCGCCCGAACCGGATCCAGACTGACAGCGCAAGCGGACCGCTGGCACCGATGATCCTTTCCCCTCCGAATCCCTCAAACCAGGGCCCAGCATAATCGGGCAGGGACACACCCGCCATGCAAAACCCGCCCCTTGTGTGAATCCGGGTGCTTGCACGCGCCCGGTCAGCACAGTATATCGCCTTCCTCGCATGATGCGCCTGCAAGGGTGTGAAGCGGTGTGTGGCGGAGTAGCTCAGCTGGTTAGAGCAGCGGAATCATAATCCGCGTGTCGGGAGTTCAAGTCTCTCCTCCGCTACCAATTTTCTGCCCGTCCCTTCCATCCTACCCCCGCAGTCCCCAAAAATCACCGGATTTCCCGCAGGCTGGTTGCCCGCCAGCCGCACCTGTCGCGCTCCGCCACGCTGAGAGCCGCCAGCGTAATCGTTTGCAGCCACAAGGCACCATCCATGCTAATGTGCGATTATCCGATTTGCCATGGACAGGCTGATCGGCGATTTGCCGAGTAATGACTCACGCCATGAGTCTCCGGTCCAAAAGGCCATTTCATGCCAAAGACTCTACCGACCCGTTTCGAAGCCGCGAGCACGCTCGCCGTTGTGGTATCATCCGTTGAACCGCTGCTGTTCCTGACCGAAGACCAGAAGGTCATTGCAGCGAGCGCATCGTTTTGCCGGACCTTCGAAATCGACCCTGCAACCGTTCATGGCAAAAGCCTGAGTGACCTCGGGAATGGCGAATGGAAACTGCCCAAGCTTGCCTCTCTGTTGAGGGCGACCGCCTCTGGCAGCGCCCATATTGAAGCCTATGAAATCGACTTTGAGCGGGAAAACCAGGCAACACGGAAACTGATCATCAATGCGCGCACGCTCGATGACGGGGAGCCCGATTATATCCGCTTGCTGGTGGCCATAAACGATGTGACCAATGCGCGGGCTGAGACCCGGATCAAGGATGATCTTGTCCGTGACAATAACATCCTTATACAGGAGGTTCAGCACAGGGTTGCGAACAGCCTTCAGATCATTGCCAGCGTGCTCATGCAGAGCGCACGCCAGGTTCAGTCAGAAGAAGTGCGCGGGCATCTCAAGAACGCCCATAGCCGGGTCATGTCGATTGCCTCGCTGCAACGCCAGCTCTCCACCTCCAGCGGCGGCAGAATCGAGCTCCGTCCCTATCTGACGCAGCTTTGCCAGAGCCTCAGCGTGTCGATGGTTCCGGACCCCGAGCGCCTCAGCATTGACGTGAATGTCGATGACAGCGCCGTGGAGGCGGATACGTCCGTGAGCCTCGGGCTGATCGTGACCGAACTTGTCATCAACGCCCTCAAGCACGCCTTCCCAGACAAGAAGGCCGGTGTGATCGCGATCGGCTACCAGTCTGATGGCAAAGACTGGACCCTGACGATTTCCGACAACGGTATTGGCATGCCTGCGGGCAAAGATGCCCCGGCGGCAGGATTGGGGACCGGCATTGTCGAAGCCCTGGTTAAGAATCTGGGGAGCGAAGTCCATGTGAGCAATAATGGTCCCGGCACGATTGTCAAAATCTCCCAAAAGGCAAACGCCGATCCGGCAACCGCGTCTGCTCCCGCCGTATAGTGTCTCGATTGTTTTTAAAAGCGCGATACCATCGCAGCCTGCAAGGCTCCTCACCAGATGATCCGGGTCAATAATGAATAACGGAAAAGCAGTCGTCCTGATTGTCGAAGACAGCATTATCATACGGATGGGGGCTGTCGATCTTGTGAAATCAGCCGGTTATGAGGCGCTGGAGGCGAGTGATGCTGACGGGGCCATCAGCATTCTTGAACAACGCGATGACATCGATCTGGTGTTCACGGATGTCCAGATGCCCGGAACCATGGATGGCATCAAGCTATCGCATTTCATCCGCAACCGGTGGCCCCCTGTGAAGCTGATTGTTGCTTCTGCCAACACCATTCTTGAAGAGAGCAGCCTCCCGGACGGGAGCAAATTCTTGCCGAAACCCTATGATGAGCACACCATCATCGAGGCGATGGCCAGCATGCTCGAGCCCGAAGCTCCCCCCGAAGCTGCCAAATAAATCCACTTTTTCATCCACAATCTCCCAAGAATACCATGATTGGCCGGCCAAGGACCGGAACTGACGGGAAACCGGCGTGTCTTCAGGAGCCGCCGTTTTGCTCAATCCCAGCAAAATTAACCTTCTGGCCACTAAGCGTATGTCCTTATGAAATCGACTGATTCGGTTTGACGATGGTGGGGACCAGCGTGTTCGGCTTGAAGATTACTAACAGGGCAGATCAAAAGACCGAGGCGTTTGCCGCCAAGCAGCGTGTCACCACAGAGGGCGCGCTGGAAGAAATCGACCGTGCCCGCATGGAAATCTATTTCCGCAGTGGCATATCGGCGGTTCCCCTGAATGTTGTGAACGGGCTCATCCTCGCGGCCATGCTGCTGACGGCTTCGCCCTTACTGCATGTTGGCATCTGGTTCGGTGCCGGCGTTTCCCTGGCGCTCGCCCGGTTCTTTCTGGCGAAATATGCCCTCACCCGCGGCGGACGTTTGACGCCCTTGTGCGACAGGCTGTTTCTGGCGCTCACAACATTGTCGGGCTCTCTATGGGGCGTGGCTTTTTTCCTGCTGCCGGCCACACAAATCTCCGTCGTCCATTTTGCCGTGGCGTTTATTTTGTCCGGAATGACGGCCGGGGCCGCCCTGTCGTCAGCGACGCGCCCCATCGGGATTATCGCCTATAATGTGCCCGCAATATCATTGGCGGCGGCCTATATTGCGATGATCGGAACCCCGCCGGCCTATGGTATGGTGGTGCTCCTCTTCCTTTATCTTGCCGTCACCATCCGGATTTCTGTTCAGTACCGCAATACGCTAAAAGAGGCATTCGAGGCCAATGCCTCCCTTGAGGGGGCCAAGATGAGGGTTGAAACGCAGGCCAAGGCGCTGCGCGAACTGGCCCGCCGGCATGAAATGACGGCCCGCAAAGGTGAAGATGCGACCCGCGCCAAATCGGCCTTTCTGGCGGGCGTCAGTCACGACATCAAGAATCCGCTCGCCGGTATAATCGGCCTTTCCCGCCGCCTGTCAGAAGATGAAGATCTGGATGCGGACACCCGAAAGAAAAACCGCCAGATCTATGATGCGGCCGAAACCTTGATGCGCTTTGTCGGGGATCTGCGCGATGTCTCAATCATCGAATCCGGACAGCTCAATCTGATGCAGGGCGAGATCACCGCCGAACGTCTGGCGCGTGATACCCGCATGTTGTGGGAACCAAAGGCACGTGCCAAGGGGTTGCAATTCAATCTGACGCTGACCGGCGACAGCCAGCTTGTGCTGGTGGGCGATTCCGCCCGGCTCAAACAGATGCTGTTCACCTTTATCCGTAATGCCCTGCGCTTTACTGCCAGCGGTTGTGTTGATGTCCGGCTGGATGTTGCCATGAATGCCGGCAAGGCCCGCCTGAAAGCGGTGGTCGAGGATAGCGGACGCGGTGTCCCGCGTGAGGCGGAAGGCCGCCTGTTCAAGAATTTCTTTGAATCCGATACTGATGGCATCCGGATCATGGATGGCACATCGACCGGGCTCACCATCACCCGCCATCTGGCGGAAATGATGGAGGGTGATGTGGGTTATGAGCGCCGCAAGGAAGGCGGATCCAGCTTTTGGTTCACGGCGCAGCTCATCAGTCTGGACAAGCACGAAAAGGGCAGCGGACCGCAAGCGGTCTCCACTTCGCCTTCCGCCATTGAGGACGCTCCGGCGGTCCACCGGGAAACCGCTCAAGCCAACAACCTGCCCGATCAGCCTTTGCGCGTCCTTGCAGCCGAAGACAACGCCATCAACCGCACAGTGATCGAGGGCTTCCTTGTGGCCAGGGGTTGGTCCGTGGAGTTTGCTGAAAACGGCGAACAGGCCGTCGAAGCCGCCACCCACAAGGCTTTTGATCTCATTCTCATGGACATGCGCATGCCGGTGATGGACGGGCTCCAGGCCACCCGCGCCATCCGGGATTTGCCGACCACAGCGGCGATGACCCCGATCATAGCCTTGACGGCCAATGCCCGCCGCGAAGATGAAGCCCAGTGCCTCGCCGCCGGTATGGACGGGTTTATCTCCAAGCCGATCGATACCCAGCGCCTGTTTGATACCATCGCTGCGGTGATCAGCGACGGCAGTGGCGGATCCATCTCCAAAGCGGGTTAGAACCGGCCGCTAGCAACATCAGTGACATGGTTCAAAGTCTCAAGCGCTTTGGGCCAGTGTTTCCGGCTGTTTCATGCTTCCCGTAATTTCGTCGATAGCCGCAAACAAAACGTCCTTCCTCACAGGCTTGGCAAGGTGCAGGTTCATGCCCGCCGCCAGACATTGCGCTTCATCTTCGCGGCGGGCA
>PFFX01000133.1 GCA_002783385.1 Rhodobacterales bacterium CG15_BIG_FIL_POST_REV_8_21_14_020_59_13 | reverse complement strand
CAATCCGCAATGTGCTGGGCAACGCGTTGGGTCTTGGCGGCTCGAGCCAGACATCAGACGAAACAACGCCGGAGGGAGAGCCCCCTGTAGAAGAAATCGATCCGGCAGAACGTCTCTTGCGCAATCTTTTCGGTAATCGCGGGACGCAAGCTGAAGAAGAGCCGGCAGCCGGTGAGGGCGGCAGATAAAACCAATCTGACACTTCCGTTGCCGAAGGTTCACAATAGAATGGACATAAAGGTCGGGAGATGGACGGACCGAACGTTCGTCAGAACGGGAGATGATTATGAATTTCAAGATGTTGATCTGCATCCTTGCCAGCACTCTGTCGTTGGGGGCCATCGCTGAAGCGCAATATGGCACTGGAGGCCGCGCCCTGACGTTCTATTCCGGAACCGATTTTTCCGGCCAGTCCGTCACCATCAATGGCGATGTGACCAACTTCCAGACCATCAATTTCAACGACCGCGCCCTGTCCATCAGGGTTCAGGGCCGCGGCAGCTGGACCGTTTGCCAGCACGCCAATTTCAGAGGTGTCTGCCGGGAAATCTCGAATGACGTACCCAATCTGGCCACGATCAGCCTTGACGGTCACATCAGTTCAGCGCGCATGGAATTTGGTTCCGGCGGCCGTCCGGGTGGCGGTTATCCTGGTGGAGGCTACCCCGGCAGGGCGCGTGGTGATGGTTCATTGACGCTTTATGCCGGCCCAAATTTCTCCGGGCAATCGATCAACATCGACCGCGAAACCCGTAATTTCACAAGACTCGGTTTCAATGACCGCGCCATGTCAGCAGAAGTGGAAGGCCGTGGCCGCTGGACGATTTGTGATGACGCCAATTTCGGCACGCCCTGCCGTACGATTTCCGGGCGCATCCCCAATCTGAATGCCTATGGATTGGGCAATCGCGTCTCCTCCGCACAACCGGAATATGGCAATGACGGTGGCTATGGAGGCCCAGGCTATGGCGGCCCGGGCAGCGGCTATGGCAGCCGTGCCGGAACGCTGGTTCTCTTCTCCGGTCCGAATTTTACCGGTCAGTCGATTGAGCTCGACCGCGAGGAAAGCAATTTCGTCCGCCTCCGCTTCAACGATCAGGCCATGTCGGCAATTGCCTATGGCAATGAAAGCTGGACCGTCTGTGAAGATGTAGGATTCGGCACTCCGTGCCGCACCATTTCCGGCCAGATGCGCAATCTGAATACGCTCGGTCTCGGGAACCGCATTTCCTCTGCACGGCCTGACCATGGCTATGGCGGTCCGGGTAACAATTATGGCGGGGGCTATGGGGGTCCGGGCGGAGGCGGATACAATCAGTATGACTCGATCACGCTCTATGCCGGTCCGAATTTCACCGGCCCTTCAGTAACGATTGATCGCGATACTTACAATTTGGATACTGTGCGTTTTAATGACCGCGCCATGTCGATGACGGTCAATGGCCGGGGTAACTGGCTCTTGTGCGAACACGCCTCATTTGCTGGCAGATGTCATCAGTTTGATGGCGATGTCCGCAATCTGAACCAATGGGGCCTGGGCAACCAGGTCAGTTCGGTTCGCAGCTACTGACGACGCTGGAACGGATAAAAATCCGGTCCCAGATTAAGAAGGCCGGTGAGCGCATCCAGTGCTTGCCGGCTTTCCTGCATCAGCGCCGGATCTGCCAGATCGTCCACGCTCAGGGCTTCACGGTAATGCTGTTCTGCCCAACCGCAGAGCGACGCATAGATGTTATCGGTCAGCAGACAGGATGAATTGACCGCCGATAATTCGTCCGGCGTCAGCACCACACGCAACCGCAGGCAGGCCGGGCCG
The DNA here is from genome assembly GCA_002783385.1 of Rhodobacterales bacterium CG15_BIG_FIL_POST_REV_8_21_14_020_59_13. Lineage (GTDB taxonomy): Bacteria > Pseudomonadota > Alphaproteobacteria > Caulobacterales > Maricaulaceae > Hyphobacterium. Next base: position 13,459 of record PFFX01000133.1, on the reverse strand, counting down.
CCCCCATTGCGCATGGATTGGCGCACATCGACATAATTCACCGTTCCGATGGGACCATTTCCGGTCGTCATCCGCGTGCAATAGGATTGCGTCGATGCGGTTTCTTGCGTCTCCATCGGTGCATTCAGCATCAGGCGGTCCGCGCCCGGCATCGCAAGTAATTGCGAATTGAAAAGATAGCTGGAGATCGCATCGCCTATCGGCACTTCGTTTTCCGGCACCTCGACAAAGACTGGATCAAAGAGCCCTTCGGCCGCCGCCCGGATCGCCGCCATGGCCCCGGCCTTGTCCTCGAAGGCCAGCTCATGGAAGAAGAGCGTCTTCAGCGTTCCGACACAGACGACATCATTATGAAAGGCTCCGGCATCAATCGCCGCCTGTCCCTGGCGGATGAAGACGCAGCGTTCGGGGTCCAGGCCGTGCACGCGCGCCACAGCTTCGCAGGCTTCGCGCGACTGCCGCGCCGGGAATTGGCCGGTCCAGTTTTCACTGGCTTCTCGGCCATAAACGAATATCTCGACGCCCGGCCCGCCATGATCCGCACACAGGCGGACATGATTGGCGGCCCCTTCATCTGCAAAAGTGGATTGCGGCGGCAGTGGCGGATGCACAGCAAAACGGTCACCCGCAAAAATCCGCGATAAAGCGTGCTGCGTCGCTGGCCCCTCGATCGACCTGTGGAGTGTCGTGACCAGATTGGCGGGTGTCAGATGCAATCGGCCATCTGATGTGTCGGCCGACGGTGACACAGTGGCCGCATTGGCCGCCCACATTGGTGAGGCCGAATACACATTCCTTAAAAGTCCCGGCGCGGATTTCGCGGCCGCTTCAATGATCTGCACATCTGTTCCGGCAAATCCGGCCCGCCGCAAGAACCCGGTATCCGGCCGTTCCTGTGGTGGCAGAACACCCTGCACCAGACCGGCCTCGGCGAGCTGTTTGGCCTTCTTCAGCCCTTCCAGCACAGCCGCGCGGGGTGCCGAAACAGCCCCCCGGTTTCTGTCTGATGCCATATTGCCGAAACTTAGCCCGCCATAATTGTGCGTCGGTCCGATAATCCCGTCAAAATTGGCTTCAACCGCTGTCATTCGACGCCCCGGATCGCGATACGTTCGGGACGGGGTGCCAGCTGGCTGGCCACCGGATAGGCACAATAATCCGCAGCGTAATAGGCCGATGGCCGCAAATTTCCCGACTGCCCCGGCCCGCCAAACGGCATCGAGCTGGCCGCACCGGGTGTCGGGCGGTTCCAGTTGACGATCCCGGCCCGCGCCTCCACGCGGAACCGGTCCCATAGTTCGGCATCGTCGCTGACCAGGCCGGCGGACAGGCCATAGGCCGTATTATTGGCTTCTTTCAAGGCCGCTTCGAAGCTGCCGGCTCGGATGATTTTCACCATCGGACCGAAGACTTCAGCATCAGGATGGTCTGTCCCGGTAACATCGACAATACCGGGCGACACAAAGGCCGGCCCCTGATCCAGAATCCGTGCGGCGAGCAAACACTTTCCGCCACCTGCAACAAGTTTTTCCTGAGCCTCGATAACCTGCGTGGCTGCAGAAGCTGTCACTAATGGACCCATGAAAGGCTCAGGATCATCGCTCCAGGCCCCGACCGGGATTCGGCGGGATAGATCAATCAGGCGCTGAACAATTTTATCTCCTGCCGCCCCCGTCGGCAGGATGATCCGGCGCGCACACGAGCAGCGCTGTCCGGAACTGACATAAGCAGAAAAGGCCGCGATGCGGGCAGCCGCTTCGGCGTCGTCTGTATCCCAGATGACCAGCGGATTATTGCCGCCCATTTCCAGCGCCAGCTGAATGCCGGTGCGTCCGGCGAATTTCTTGTGAATGAACTGACCGGTATTATGAGACCCCGTAAACAGCACCCCATCCAGCTCCGGGTGATCCAAAGCTGCGCCGCCCGTCTCGCGGGCACCTGGCACCAGATTGAGGACGCCCGCGGGAAGCCCCGCCTCTTCCCAGACGCGGATCATCCATTCGCCAACAGCCGGTGTCAGTTCAGAGGGTTTGAACACGCAGCTATTTCCGGCCATCAGGGCCGGAACAATGTGGCCATTAGGCAGATGCCCCGGAAAATTATAGGGGCCGAGGACGAACATCACGCCGAGCGGTTTGTGACGCAATTCTGCAGACCCGAAATCCATTTGCGCCTGTGTTTCACCTGTGCGCTCGTGATAGGCCTTGATGGATATGGCGATTTTGCCGGTCATGGCCCCAGCCTCACCCTGGCAATCCCACAGCGGTTTCCCCGTCTCCCGCGCAATCAGTTGCGCAGCCTCGGCTTTTTTTTCTGCCAGCAGGGCACCAAATCGTTCGATGATCGCACTACGGGCCGCCAGCGGCGTCCGCGCCCAAACTGGAAATGCAGCGCGGGCAGCGGTAAAGGCGGCATCGACATCGGCTGCGTTTGCGGCGCCACCGGACCAGACCGTTTCACCGCTTGCCGGATCGATGGAGGCAAATCTGTCTCCGCCGCCATCCCTCCATTTTCCATCGATAAAACACTGTCCATGGGTCATGATTGCGGTCTCCATACGCGTACGGTTTCGCCTTCGCCCAGATCGAGCGCGGCCTGGGCTTCCGCCGTCATCATCGCTTTGCCATCCAGCAAGGTGACGGTTGTCCGGATGCTGCGGAAATCTGAAAAATTGTCGGTCGATACGATGGCTTCAATTTCGCCACTTCCAGATGTTATTTCAAAGACTTCACTCTCCCGCGCCGTACGTGCCTCATGCGTTGGCACCGACATGAGCGGGCCAGCATCAAAAATGTCGATATAGCGATTATAGGTGAAGCCCTCCCATTCCAGCAGGCGGCGCGCACCAGTGCCGTGGTGATGCGTCAGGCCGATTGCCTCCCGCGCCGCAGGTGGCAGCAGGTCGAGATAAATCGGATGCTTGGGCATCAGGTCCAGAATGAACTGATTGTCTGATGCGGCGCTCAACCGGTCGGCCTCATCAAATGTCATGCGGAAAAAAGGTCTGGAGACATGATCAAAAAACGGAGAGGACCCGTCTTCGCGTATCACGCCGCGCAATTCCGCCAGAATGTGCGGTCCAAAGCGGTTGTAATCAGCGGCGATCAGAAGGTATCGCGTCTGTGCGACCAACCGTCCGGCTCCGCTGCCCCTGGCCCCATCACTGACGAACAGCGTGCCCACTTCAGAGCAACCCGCAAAATCATTCACCAATATCATCACATCCATATCGAATCGGCGATTGGCTTCCGCCGACGATTGCGCCAGCGTCATGATTTTGAAATCATAATAAGGTTTTGAAATACCGACCGCATCCTTGACCGCCGAACAACCCACAACCCTGCCGCTTTCGGTGTCCTCCAGCATCATTTGGTAAGTAACTTCAGTCGGCTTTCCGGCATTTGACGCAAACGCAGACACCGATTTCTCCAGCCGCTCGGCCAGCACATCCGGCGTTACGGACAAGCTGGTGAAGCCGGTACCGGCTGCCTCGGACAGGGCCACAAAAGCATCAATATCATCGCGGCGCGCGGCCCGGACTCTCAGCATCTAGGTTTCTCTCCTCGCCAGCTTCCGGGCGGTTTTGGCATCAAATTCACCCGCAGCAAACTTCATCAACATGATGGCAGACAGCTTGGCACGTTCGGTCAGGCTGTCGAGCAGGACGATCTCCTCATGGGAATGGATGTCGGCCCCGCAAACGCCTAGCGTATCAACATTAGGACACCCGGCCGCCCACAGATTATTGCCTTCGCAGACACCGCCTGTCGCATTCCACTGAATATCCAGGCCCAGCGCCGAGCCCGCAGCTTTTGTCCATTCAAACATTTTCGCATTGGCCGGCGTCATCGGTTTGGCAGGCCGCGTGAAGCCACCAAACATTTCCGCGGAGATGCCGTCACGCTTTGCCGTGTCCGCCGTCAGCCGTTCCAGATTTGACAAGACCCATGCCTGATCATCGGCATCTTTGACGCGGATATTGAAACGCACAACCGCATTGGCTGGCACCACATTGGGCGGACCACCTCCATCAATGCGCGCGACATTGAACGTCACGCCCTCGCGCTGTCCATTGAGATCATCCAGAGCATGGGCAAACGCACTGGCTGCCACAATGGCATTGCGTCCAAGATGATGCTCACGGCCGGCATGAGCGGCCTTGCCTGAGACTTTCAACGACCAGTTTCCTGACCCCTTGCGGGCGCCAGCCAGAGATCCGTCGGCCAGCGCCGGCTCGTAGGTCATGCCGATATCTGCTTTCAAGCCCAATTCATGGAGAATCGGTCCGGATCCCTGCGACCCGATTTCTTCATCCGGGCTGATCAGAATGTCATAACCGATCTGGTCTTTCAGTGGACTGCGTTCCAGCGCCAGAAGGGCATGCAGCATGACCAGCAATCCACCCTTCATATCGGCAGCGCCGGGCCCGTTCATGATGTTATCATCCCGCATCACCCAGCTCTGAAAACTGTCATCAGCCGGAAAAACCGTGTCGTGATGACCGGTCAGGACGATTTTCACCGGCGCGTCAGGGCGCTGAATGAGATGGAACGACGGTGTGACGGCGTGCTCATGGACCTCACCGTTTTTCTCAACAACAATAGTGGGTTTCAGCGCCTCGGCCCGGACCTCGCCACCCAGCGCGCTGAACGCCGTGTTCAGTCTGCCGCGCATGGCTTCAAGGCCCTCCGCATTCCGGCTCCCGGAATTGATATTCACCCAGTCACATAAAGTCGTGACCATCTGATCCTGACATGTATCGATCCAGTCAAGCGCAGCGCGCTCGTCCGCATTCAGCTCGACTTTCGCGGTCATGCTGTGTTCCTTGTGGAATTGCTTGGATAAGGGCTTAGACTTTTGCCAGCGCCTGTTCCAGATCGTCTATCAGGTCATCCGGATCTTCCAGGCCAACTGACAGGCGAACCATGGCTTCGGTGAAGCCCAGCGCCTCGCGCCGCGCGGGATCGACATTGGAATGACTGGTCGAGACCGGATGCAGTATCAGACTTTCCGTACCGCCGAGACTGACAGCCAGCTTGATGAGCTTCAGCGCATCAAGAAAGCGGAAAGCATCGGCCCGGCTCGCACCGGCATCAAACGAAAAGGTCGAACCATCGAGGCTCGATTGTGTCCGGTGCAATTTTCCCCGGTGACTATTGGTATCCAGCAGGCCCGGATAATTCAGCCGGGAAACTTTCGGGTGCGTGCTTAAATAGGCCGCCACCCGGCGTGCACCATCACACGCCGCTTTCATGCGCAGCGTCACCGTCTCCAGCGAGCGCGTTAAAAGCCATGCTGTGTGCGGATCAATCACACCGCCAAGAAGACTGCGGAGCCCATAAACCGTATCGAGCAATTCCTTGCGGCCAATAACAGCCCCGGCCAGAAGATCGCTGTGTCCTCCGACATACTTCGTCAACGAGTAAATGACCAGATCCACACCATGCTTCAGAGGCTGCTGTCCCACCGGGCCTAGCAGGGTGTTGTCGCAAATGACGATTGGTGCTCCGCCCTGAGCATCCCCGATCATATCGGCAACCTTGCGGCAAAGCGCGAGGTCAACGATCTCGTTATGGGGATTGGTAGGCGTCTCGGTATAAACAATACGCACCGGCCCTTTGGCCATCGCATCTTCGGCCACTGCATGGAACGTCTTTTCATCCGCCTCCGCAGGCACTGCGGCCATGTGGATGTTCTGACGCGGCAAGACGCGATTCAAAAACGCATCCGTTCCGCCATAAAGCGGTGAGGTGTAAAGAATGACATCACCGGCCCTGGCGATCGCCATCAGCACCGTGGCAATAGCCGCCATGCCCGATGCAAAAGCCAGAGCCCCCTCACCGCCATCGAGTATCGCCAGACGTTTTTCGAGGAGATCGACATTCGGCGTCGAAAAACGCGAATACATCAGCCCGGCCTGTTCAGGGTCGCCCGGCAGGGCCGTCTTGTTATTGACCCGGAAGAAGGCCGCTCCTTCTTCCGCGCTGTTAAAAAGGAAGGTCGATGTGTGATAGATCGGAGCCTTTACCGAACCCGAATGCGCCGACGGATCATAACCCTCATGGATCAGGCGCGTCTGCGCGGCGCGCGTTCGGCAGGCACGGGAAGACTTATCATTCTGCGATGCCATTCATACCTCCGGCAGACTCACCCGGAATGTCTAATCTAGCCGTATGGCCGGTCAAGCGGTCCGGCATCGGCACAAAAGAAAACGGCCCGGCCAAAATGGCCGGACCGCTCTCATAGTCTAGCTAACCGTCAGACTAGCGCAGGTCGACGAGGACCTCGGCGCGACGGTTGAGCGGCTCGCGGACACCATCCGGTGTCTGAACCGCCGGGCGGCTTTCGCCCAAGGCCTGCAGCGAAATCGCGCTTGCCGGAACGCCGAGGCGGACCAGTTCATCACGAACCGCACGAGCGCGGCGCTCGGACAGGCCGACGTTATAGGCAGCTGCACCCGAGCGGTCAGCGTGACCGTCGATGGAAACGCTGGAAACGCCGCAGTTGCGGGCCTGATTGACGGCCTGGTTGACCACCGCACGAGCCTGATCGGTCAGGTTTGAACGATCCCACTCGAAATAGACCACAAAGCCAACGTCTTCACACGCCGGTGGAGGCGGTGGTGGCGGAGGCGGAGGTGGCGGCGGAGGCGGAGGTGGTGGCGGAGGAGGCGGAGGCGGAGGCGGAGGCGGCGGTGGCGCCGCAAACAGGTACCGCATCGAAATCCACGCTTCGTGACCATTGGCATCACTGATGCCGGTTTCGCCACCAACAGTCGTGCCCGGGAAGGAGTTTCCTCCCTGACGGGTCACACCTGAACCACCAACAGAAGCGGGGGTAGAGCCTGTATAATTCGTTTCGCCCAGAAGGACAAAACGATATTCGGTGTCGATAATGAATTGCTCCGACAGACGCCAGCCGACACCGGCGATGAGGTTCGCAATAAAGGTGATATCATCATCATTGGTCGTGATGAAGCGGGCACCCGCCGCAGGCGCGACGATCGGGCCTGGAATTCCGCCCGGTCCGAATGTCGGACGCGCGCCTGTATCCCAGCCTGTTCCCGAGAAGTTAACCTGGGCGGCGCCAACACCGGCACCGATATACGGCGACATAAATCCGCTTTCATTGAAATCACGATAGACATTCAGCATCAGGCTCCAGATCTGGAGGCTCGAATATGAATCTTCATGATTACCGATCGCACCGAAATCATTGAAACGGTGGGACGCTTCAGCTTCAGCACGCCAGCCGTCGGCCCAATCATAGCCGAAAGCTGCCTTTTCGCGCCAATCGCCGGCAGCTTGTATTTCTGCTCCAAGACGATAACCATCGACTTCGGTATCACCGAAACCGCCATTACCAACGCCGATACTGCCGTACCAACCTTCGTCAGCGTACGCTGCACCGGTTGATGCCATCGCGATGGCACCGGTTGCGGCCGCTGTGAGTAGCCACTTTTTCATTTTACCCCCTCCGGAGGCAAATGCCTCCATCGCGTGAAACTAAAACGCTTGGAAAAGTCCAAGCACAGATAAAGCGCAATAACCATGCGCCCTGTTCCCTGATTACATGAAAAAAATTCGCGAGGCCAGCCCAAACCGCTTTCTCATTGCCCTTTATCTGCGACTTTTTTCTGGCAAGAAGCGATATTATAAAAATCGCCTGAAACACGAAAATCGTTTGTCCAGGCTTGCTATTCTGACCTGCAACACAAGCCACTAACGAAATCAAAGCCGGTTTATGCCAACAAAGTCAGTGTTGCAATTCCGCATCGGTTTTTTTGCGATTTGGCAAAACGAGCGCCAACGCAAGGACTTGTGATACAGACTTTCATGAATTTTGGTGAGCCCGCAGGGATTCGAACCCTGGACCTACTGATTAAAAGTCAGTTGCTCTACCAACTGAGCTACAGGCTCCCAAAAATGGATGGCCGGACCTATCCCCTTCATGATGATCCGTCAACAAGAAGCCATTATTTTGGGCAGTATCTTGGAAGATCTTCGTCAGACTGTAGGATTTGAACAATGAAACGGTCATTCCATATCGCTTGCATAAGCAGCGCTTTATTTTTCACCGCCTGCGCCTCGGCACCTGACAGTCAGACTGTCACCGAGACCGGCATAGACGAAACCCGCAGCGCCGTCAGTGACGCTGTTGGACTGCCGCGCGAGCGCCCTGGCCGGATCATGGTGGACGAGGGTGATGACACCGTCCCTACTCCATATGGCGGCGAAGGCGCGCGGCGGGTTTGCTCCACCACAGCGCGGGATATTGCCCGGCTGACAGCCGTACTGGGACCGGAAAACATATATGTCCCCGAGGAACGTGAGGACGAGACCGAAGAAGAACGCAGTTGGCGGGAGCGGTCAGTCATGTGGGCTGGCCGCAGCGGGCAAGCGATTTCATCCGGTGCCAGCGATCTCTACCGGTCCACGATTGTTGGGCTCAATCCGGCACGGCCCGTGCTCCGCTTTGTGGGCCGGGCCGGAGAAATCGAACGTGAAGCCCGTGCCCAGAGGACAACGGCCCTCAATCGCCGGGCCTATTTGCGCGGCCTGTTTGACGGCTTTGGTTGTACCGATGATTATCTGACACGCGCTTTTAACGAATACGCATTGTCACACCCGGACCAAGACGGTTAGCTGCGGCGCGACTCACCCTCCGCCCAACGCGCACGCAAGTCCGCGGTAAACCGCTCAAATTCACCTGCTTCTATGGCCGCGCGCATCCGCGCCATCAGGTGTTCGTAATAAGCGATGTTATGCCAGCTGAGCAGCATGGCTGCGAGATATTCACCTGCACGAACAAGGTGATGGATATAGGCTCTGGAATAATCGCGGCTGGCCGGACAATCGATGTCCGGATCCAGTGGTGAGTTATCCTCGGCAAATTCCGCCCGCTTCAGATTGACCGGTCCATAATCCGACCAAGCCTGGCCATGACGGCCCGATCGCGTCGGCATCACGCAATCAAACATGTCGATCCCGCGGGCTACCGCTTCAACCAGATCGATGGGCTTTCCAACGCCCATCAGATAGTGCGGCCGCGCCTGCGGCAGGATCGGCACGGTATAGTCCAGAACCTCGCACATCGTCTCAAGACCTTCACCGACTGCGAGGCCGCCAATGGCATAACCGTCAAAGCCGATCTCCACGAGGCACTCGGCGGATTCCTTGCGCAAATGTTCAAAAACCGAACCCTGGACGATTCCGAACAGTGCCTGCGTTTCGCGTTCCCCGAACGCCGTTTTGCTTCGCGCCCCCCAGCGTAACGACATCTCCATGGAGGCCCGCGCTTCGTCCTCCGAACAAGGGAAATTCGTACACTCATCCAGCTGCATGGAAATGTCGGCCCCGAGCAAATCCGCCTGGATTTCAATCGCCCGCTCCGGTGTCAGATTGTATTTCGAACCATCAATATGCGACTGGAATTCCACACCCGCCTCGGTCAGCTTGCGAAGCCCGGCCAGCGACCAGACCTGAAAGCCTCCGGAATCGGTCAGGATCGGACCGTCCCAGTTCATGAAGGCATGCAATCCGCCCAGACGTTTCACCCGCTCGGCTCCGGGCCTCAGCATGAGGTGATAGGTATTGCCCAGAATGATGTCGGCCCCGGCCGACTTCACCTGCTCGGGATAAAGCGCCTTCACCGTTGCCGCTGTCCCGACCGGCATGAAGGCCGGTGTGCGGATATCGCCGCGCGGCGTTCTCAGAACGCCGGTCCGCGCCTTGCCATCTGTGGCGTGGATATCGAAGGCGAAAGCACTCATTTCGCGGCCTCGATCAGACAGGCATCACCATAGGAAAAAAAACGGTAGCGATCAGCGATGGCATGAGCATAGGCCGCCTGCATCCGGTCCAGACCGGCGAGTGCCGCCACCAGCATGAACAGCGTCGATTTCGGAAGGTGGAAATTGGTCAAAAGCGCATCAGTCACCCGAAAGCGATAACCCGGCGTTATGAAGATATCAGTATCCATTGTGCCGGCCCGCACGCCATCATTGCCGGCCAGGCTTTCGATGGTCCGCAACGCCGTTGTTCCGACCGGAATGATTCGGCGGCCGTCCTGCTTCGCGCGATTGATGAGGGCGGCACTTGAATCAGATATCTCACACCACTCTGCATGCATCTGATGTTCTTCAATATTTTCCGACTTCACCGGAAGAAATGTTCCCGCCCCGACATGCAGGGTGACCGTGGCTATTTCCACACAGCGGGCATTCAAGGCGTTCATCAGGCGGTCGGTGAAATGCAGACCCGCCGTTGGTGCGGCCACGGATTCCATCTTGTCGTCCGCTGCGAAGGTGGTCTGGTAGTCTTCTTCATCCGCTGCATCAACCTTGCGCTTCGAGGCGATATAGGGCGGCAATGGCGGCACCCCTTCATTCTGAATCGCCTTATCAAGCGCTGCACCTGACTGATTGAATTGAATCAGGAAATCGCCGCCGTCAGATTTTACTTCAATGCGGGCGCTCAGCTTCTTGAAACGGATTTCATCGCCCTCGCGCAAACGTTTTCCGGGCTTGGCGAAGACGCGCCAACGGTCCGGCCCAACGCGTTTGTGCAGATTGACCGAGACATGAACATCCCTGCCCTCCACCTTCCGCCCAGGCCGGACCCCGGTCAGGGCCGCATGCATGACCCGTGTATCGTTCAACACCAGCACATCACCCGGCTGCAACAGAGACGGCAAATCCATCATGCCATGATCGCCGAACGGTCCGTCTGCGGGAATATGCAGCAGGCGCGCCGCATCCCGCGGCCGCGCAGGCCGCAAGGCAATCCGGTCGTCCGGCAGATCGAAATCAAAATCGCTCAGGCGCATGGCCGCGGGGTCTATCTTTTGCCGCATTGCACGGCAAGCTTGCCGCTGTTCAGCGAAGAGAAAGACGTTTGAATTTCAGTTTCCGGTGGCCCGCCAACAATCAGGCATCGACGAGTTTTGCTGAAATGATCTTCCCCGGATTACGAGGCGGCTCGCCTTTCGGCAGCGCATCGACATGCTCCATGCCGGAAATCACCTCGCCCCAGACCGTGTACTGATTATCGAGGAATGTCGCATCATCAAAACAGATGAAAAACTGGCTGTCAGCAGAGTTCGGATCTGACGCCCGAGCCATCGAGCATACGCCTCTCACATGCGGTTCGGAATTGAATTCAGCGGGCAGCTTCTTGCCCGATCCACTCATTCCAGTTCCATCAGGACAACCGCCCTGTGCCATAAAGCCGTCAATCACGCGGTGAAAGGTCAGACCGTCATAAAAGCCGTCTGCAGCCAGTTCTGAAATCCGCGCCACATGCTTGGGGGCCAGATCGTCACGAAATTTGATGACGACATCGCCGCCGTCGAGTTGGAAAACCAGATTTTGATCAGCCATCGAAGTCTACTCCGTAATACGGACGGGAATATCGACCGCGCACACATCCGGTGCCTCGCCGCCCTCGCCCTGCGCCATCAGCCAGTCGGCGAAGGCTTGTGAACTGGTGTCGATCACCTCGACGGTGACCTGACCATTAAATGCCGGATCGGATCCAATCCGCATCGAGCGAATCGTATCCGGTGTAAAGCCCGGATCCTGCCCTGCCGTACCAACCGCAATGGCGTTGACCGCATCCTGACCAGCGCGCACCCGGCCCCAGACCGTGTATTGCGCGTTCAGATGCTCGGCATCGCCGCGTGTGAGATAGAACTGGCTGCCGGCGCTGTTAGGATCGTTTGTGCGCGCCATCGAGGCCGCGCCTTCGCAATGCAATAACCAGCTCTCCACCTGCCCGTCGGCGGTGATGCCGGCCAGGGCCGCTGCCTGTGTGCCGGCTGGAAAGCCATTCCAGAAACCGGCGCGCGCAATGACCGGATTGCTGCGCGGGTTAATCACGCGGTCTTGCGTCTCGAAAATCACGATCTCGTTCGGATCGCGCCGCAGGGTGAATTCGCCCGGCACACGGTCCTTATCCGTGGAATGAGACGGGTTGGTCCGGCTGCCACCGCCCTGCGCGACAAAGCCGTCAATCACCCGGTGCCAGACAAGAAAGTCGTAAAAGCGCTCATTTGCCAGAGTGGTCATCCGCTCGACATGAAGAGGCGCAAATTCCGGTGCCAGCTCGACCACGATCATGCCGTGATCGGTTTCGATATAGAGCAGGCGATCCTGTTCCACCGTGCGCCAGGCTCCATCCGGAAAATCATAATCCGGCATCTCGTCCGCGACAGAAGTGGTGTCCACCTCGTCCTGAATCAGGGACGCAAGCTGTGTTTCGCCTGCCGCTTCGGACGACTCAGCGGCATCACCGGCCCGATCCGTTGTTTCTGCTTCCGTCTCCGCAGCATTGTTTTCCGCGCACGCACTCGCCGCCAAGGCCAGGGCCAGCGCACTCGACATCCATATCTGTTTCATCACGCATACTTCTCCAACAACATGTTCTTGACCGAGGGAGAGACAAAGGCACTGACATCTCCACCCAGCCGGGCAATTTCCTTGACCAGCCGGGAAGCGACCGCCTGATGACGTGGATCGGCCATGAGAAAAACGGTCTCGATCTGCGAATTCAGGCGCTGATTCATCGCCACCATCTGGAACTCATATTCAAAGTCCGAGACCGCGCGCAAACCGCGGATAATACTGCTGGCCCCGATTTCCTCGGCGAAATGCATCAGCAACCCGTCAAACGGACGCACAACAATTTCCGTTTCGGTTTCAAGGCTTTCGGCCACGACTTCAGCCATGGCAACACGCTCCGCGAGGGAAAAAAGCGGACCTTTCTCCTCATTGATCGCCACGCCGATCACCAGCTTGTCGACCAGTTTTACGGCCCGGCCAATGATATCGACATGACCGTTGGTGATGGGATCAAATGTCCCCGGATAGAGCGCAATCCGCTGGGTCATTCCCCTGTATCGCCTTCCTCTGCGGGCCCGGCATCATCAGGATTCTCAACTTCATCGACCTCGTCTTCGCCACTCTCGGCGATCCGCACAACCGAAACCACAGATTCCCCGGCGCGCGGCTTCAACAAAGTCACACCCTTGGTCGCCCGTCCGGCTATGCGCACCGTATCCAGCGGGAAGCGGATCAGTTGCCCGCCATCAGTCACCGCCATGATCTGGTCAGCATCCTCAACTGTAAAGCTGGCAGCCAGAGGCACACCGCGGGACAGATCATGAGCGGCGACGCCCTGCCCGCCGCGATTCATCACCCGGTATTCATAGGCCGAGGACCGTTTCCCGAAACCATCATTTGCCACAGTCAAAACAAACTCTTCAGCCCCGCCCAGCCCGGCTATCCGCTCGGACGACAGCGCGGCATCCTCACCTTCGGCTTCCAGTGAAACATCTTCGATGTCATCGCCATCTTCAGCGCCCGACACGGCCCGGCGCATGGCCGCCGCATGTTTCAGATAGGCGCGGGCTTCCTCGGTCGTGACCTCGACATGGTGCAGCACCGCCATCGAGATGACAT
>PFFX01000052.1 GCA_002783385.1 Rhodobacterales bacterium CG15_BIG_FIL_POST_REV_8_21_14_020_59_13 | reverse complement strand
GTGCTGGATGAAGACCCGTCTCCGTCCGCTGTGGACGACCGCTTGTTGACGCTGGAAGCGCTGGCCCTCCAGCATGGCGCGTCCGTGGGGGCGGGCTTTGCCTATCGCTCCACCGTGGATCAAGTCGGCCGCTGGGCAGAAGGTCTGGAAGCGCGTGGTTACGCCCTGGCCCCGCCGTCAGCCGTCATGGCCCGCCAGCAAGCTGAACGGAGCGGAGGTCCGGCGCAGAGCGCCTCCTTCGATCATTGATGGGGGATCCCTACCCGCAGCACCGCCCCAATGCCGGCGTGGTGATGTTCAATCCGGACGGCTTGGTCTGGATTGGCCGCCGGGCAGATGTGAATGGCCCTCATGTCTGGCAATTTCCGCAAGGCGGCATGGATGAAGGCGAGACGGCCGAAGCCGCCGCCCGCCGCGAAGCTTATGAAGAAACCGGCGCTCGATCTGATCAGCTTGAATTGCTGGGCGCGATTGATCACTGGCTGGCCTATGACTTTCCGCCCGGCCTGCCCGCGCGGCCAGACCAGAAGCGTTATAAGTGGAAAGGCCAGAAGCAACGCTGGTTTGCCTTCCGCTATACCGGACGCGATGAGGATTTTGACCTGACTGCGGTCCCTCCGCAGGAATTTGCCGAATGGCGATGGGAGAAGCTGGCGAATATTCCGCCGCTGATCATCGGCTGGAAGCGGGCCGTCTATGAGGACGTGGCAGCGGCTTTTTCACGTTTTGCGAGCTGACGGTTCCTGAGCGACCGGACCAGCCCGATAGTGCTGATCGCGAACCAGGAAAATTCGATGGCGATGGAAGCGGGGTTGGGCTTGTAGATCAGCGAAACCAGAAGAAGCACGGCACCGACACCATTGATCACCGGGTGACGCCAATCATCATCGCGTACACCGCGCGTCTGTTGCCAGAAAAAGGCGAACAGGACACAGCCGACTCCGGCAAAGCCGATGAGGTCTGTCAGGCCGAGACTATTGAGAAAACCGGTCAGCTGTTCAGCGCTTCGGTCAGTGCTTCGAACTTGGCAAGCTTGGCTTCGGCGATATGGCGCTCGTGATCATCGCGAGCGAGGCTGATATCTTCCCTCGCCACAATCAGGTCTTTTGCAACCTGCTCACGATCAACCGCGGCCAGATCAATGGCTTCTTCGGCGAGAATTGTCAGACCATCCGGTGTCACTTCGGCGAAGCCGCCATGGATGAAAGTGCGGCGGACATCCGATCCGTCATGCACGGCAATCGCGCCGGAGCGGATCGCGCTCATCACCGGCGCATGACCCGGCAGGACACCGAAGTCACCTTCCTCTCCGGGAACCACGACCATGTCGACTTCGCCCTGAAAGAGGCGGCGCTCTGGAGAAACGAGATCAAAGTGCAGCTTGTCGGCCATGACGGAGAATCCTTCGTGCGTTCGCGGCGGCTTTTAGCAGGCGTAGAACGGTTTGTGGAGAGGCGATGTCACTCGGCTGCCGGCGCTATTCTCAGCATCGCGGCGGCAAAGCTCCCAGCAAATCCAGAAGGGCGCGGTCGCGGCTGTCGTCGCGGCGGACCCAGGGTTCATCCGAACCGACTGCCCAGCCAGGCATATCGAGCCGCATGGCGACATTGAACGGCAAGGGTGGAAGAGGCTGCGGCGGTATTTCGCCTTCGGGTGTCACGACAGGCGGAGGCATTTGACCTTCATAACGTTGCTGCCATTGCCCGACAGCGGCGCAATCGCTTTCCAGATAGGTCACGAAACCAATGCGATCGGCCACCGCTTCACCCAGTTCTGCTTGACGTCCAAAGGCTCGGTATTCCCCCGTTACATCCTGACCGGGCTCCAAGCCATTCGAGCGCAGATAGTCTGCGGCCGCCGCCCCATCAAAAAGACGCTCTGCTATCGCGTCAAAATCCCCGGTTTCGCCTTGAATGCTGACCTGATGATAGCGCCATTGGCAAACAGCGTTCTCGCAGACTTCGTTGAAAGCGAATCGAAAGACTTCGGTCCAGTAGAACGGCGAGCCGCGCTGGCCACGCAGACCTTCGGTTTCTATGACCGCGCCTGGCTGATTAACATTATAGCTTTCATAGAGTTCCAGCGCGCTATTGGCTGCTGCATCGTAGCTCGCCTGACGCCAGGCTCGCCAAAGCGCCGCGCCGTCATAGCCATCAAATTCGCCTTGTGCGATCTCCGGCACAGGCGGCGGGGGTGGTGGGGGCGAAGCCGCGACAAGCAACAGGCTGATGATGGCGACTATATACTTCATGCAGGGCTCCCCAGTCTGGAGTAGAGTTTGGAGATTTAGCGCAAAAAGAAAAGGCCGGTCGCAATGACCGGCCTTTTCCAATTCAGATAAAAAGCGATAGCTACGCGGCTTCAGCGGCCAGGGCTTCGGCTTTCTTCACGGCATCCTCAATGGTGCCGACCATATAGAAGGCTGGTTCCGGCAGGTCGTCATATTCCCCGGCCACGATGGCCTTGAAGGCCTTGACGGTGTCAGCGACCGGGACCTGAATGCCCGGGAAGCCGGTGAAAACTTCAGCAACGTCGAACGGCTGTGACAGGAAGCGTTCGACTTTCCGGGCGCGGGCCACGGTCAGCTTGTCTTCTTCTGACAGCTCGTCCATGCCGAGAATGGCGATAATGTCCTGCAACGCCTTATAGCGCTGGAGAATTTCCTGAACGCTGCGGGCGGTTTCATAGTGTTCTTCGCCGACAATGCGCGGATCGAGAATCCGCGAGGTCGAATCGAGTGGGTCCACAGCCGGATAGATGCCTTTTTCCGAGATCGCCCGGTTCAGAACAGTCGTTGCATCAAGGTGCGAGAAGGTGGTCGCCGGTGCCGGGTCGGTCAAATCATCTGCCGGCACGTAAACGGCCTGCACAGAAGTGATCGAGCCCTTCTTGGTCGAGGTGATGCGTTCCTGCAGCGCACCCATGTCGGTGGCCAGTGTCGGCTGGTAGCCCACGGCAGACGGGATGCGGCCGAGCAGGGCGGACACTTCGGAACCGGCCTGGGTGAAGCGGAAAATGTTGTCGACGAAAAAGAGCACGTCCTTGCCTTCTTCATCGCGGAAATATTCTGCCTGGGCGAGACCTGCCAAAGCGACGCGGGCGCGGGCACCGGGAGGTTCGTTCATCTGACCGAAAACGAGCGCGCAGCGCGACCCCTCAACGGACCCCTTGGACGGGTCCTTGTTGACGCCGGATTCGATCATTTCCCAGTAGAGGTCATTGCCTTCGCGGGTGCGTTCACCGACGCCGGCGAAGACCGAATACCCGCCGAACAGCTTGGCAATGTTATTGATCAACTCCTGAATGAGCACGGTCTTGCCCACGCCGGCCCCGCCGAACAGGCCGATCTTGCCACCTTTTGCATAAGGGCAGAGCAGATCGATCACCTTGATGCCAGTCGGCAGGATTTCAGCTTCCGTGGCCTGCTCGTCAAAAGCCGGAGCGGAGCGGTGGATCGGGGCGCGCTGTTCGTAGGACACTTCGCCCGCCTCATCAATCGGGTCGCCCGTCACGTTCAGGATGCGGCCGAGAACGCCCGGACCGACAGGCACCGTGATGGGCGAGCCGGTGTCGGTGACAGCGGCACCGCGCTGCAGGCCTTCGGTGGCGTCCATGGCGATGGTCCGGACGGTGTTTTCGCCCAGGTGTTGCGCGACTTCCAGAACCAGCTTCTGGTCGCCATTCTTGGTTTCAACGGCGTTCAGAATATCCGGCAGGCCGCCTTCAAATTCGACGTCAACAACGGCGCCGGTGATCTGTACGACGCGTCCCTTGAGCTGTGCCATCTGCATAATTCCTTTTGCGGACGTATTTCTTACAAGGCCTCGGCGCCGGAGATGATTTCGGTCAGCTCCGTCGTGATCTTGGCCTGGCGTGTACGGTTATAAACGAGATTGAGCTTGTCGATCAGATCGCCGGCATTGCGCGTGGCGTTGTCCATCGCGGCCATGCGGGCGCCCATTTCGCCTGCGGCGTTTTCCAACAGGGCCGAGAGGATGACTGTGTCGACATAACGCGGGAGAAGCACGGTGAGAATTTCCTCCTCATCGGGCTCGTATTCATAGACAGCGCCCTCAAGATCGGGACGCTCAACGCTGTCATCAATCGCATCAACCGCCGGGATCAGCGTCTGGATGCGGGGTTTCTGCGAGATGACGGAGACAAATTCCGAAGCGATCAACTCGCACACATCAAACTCGCCGGCTTCGAACATGTTCCGGACCATCAGCCCGAATTCCGATGCCGCATCACGGCCGGCATTTTTTCCGCCACCGAGATCATAGCGCTTGACGATCAGATCGTTGTAGAGGCGTTTGAGCTGGTCCGCGCCCTTCTTGCCGACGGTGATGATCTTCACCGTCTTGCCTTCAGATTGCAGCGTTGTAATGCGCTCACGTGTCTTGCGGACAATGTTGGTGTTGAAGCCACCGCAAAGACCGCGGTCCGCCGTCATCACCAGCAGGAGATAGGTGTCGGACTTTCCGGTACCCACCAAAAGCGGCGGCGCCCCGGGAGAATCCTTCATCGAGGTTGACAGATTCGCCATCACCGATGCCATGCGCTCGGCATACGGGCCAGAAGCTTCGGCGGCGTCCTGCGCCCGGCGCAGCTTGGCTGCGGCCACCATCTGCATCGCCTTGGTGATCTTCTGCGTGGATTTCACGCTGGAGATGCGATTGCGAAGCTCTTTAAGCGAAGCCATTCGGCTCTCCTAAACCCTGCCCTTAAGCGAAACTCTTGGTGAAGGCCTCGACCACGGAGGTCAGCTTGCTTTCACTGTCGCCGCTCAACTTCTTCTCGTCGCGGATGGCGGCCAGAAGATCATCATGATCAGCATGCAGATGACGCAGAAGCTCGGCCTCAAACTGGCGAACGCTGCCGACCGGAATTTTATCCAGATAGCCCCGCGTACCGGCGAAAATCACGCAGACCTGCTCTTCCATCGACAACGGCGAGAATTGCGGCTGCTTCAAAAGCTCGGTCAGACGTTGACCCCGGTTCAGAAGGCGCTGTGTTGCCGCATCCAGATCGGACCCGAACTGCGCAAAGGCGGCCATTTCACGATACTGCGCGAGCTCACCCTTCATCTTGCCGGCAACCTGCTTCATGGCCTTGGTCTGGGCCGCAGAGCCCACACGGGACACGGACAGGCCGACATTCACCGCCGGGCGGATACCCTGGAAGAAGAGATCGGTTTCCAGGAAGATCTGGCCGTCGGTGATCGAGATCACATTGGTCGGGATATAGGCCGAGACGTCATTGGCCTGGGTTTCGATGATTGGCAGAGCCGTCAGCGACCCGGCGCCCAGTTCATCATTCATCTTTGCCGCACGTTCCAGCAGGCGGGAGTGCAAATAGAAGACATCACCCGGATAGGCTTCGCGGCCCGGCGGGCGGCGCAGCAGCAGCGACATCTGGCGATAGGCGACAGCCTGTTTGGACAGATCATCATAAACGATGAGGGCGTGCATGCCGTTATCGCGGAAATACTCCCCAATCGTACAGGCGGTGAACGGCGCCAGGAACTGCATCGGTGCCGGATCGGAGGCGGTCGCAGCGACGACGGTGGTGTATTCCATCGCACCGTTTTCCTCGAGCGTTTTCACGATCTGGGCAACGGTGGAGCGTTTCTGACCAATGGCGACATAGACGCAATAGAGCTTCTGGCTCTCGTCATCGGTTTCGTTGATCTGCTTCTGGTTCAGGATGGCATCGATGGCGATGGCGGTCTTGCCAGTCTGGCGGTCGCCAATGATCAATTCGCGCTGGCCACGGCCGATCGGGATCATCGCGTCTACAGACTTGATACCGGTTGCCATCGGCTCGTGCACGGATTTGCGCGGGATGATGCCCGGTGCCTTGACGTCCACGCGGCGGCGCTCAGTGGCGTCGATCGGGCCTTTGCCATCAATCGGCTCGCCCAGCGCGTCAACGACGCGGCCGTGAAACCCCTTGCCCACGCCGGTGTCGACGATGGAACCGAGGCGTTTCACCGTGTCGCCTTCTTTCAGGCCACGGTCTTCGCCGAAGATCACGCAACCGACATTGTCGCGCTCCAGGTTCAGGGCCATGCCCTTCACCCCGCCCGGGAATTCAACGAGCTCACCGGCCCGGACCTCGTCGAGGCCGTAGACACGGGCGATGCCGTCACCAACGGACAGGATCTGGCCTACATCCGAGACTTTCGAGTCGGCACCGTAATTCTTGATCTGGTCTTTCAGGATTGCGGAAATTTCCGCAGCACGGATGTCCATGGCGTTGCTAAGCCTCTTTCATCGCTGTCCGGAGCCCGTCGAGCTTGGTCCGAAGAGAAGAATCATACATGCGCGAACCGACCTGAACGATCAATCCGCCGAGAATGTCCGGATTCTCATGAGCCCGGACGTCAACTTCACGCCCGAAGGCGCGTTTCAAGGACGCTTTGAGAGCGTCGATTTCCTTGGCCGTCAGCTTCGCAGCCGTGGTGACATCAGCCGTCGCCACTCCGCGCGCATCCGCGGCCATTTGTGCATAGGCAGACGTTATATCAGCAAATGCGCCGGCGCGGCCATTTTCCGCTGCGACCATCAGTGCGTTCTTGGTCATGGTCTGGAAGCCGGTCTTGTCAGACAGGGCTGCAAGGATACCAGTCTTTGCATCGGCATCGACCATCGGGCTTGCCAGTGCCGATGACAGTTCGGCGCTGTTGTCGAGAATCGCCGCAAGCGCCGCCATATCGGCTTCGATCTTGTCCGCCAGTCCGGCGTCCGAAGCCAGCTCGAACAGGGCGCTGGCATACCGTCCGGCTGCGCCGGTGATTGTCGCGTGATCGCCACTCATCGGATCGTTCTGTTGCCTGCCTTTGCCGATTGTGTTGGAGAGTTGATTGGATCAACCATCAAACACCTGAGATAATTGCGAAATTCGAAGCACACCTTCGCCTTCAAGACGCGCGCTTCTCCAGTTGCGCGCCCGCTTAGCATAGGGGCTATCGGGCGGCAACCCGCTTGCGTCATTGCGGGCCAGCCTTGATTGCTGGCCGGAAAGACCGAATGTTGCAATGGGAGAAGTCATGCACGACATCGGAGTGATCGGCCTGGGAGCCATGGGGCTTGCCAGTGCGTGGGCGGGCGTCCGCGCGGAGGCCTCTGTGATTGCGTTCGATGCCTTCGAGCCCGGCCATACTCATGGCTCCAGCCATGGTGAAACCCGGATGATCCGGCGAATCTACAGCGAAGGGCGCGTCTATATGCCCCTGCTGGAGCGAAGCTATGCGTTGTGGGCCACGCTGGAAGCCGAGACCGGAGAGCGTCTGTTCCACCAGACGGGCGGGCTGGATATTGCGCCTGAAGGGCATGATCTTCTGATACAATCACGCGCCTGTGCCGAAGCCCATGACCTGCCCTTCATCCAGATGGATGCCGCCACCGCCAATGATTGCTGGCCGGCGCTGCATCTCCCGGAAGATTGCAGCGTAATACAATCCCCGGGGAGTGGCGTGCTGATGAGCGATGCCGCCAACACCGCCCTGGCCCGGCTGACCCGTGCAGGCGGTGCGCAGCTCCAGTGGAATACGCCGGTCTCATCGGTGCAACCGGACGGGGACGGATTTGTGATCTTTACGCCGGACGGTGAATCCCGGGTGCGCCGGGTGATCAATGCCGCCGGACCGTGGGCAGATGACTTCAGCCCCTGTCTGCGCGATGTGATCCGTGCCGAGCGGCAGGTGATCGGCTATTTTGACGGCCCGCCGGGCGATGTGCCGCCCTTCCAACGCATTCTGGAAGATGGCCGCCGCCTCTATCTTTTGCCGGCCGCAATGCCGGGACGGTGGAAATTCGGTCTCTATCATCACCGCCGGCAGTCCGGGCCCGAGTTTCGCGGCGCCAGTGAGGTTGATGCCGAAGACCGCCGGTTACTGACGGCCTGTTTGAAGGCCGTATTGCCCGGATTTCCGCCCCCGGACCGGTTCGAGGTCTGCCGCTTTACCAATACCGCCGATACGCGCTTCATCATCGACCGGGCACCGGAGCAACCAGGCTTGGTGATCCTCGCCGCCTGTTCCGGGCATGGCTATAAATTTGCGCCGGCGATTGGCGAGGCTGCCGTGGCACTGGCACTGGATATGCCGGCAACGGTGAATCTCTTACCCTTCACACTGGCGCGTCAGACAAAACTGTAGGGCTCGATATCGATTGTCACACGGACGGAAGACACCGGTTTCATGTTTTTCTTCCACGCCCAAAGCCAGGCTGAAAGATCGACATCCCGATCGGCGCGGACAAGCAGGCGGCGGCGGTGCCAGCCGCGGACCATGCCATAGCGCGGCTCGGCCGGGCCCCATATCTTTATACCGTCCGCATCGGGCGCGTTTCGGGCCCAGTCTTTTGCGACCGCATCGGCCTGTGACGGGTTCTTCGAGGCGATGATGATCGCCGCCAAGCGTCCATAGGGCGGCAGACCGAGGACTTCGCGGGCCATGGTTTCAGCCTCCATGAAGCGGTCACGATCCCCGGCGACCAGCGCGGCGATGGCGTCATGCTCCGGATCATGGGTCTGCAATAGCGCCCGGCCAGGACGATCGGCGCGTCCGGCCCGTCCGGCCACCTGCACCAGGGTCTGATAGGTGCGCTCGCCAGCGCGCGGATCGCCGCCTGCGAGGCCGAGATCGGCATCGACCACACCGATCAGGGTGAGATTCAGGAAGTTATGACCCTTGGCCGCGATCTGGGTGCCGACCAGAATATCAATCTCGCCGCGCTCCATGCGATCAATCAGCGCCAGGAGTTTTTCAGCGGAATGGGCAGTGTCGGAGGAAAGAATCTCGACCCTGGCATCCGGGAAACGTGCCCGGGCTTCTTCGGCCACGCGCTCGACGCCCGGCCCGACACTGGTCAGGGAGTCGATGGCTCCGCATTCCGGGCATTTGTCCGGGCGCGGCATGGAAAACCCCGTCAGATGGCAGACCAGCCGCCCGGTATAGCGGTGCTCGGTGAGATAGGCGTCGACCTCGGGTGATGTCATACGATGTCCGCAATCGCGGCACAGAACCAGCGGCGCATAACCCCTGCGGTTGAGATAGAGGAGAACCTGCTCTCCGCGCTCCAGTGTGTCCGCCATGGCCTTGACCAGCGGATCGGAGAGCCACAACCCTCTTGCGGGCCGGTGTTCGCGCAGGTCAATCGTCGTGACTTCCGGCAGGACCGCCTTTCCGATGCGGTCAGGCAGCTGGATATAGACATACCGCCCGGCCCGGGCATTCGCGAGGCTTTCAATCGAGGGCGTGGCCGAAGCCATGATAATCGGGGCTTTCGACGCGCGGGCGCGCACCACCGCCAGATCACGGGCCTGATAATGCAGCCCGTCGCCCTGTTTATAGGTCGCATCATGTTCCTCATCGACAACAATAAGCCGCAGATTCTGGAAAGGCAGAAACAGCGCCGAGCGGGCGCCGATGACGATGCGTGCGCGGTTTTCATTGATCTCGCGCCAGATGCGGCGGCGTTCCTTTGGCCCCTGATCGGAATGCCAGAGTGCCGGTTCGGCACGGAAACGCGCCATGAAGCGGGCGGTTACGGCGCGGGTCAGAGCGATTTCCGGCAATAGGATGAGGATCTGGGCGTCGCTGTCCTGGCGCAGAACGTGGGCGATGGCTTCAAAATAAACTTCGGTCTTGCCCGAACCTGTCACGCCATCCAGCAAAGCGGCCTGGAACCCCCCGGCATTAATCATGCGTTTGATCTGATCGGCAGCGTCCTGTTGCTGAGGCACCAGCTCCACGCCCGGTCCTTCCGGATCGGGTGGAGCAAAAGGCGGATCGGACGGGTGCTCAACACGGACAAGGCCGCCTGCCTTGGCCAGGCCAGTGACAACACCGGGCGTCACGCCGGCCAGCCGCGCCAGTTCAGCAGCGCTGTCAGGGCCATGATCGAGCATAACCCGCAGAACCTTCTCCCGCGCCTCTGTCATGCGTGCGGGGCGTTCAGTGGCAGCTTCAAAGCGGAGCTCGGTGGGCGAGGGCAACAGGGAATCATCACTCCGCAACACCATGCGCAGAATGATACCCGGCCATTGCACCAGATAGCGCGCTGACCAGTTCACAAACTCGATCATCGCTTCGGAAAGCGGCGGCGCATCATAGACGCTCTCGACACGTTTCAGATTGCGGCTGCCATCATCAGACGACAGCGCCCAGACGACGCCGCGCGCCGAACGCTGACCCAAGGGCGCGCGGACATGATCGCCGACATGCAGCTCCATACCGTCGGGCACCGCATAATCGAAGGGTTCCGGCAGGGGCATCGGAAACAGGATGGACGCCTTGGCTTTAAGGGGGTTCGGCAACGCTGCTTCCGTGAATTCAGATCAGGCCGATACGGGGACTGTTTGATCGTTTTTCGGCATTCTAACCGCCTGTATAATGGCATTGCCCCTCTCGGCGCGAAGCCTTGACAGATCATAGGCCGATTGCAGATTCAGCCAGAATTCTGGCGTCGTTTTGAAATAGATTGCCAGCCGCAAGGCCGTGTCGGCCGTCACGGCACGCTGGCCATTCACGATATTCGACACACGCGAGATTGCGATATCGAGATCACCGGCAAGCTTGTTGATCGACACGCCGAGAGGGATCATGAACTCTTCGCGGAGAACTTCACCGGGGTGTGTTGTAACTCTCATCATCAAACTCCTCTCGACCGTGATCACGCTAGTGGTAATCGACAATCTCCACATCTTGCGGCCCATCCCGCCAGGCAAAGCAGATGCGCCACTGATCATTAATCCGGATCGAGTGCTGCCCCTTCCGGCCCCCTGACAAAGCCTCCAGCCGGTTACCCGAGGGACTTCTCAAATCTTCCAGCCGATGCGCGGCATTCAGCATATCGAGCTTGCGCGCCACGATCTTCGCCGCTTGTTGCCAGCCTGCCTTCTTCGGAACACGTCCTGTTTCGAAGAAGCGGCCGGCTCCCGAATCCTTCCAGCTCAGGATCATGCAGAACGTATATTCTGTATAACGGAATATGTAAAGAAGAATGCATGAGACGATTTTGTTTTCACCGCGTTTACCGAACGCCAAGGCCTGTCTGCTAGACAGGTCTCAATACAAATCCGAAAACGGATGGTGGGACAGTGACAGATTTTACAACACAGCCGGGCGCTGCGCCCGATGCGATGGATCGCGCCATGCTGCGCCAGATGCTGATCGAAAACCCGTACTGGGTCCGTGAGGATGCCGAACTGCTCTCGCATATTGCCGGAGCCTCCGCGGCAGAGGGTGTGGCCGATCTCGGTTTCGTGGTGCGCGAAAAACTTCTGCGCGAGGTGCGGACGCTGAAACAGCGGCAGCGCGCCATCGCCGACCATGCCCGCAACAATCTGGCACTGCTGGCGCGGACGCAGGCCTTTGTGTTGTCGCTTATGGAATGTGACGATCTGGATGCACTGGATTACATGTTGGCCTGGGAAGCTCCCGCGGCGCTGGGCGTTGAAAAGGTCCGCCTGTTCCTCGAAGGCGCAACGCCGATGATTGTCTCGGAATCGATCCATGCCTGCGGATACGGGCTGGCAGACGAATTGCTGGGTGATGAAAATGATTTCACCGGCGCCTGTGCGCCGCGAACCTCGCGCACGCTGTATGGGTCGGAAATGGGCAGTCATGCGCTATGCCGGATCGAGGCGGCGGGCCGCAATGGCCTGCTCGCACTGGCGGCCAATGAAGCGGATCAGTTTCATACCGGACAGGGCACGGAAATTCTCAACTTTACGGCCCGCGCCATTGAACGCCTGCTGGATCGATGGCTGAGCGAGACCTGACCTCCTCCTCCGCCGACGCGCTGAAGGCTTGGCTGGACTATCTCGCCGGGGAAAAGCGCTACAGCCCGAAAACGCTTGAAAGCTATGGCCGCGATGTCTCAGCCTTTCTGGATTTCCAGTCGTCTCACCAGGGTGCGGCCTTGACGTTGCACTCATTGAGCGGGCTGAAAGCCACCGATTTTCGCGCCTGGCTGGCGGATCGGCGGCGCGATGGTGTCTCCGCCCGGTCGCTGGCGCGTTTTCTTTCCTCGGTCCGCAGTTTCTATCGCTATCTGGAACAGCGTTGCGGTGTCTCATGTAGTGCGCTGGGCCTGGTGGAAACTCCGAAAGTCCCGCGCAGCCTGCCCAAGCCGGTGAGCAAGGAGGCAGCCCGCCAGATGATTGCGGAAACCGGCGCGCGCGGACAGGCGGACTGGATCGCGGCGCGGGATGAAGCCGTGCTGCTGCTGCTTTACGGGTGCGGGTTACGCATCAACGAGGCGCTCGCACTCTCCACTGCTGATTTGCCTCTGGGTGATGTGATCCGCGTGACCGGCAAGGGCCGGAAAACGCGGCTGGTGCCCGTCCTGCCCGCTGTCCGGGAAGCGATGGAGCGCTATATCACGCTCTGCCCGTTCCAGGCCGGGCCCGGCGAGCCGGTTTTCCGGGCCGTAAGGGGCGGCCTGCTGGGCGCGCGTGCCGTTCAGGAAATGGTGGTCAATCTGCGCTCCCGGTTGGGCCTGCCAGCCAGCACAACGCCACATGCCCTGCGCCACAGTTTTGCAACGCATCTTCTGGCCGGTGGCGGGGATTTGCGGACCATCCAGGAGCTCCTCGGTCATGCCAGCCTATCGACCACTCAAGTCTATGCAGCGGTTGAAGGCGCGCACTTGACGGCAGTTCATGCAGCCGCGCATCCGCGGGCGCGCCGCTTGTCGAAATAACCCCCAGCAATACTGGGCAGAATTTCATGCCTTGCCACCCGATGATTTTCTGATACTTTGTTATTTAAAGTTCTTTGGAGGAAGTCATGACAGACTCATGCAACACGGATCTGGACTATCTGCGGAACGTCGCGGAATCGGGTGCGCAGGCCCCGCTGATCGGCGGACGATTTCTGTTGATTTGGGGCGGGCTTGCCGTCATCGCCTGCGTGGCGCACTGGTCGATCCTGACGGGTGTTATTCTGATCGAGACCAACTATGTCGGGGCCGTCTGGCTGGGCTACGGTATCATCGGACTCCTGGCGAATTTCGTCGCGGCGCGCGGATTGTCTGGCAAGCCCGGCATCGGCTCGATTGGTAACCGGGTAAACCGCGTTGCCTGGCAATATGTCGGCATCGGAATTGGCCTGTATTTCGTTGGTGTGCTGTTTTCCGTTACTGCGCTCGACGCTTCGCCCGTCCTGTTCGATTCCATCCTGACGATTGCCTTGTTCGGATACGCCATCGCGTTTGCCGTGACGGCAGCGCTGTCGCCGGAAAAATGGCTTTACGGTCCGGCCTGGATGTCGATCGCCGGAGCGGCGATCTCGCCGGCCTTCTACGGCCGGCCCGAGCTTTATCTTCTGATTGCGGCTGTCATTCTGTTTGCGGCGGTTGTCCCGGGCATGCGCCTGATGAGCAAGGAGCCCGCGTCCAGCCATGAATGATGCAGAGTTCAACGCCGCAGCGCTGGACGAGGTTATCCATGGCAAGCTGCGCCTCGGGATGATGGCTTATCTTTCTTCTGTCAGTGCTGCGAGCTTTACAGAGTTGAAAGAAAAGACCGGGTCTTCCGACGGCAATCTGTCGGTTCATATGCGCAAGCTGGAAGAGGCTGGCTATATCTTGGTCGAGAAGAGCTTTGTCGGCCGGCGTCCGCGAACGACGCTGAAGCTGACCGCTTCGGGACGCAAAGCCTGGATTGCCTATCTTGATGAATTGCGGCGGCTGACGGGCGGTTAGGCAGCAACACGTTCGCGCTGCAGGGCGAAGCGGACGATTTTCACGC
The DNA here is from genome assembly GCA_002783385.1 of Rhodobacterales bacterium CG15_BIG_FIL_POST_REV_8_21_14_020_59_13. Taxonomy (GTDB): domain Bacteria; phylum Pseudomonadota; class Alphaproteobacteria; order Caulobacterales; family Maricaulaceae; genus Hyphobacterium. The sequence goes on along the minus strand of PFFX01000052.1, from coordinate 1,688 downwards.
CATCTTCCTCGCGTGTGCCGGTTTCGACAAATCCGGCCTTTTCCAGCACGCGCTGCGACGCGATGAGGTGCGGCAGGGTATCGGCAATCACTTCACGGACCTGCCCGGTGGAAAATGCCCAACTCACCAATGCCTCGACCGCTTCGGTCGCCAGGCCCTGTTCGTGGAAAGAGGTCAGCATGGAATAGCCGATCTCGACACTACCCTTTTCATCCGGCGGGCCCTTGAAGCCACCGCCGCCAACAAGGCGGTCCTTGCCGCTAACAAAGTCCGGCCAGATGAAGGCCCAGAAATACCAGCCGGCCTCGTCCGGGTTGGCCTTCAACCGGTCCTCTGTCCATTCCATGGCGGCCCTGTCCATATAGTCTGGCGGCCAGCTGGCTTCAGACTGGACATTAAGTGCAGTGAAAAAGGCGGCCGGATCGCGTGTTTGCAATCCTGCAAGCCACGCGTCGAGCGCCACCAGTCTCAACCGGTCTGCCATGACATCCAGCATGAGCCATATCCTGCATCCTATGCGGCCCGCCTTCCGCGCGCCGCAGCCGATTTCCAATGTCCGATAACAGATCAAAACGCCGCTCAAACGCGGATCTGTTATCTGTAATTATAGCATGAATTTCTGATTCGCGGTCTGAACTTTTCGTCAGACAGGCGTGATTCAGGCCTGCATGGTCCAGCCCTCGACACCCATTGCCGCCTGCCGGATGGCTTCGGTCATGGTCGGGTGCGGGTGAGATGTGCGCGCGATATCTTCCGAGGCCGCCCGGAATTCCAACGCCAGGCAGAGCTCGGCAATCATCTCGCCGACACCCTTGCCAATCATGTGTGCGCCAAGCAATTCGTCGGTTTCCGCATCGGCGAGCAGCTTCACCATGCCGTCGGTTTCATGGTTTGCGCGGGCGCGGGAATTCGCCATAAAGGAAAATTTGCCGGTCTTGTATTTGCGGCCTTCTTCCTTGAGCTGCTCTTCGGTGGCACCGACCGACGCAATTTCCGGATTGGTATAGACCACGCCCGCAATGGCACCGTAATTGACATGCCCAGCCTTGCCAGCAATGCGCTCGGCGCAGGCCGTGCCCTCATCCTCTGCCTTGTGGGCCAGCATCGGGCCATGAGTGCAATCACCCACCACCCAGACCCCGTCCGCGCTGGTCTGGAATTGATCATTGGGGATGAAGCCGCGTTTGTCCGTTTCAATACCGACTGTGTCCAGACCCAGCCCTTCAGTATAGGGGCGGCGGCCAATACAGACGATGGCAAGATCGGCCTCGAACGTCTTGTCCTTGCCGCCATCGGCAGCTTCGGTGGAAATGGTCAGGCCGTCACCTGTTTTCTCGACGCCTGTGACCTTGCGCGAAAGCTCGAAAGCAAAGCCCTGCATCTTGAAAATGCGTTGAGCCTGCTTGGCAATTTCGGAATCCACGCCGGGCAGAATGCGGTCGAGATATTCGATCACCGTCACCTGGGCCCCCAGACGCCGCCAAACCGAGCCCAGTTCCAGACCGATGACGCCCGCCCCGATAAGAACCAGCTTCTTTGGTACTTCTTTCAGTTCCAGCGCGCCGGTAGAGGAGACGATGCGGTCCTCGTCTATCTCCACCCCCGGCAAAGGCGTAACTTCCGAACCCGTGGCGATGACGATGTTTTTCGTTTCGAGGGTTTTCGTGCCGTCCGGCCCCTCGACCTCG
>PFFX01000015.1:643-15885 GCA_002783385.1 Rhodobacterales bacterium CG15_BIG_FIL_POST_REV_8_21_14_020_59_13 | reverse complement strand
GCCGCCGTGATGGACCCGGCCAGACGGCCCTCGCCGATATTCTTCATGTCGGCAATGGGGCTGTCGATCTGGCGGTCATATTCCGGCCCGATCGGCAGGCGCCAGACTTTCTCGTCCGAAGCCAGACCGGCCTTTGACAGCTGCTCGGACAGCTTGTCGGAGTTCGAGAAGATGCCGGCATGCTCATGACCCAGCGCAATCAGGATGGCGCCGGTGAGCGTGGCCAGATCGATGATGAATTCCGGGTCGAAACGATCCTGCGCATACCAGAGCACATCAGCCAGAACGAGACGGCCTTCGGCATCGGTATTGAGAATCTCGATGGTCTGGCCGGACATGGAGGTAACGACATCGCCCGGACGCTGTGCATCACCATCCGGCATGTTCTCGACGAGGCCGACGATCCCGATGGCATTCACCTTGGCCTTGCGGTTGGCGAGCGCGGTCATCAGGCCGACAACGGCGGCCGAACCACCCATATCGCCCTTCATCTCGTCCATGCCCTGACCGGGTTTCAGCGATATGCCGCCCGTATCGAAGGTGACACCCTTGCCGACAAAGCAAAGCGGCTTGTCGCCCTTCTTGCCGCCATTCCATGTCATGATGGCGATCTTGCTCTCGGCGACCGAGCCCTGCCCCACACCCAGAAGGGAGTGCATGCCCAGCTTGGTCATTTCCTTTTCGCCGAGGATTTCGATTTCCAGACCGATATCGGCCAGCTTCTCGATGCGCTTGGCATAATCCGGCGGGCGCAGGAAGTTGGACGGCTCGTTGACAAGGTCGCGGGCGAGATAGACGCCTTCGGCCACCGCCGACCCGTCTTTCCAGGCCGCTTTCGCACCTTTTTGGTCGTCAGCGGACAGCGTGACTGATTTCAGCGAGGGTTTTTTATCTTCTGCCAGCTTGGTGCGGAATTTATCAAAGCGGTAGGCCGCCAGCATGCCGCCCAGTGCAAAGCGAGACGCGCCTTCTGCATCGGCAATGCCTTCGAGATGGACGTGCAAATCCTTTTCGCCTGATGTCAGCAGCGCCTTGACCAATCCGGCTCCGGCCTGTTCCAGCGCATTGCCATCGGTCTTCTTGTTGCCGACGCCGAAAAGAACGACGCGGTCCGCCTCGATGCCGGAGGGGGCGTTGATGACGAGGGCTTCACCCGCACTGCCTTTGAAGCGTGACGATTTGACGGCGCGGGTCAGTGCGCCTGCGGTCGCTGTATCGACGGTCTTGGCTGTGTCTGACAAAACGGCCTTGTCGAAAGCGGGTACCGCAATTGATCCCTTGGCGGGTGCCTCTGCAAACTTGATTTTCATGCCTCATCCTCTTTTGTAGATCGCCCCATCCCAAATGGGTGTGCGAAGCTGTGCCGCCGAAGTGGTATCCGATCGCAGGGTGTTATAGAAGGCCACATCCGCATGAGTCTGCAGGTCCGATGATTCTCGTTCAGCGTTATATGTTCCGGCAATTGCTGATGCCGTTTGTCACCGCGTCGATTGCGTTCGCGGCACTGGCCTTGCTGACTCAGAGCCTCACAAACATTGAATTCATCTCGAATTACCGCGAAACCGCGTTCACTTATATCAAGGTGACCCTCCTGGCTTTACCGCAATTGGCTGCGCTCTTGTCGCCTTTCGCGTTATTCATCGCGGTGCTGGCCGGACTGTCACGGCTTTATTCGGATTCGGAAGCAACCGTGGCCTCTGCCTCTGGACTGTCACGCTGGGGGGTGCTGTCGCCTGCCGTTCGCCTGGCGGTTCTGGCGGCCATACTGAATCTGGGGATCAATCTGTATCTCCAGCCGATGGCCTATCAGGAAATGCGGCGCAGCGTGTATGAACTGCGTACCGATGTCGCGGCCAGCCTTGTCCGGCCGGGCGAGTTTTCCGACCTCGCCGCTGGCGTGACGCTCTATGCGCGTGAATCCGATGGAAGTGGGCGCATGGCCGACATCTTCATCCATGATGCGCGTGATCCGGATGAAGTCTCGACCTATGCTGCGCGCGAAGGCGTGATCGTCCGTGGCGAATTGCGGCCGACCATGGTGTTGATCGACGGCAATGTGCAGCAAGTGGATGAAACCGGTGGGCTCGGCTTTCTGACCTTCGACCGCTACGAGTTCGATCTCGGGGACTTTGTCGATCCGCAACTGATTTTCTTCTTCAAGGAATCTGACCGCTTCCTGCATGAGCTCTTCTATCCCGACGCCACCGCGCTGGCCCGGGCGAACGGAGCTGAACGCTTGCTCGCCGAAGCGCATTACCGGCTCTCCGGACCGCTCTATAATATCGCCCTGGCGATGATCGCGGCGGCAGCCTTCATGGCCGGCACGCATTCCCGGCTGGGAAACACCCGCAAGATCATCATCGCAGTCGGACTCGCCCTGACCGTGAGGTTGGCCGGATTTGCAGCTCAATCAGCTGCCGCCGATGATCCCGCTTTCAATTATGTGCAATACGCCATACCGGTTCTGGCCATTATCGCTGCTGTAACCTTGATCTGGTGGCGCCGCAGACTGCCAAATCGCAAAGCGGTTGCAGAGGACGTGGCATCATGAACCCGCTTCGCAGCCGCCTCGCCCGCTATCTGGCCCTTCAGGTTCTGTTTGGTATTTTCGTTGCCGCCGCTGTGGTCTCGACCATTATTCTGCTGGTTGATTTCGTCGAGCAATCCCGTGCGGTCGGTACCCGCGTGGAAGTCTCCGCCTTCGACCTTCTGGTTCTGACTTTGCTGCGGGCACCGCTGTTGATCGAAGAGACGCTGCCCTTCATCTTCCTTTTCGGGGTTCTGTTTGCCTTGTTCCGGCTCAATCGCCGCAGCGAATTGGTGGTGATGCGCGCGTCAGGCTATTCAGCGTGGCGCATTGTTTCACCGGCGGTCATCATCGCCCTTGTTGCCGGTATATTGGCAACCACTTTGCTAAATCCCATCGGGTCCGCACTGAATGCCGAATTCGAAGCGCGCCGGGATCAATTGACGCAAATCCAGACTGATGCGCCCCGGGCCCAGACCATATGGCTGCGCGAAACAACGGCAGATGGCTTCACGGTGATTGCCGCCCGGCAGCTGGAAGAAAATGCGGGAGAACTGGAAGCTCCGGTTTTTCATTTCTATACTACTACCGACAGCGGGCGGCCGGATCTTGATCGCAGGATTACGGCCTCCTCTGCACACCTGATGGCGGGATTCTGGACGCTTGAGACTGCGGTGGAACGTACGCCGGGGGCCGATCCGGTCGAGATAGGCACCGTGTCACTTCCCACCAGTATCGAGCGGCAATCGCTCTTTGAACGTATCCGGTCGCCGCGCGGAGTCTCGTTCTGGGATTTACCGGGGCTGATCGCCTCGGCTGAAACCTCCGGTCTGGCCGCAGAGCGTTTTGTACTGCGCTGGCAAGGTCTGTTGACCCTGCCCCTGACGCTGATCGCGGCCAGTCTCATTGCTGCGGCGGCCACCCTGCGACTGTACCGGCTCGGTGGGGCGGCGGCGTTTGCGCTGACCGGCGGGGCAGCGGGGTTTCTTGTCTTTTTCGTGCAGGAAGTTCTGCATACACTAGGGGAGAATGGCACCCTGCCGCCCCTGACGGCCGCATGGGCTGCGCCACTGATCACGACCTTGCTGGCGCTTGCCTATATTGCCTCGACAGAAGATGGTTAGCAGCGCGGCGTGGACGCGCGCAGCATAAGTGTTTATGCGGGTCGGACACTGGCCCGGCCAAGGAGTTTCGTATGCGGTCCCTGCTTCTCATTGCGGTTTGCGCCAGCGCACTTGTCTCCGGTATGGCCGAAGCGGCGACATGTGCCGTAACGCAAGGCGCGGAAGGCAGCCTCCTTTCAACCACAGGCGATGACCCTGTCTACATCGAAGCCGATACGCTGATCGAGAACCGCGAGGCCGGAGGTTATCTGGCGCGCGGCAATGTTGTCGCCCGCCAGAATGGCCGAACCGTCGAAGCCGACGAGTTGGAATACCGGCCGGGCACCAACCGTGTCATCGCGCGGGGCAATGTCGCCATTTTTTCCGACAATGCCCCACCGCAATTTGCCGACGAGATCGAACTGGATGATGCGCTCGGCGAAGGGCTCGCAGTCGGGTTTTCGACCTTACTGGAAAATAATGGCCGCGCTGCCTCCGCCTTTGCGGTGCGGCGGGCGGATGGATCTCTGGAACTGACCAACGCCTATTATACAGCTTGCCGTATTGATGAGGATGGCGATCAACCGACCTGGCGCCTGCGTGCCGCCCGCGTGGTGCGGGATACGGACACGGACATGATGTATTACCGTGATGTGCGGCTGGAAGTGCTGGGCGTACCGGTGGCATATTCACCGGTCTTTGCGCATGCTGATCCATCATCGGGTCGGCGTTCCGGCCTGTTATTTCCGGAATTTGGCGTGTCTTCACGGCTCGGTGCCCTTTACGGTCAGCCCTATTACTGGGCAATATCCCCGCATCAGGACATGACCATCACGCCGCGTCTCATGGCCAATGTTAATCCGCTTATCGAACTGGAATACCGCCGCCGCTTCTGGTCCGGCGATCTGGAATTCGAGACAAGTTACACCCATGAGCGTGATATCGACAGCGATGGCGAGTTGCTGAATGATGCCCATCATCGCTGGCATATTTTCGGCGGCGGCGAATTCGATGTCACCGAAAACTGGGTGTGGGGTTTTGGTGTCCAGCTGGCGTCCGATGATTTCCATCTGCGGACTTATGATATCTCGGAAATCTATGAGGATTATCCCGGAATTATCGAACCCGGTCCCCGCCGCCTGATGAACCAGCTCTATGCACAGGGCCGGACAGATAATTATTATGCTGAAGTGATTGCATCTGGTGTGCAAAGCCTCAGGAATGAGAGCCAGCTGCCGGTCATGGCCCCCTTGGGGGAATTGCGGCTGACCACTGCTGCGGGCGAGCGATTCGGGCGTTTGCGTACGGTTGCCTCCACGGCGGTGCTGACCCGCAATGACGGGGTGGATTATCAGCGTGCCTCGGCATCACTGGACTGGCAGGCGCAATTTATTGCCCCGGGTGGACTGGTGTTTGAACCTTTCGCGGCCGGGCGCACGGATTATTACAATTTTTCGGATGTGTCCGGCGCGCTGCCCGGCGATCCCGTGACAGAAGATTCTTTTGGCCGCATTCTCGGCTATGCCGGGGCCGAGTTGAGCTGGCCGCTGATCAATACCACAGGCCCAACCGATACAATTCTGGAACCCATGCTGCAGGCGCTTATCGCCTCCGATAACAGCGAATCGGCACGGATCATCAATGAAGACAGCCAGACCGCCGAGCTCGATGAAACCCTGCTTTTCGAGCATAATCGTGCGACAGGCTATGATATCTGGGAGGAAGGCGTGCGCCTGACTTACGGTCTGCGCTCGACGACATTGTGGGGCGATGGTAATCAGCTTCGCGGATTTATTGGCCAAAGCCGGAGGCTGGATGGTGATCCTGTTTTTGCCGCCAATAGCGGCCTGTTTGAAGATGACTCCGACATCATCATTGCCGGCGAGATCGATCTCGGCTCTTTTAGCATAACGGCGCGAACACGTGTGGATGCCCAAGACGGCACGCTGAACCGGATTGATCTTGGGGCGTCCTATCGCAGCGACCGCTTTTCCGGGCGGATCCGCTATTTCAGCTTTGACGATTCGCTTGGCCGGGCTGGTCCCAGTGAGGAAGTCCAGTTGCTCTCGCAAACCCGCCTGACCGATCATTGGAACTTTGTTTACAACGTACAGCGCGATATCGATAAGGGCATAAACCGGCGTCAGTCAATCGGTTTGCGCTATCAGGATTTCTGCACCGACTTTGAAATTCTTTATCAGCGCGAGAACCTGAATGTCGGCAATCTCGGCCCCTCGGAATCGATTCAGGTCCGGGTGACGCTGTTTACGCTTGGTGGTATTGGCTCCGAATAACTGCCATGAGCGGTGCGGCGGCGTTGCACCGCGCGCGCGTATGAGTATTTTCGAGCCTGGACCAGAAAAATCGGCCATGATCATGAAACGACTTCTAACCGCTTCACTTGCCCTGGCGCTATCCGTTATTGGCGGTGCCAGTGCCCATGCCCAGCAAGTGGAGGGTATCGCCGCACTGGTCAATGATTATCCCATCACCACTGTGGATGTGCGCAACCGGATGCGGCTGATCATTGCCTCGTCGGGCGTTCAGCCGACCCCCGAAGCGCTGGCCCGGATCCAGGATCAGGCCATAAGGTCACTGGTTGATGAAACCCTGCAGCTTCAGGAAGCGCAGGAATTCAATGTCGAGGTTGATCAGTCAGAAGTCGATGCTGCCATCCAGAATATTGCGGTCCAGAATGATGCCAATCCGGCTGAAATCGAACGCGATCTTGCGGCCAGTGGTATTGCCGTCACGACGCTTCGGCGGCAGTTGGAGGCGGAAATTGCATGGCAAATCCTGGTCGGTGGCCGCTATAGCAGTCGTATCCGTATTTCCAACCAGCAGATTGAAGCTACACTGGAACGTGTGGCGGCCTCCGCATCGGAGACACAATACCGTCTGGCTGAGATTTTTCTGGAAATTCCGGTTTCTTCCGATGAGGCGGAAGCACAGCAGCGCGCCGTCGCGGTGATGACACAGCTGCAACAGGGTGCACCCTTCCAGGCCGTCTCCCAGCAGTTTTCAGACGCGCCGTCTGCCGCAAATGGCGGAGAAATCGGCTGGCTGCTCACTGGTCAGATGCGCCCGGAAGTCGCGCAGGTCGCACAGGCGCTTCAGCCGGGTCAACTGTCGCGTCCTTTTCGCGTCCCGGGCGGGCTTATGATTATTGCCCTTATCGACGAACGCGAAGGCACGACCGCAATCATGTATGATCTGGCACAGGTGACGATTCCGACCAGCCGTGTCACCGAACAGTCCGTCGCGGCATTGCGGAGGGCGATTTCCCGGATTTCAAATTGTGACGGGATCGAAACTGCCATTGAGGGCGTTGATGGGGCGTTCACCTCACGTCTGGGTCAAATTTCCCTGGATGCGCTTTTACCGCAAGTTGCCGAGCCCCTGTCCGGTCTCGGCGAGGGTGAGAATACCGGTATTCTCGAATCCACAGCCGGTCGTCAGGTCTATTTCGTCTGTGACCGCTCTATCGGGGGACCGGGTGTGCCAACGCGCGAAGAAATCGAACGCCAGCTGCGCAATCAGCAACTGTCAATGCTGTCTCGCCGCTGGCTCCGCGACCTGCGCCGCGATTCGACGATCGAAATCCGCTAATGACCGCGCCACTGGCGCTGACCATGGGTGATCCGGCTGGTGTCGGACCGGAGATCACTTGCGCAGCCTGGCAGGCGCTCAAGGATGAAGGTCCGGCCTTTTTCGTGATCGGCGACCCGGCGCTTTATGATGGCCCGGCCGAGACAATTCAAACCCCGGCACAGGCCAAAGCCGTCTTTTCCCGGGCGCTGCCCGTCTTGCCGGTTCTGCTTTCCCGGCCAATGGTGCCGGGGGAAGCCAATGGGGCACATGCCGCAGCAATCCTCTCCTCTATAGAAAAGGCGGTCGAAATCGCGGCGAGCGGTATAGCGGGCGGCATTGTCACCAATCCGGTTTCCAAATCCGTGCTTTATGCTGCCGGTTTCCGGCATCCGGGACACACCGAATTTGTCGCCAGGCTGACACAAAAACTGAAGCAGGCGGGCCCGCGCGGGCCGGTCATGATGCTGGCCGGTGAAAAGCTCCGGGTCGCTCTCGTCAGTATTCATACCTCGCTGAAAGAGGCGATTGCTGGCCTCAGTGCGGACGCCATCATTCACACGGCGCGGGTGACCGCCCATGCCCTGCAGACCGATTTCGGGATCAGATCGCCAAGACTGGCACTGGCCGGGCTCAATCCGCATGCCGGGGAAGGTGGGTCTCTGGGACGCGAGGAAATCACCATCATTTCACCCGCCGCCAATGCCTTGCGCGCCGATGGTGTGGATATATCCGGCCCACTGCCGCCTGATGCCATGTTCCATGAGGAAGCGCGGGCCCGATATGACGCTGCCATCTGCCTTTATCACGATCAGGGTCTGATCCCGTTCAAGGCACTGGATTTCTGGGGAGGGGTGAATGTCACGCTCGGCCTGCCCGTTGTCCGCACATCGCCTGATCACGGAACCGGTTTCGATATTGCCGGCAAGGGCGTAGCGCGCGCCGACAGCCTGATCGCCGCCATCCGTCTGGCAGCAGACATGGCCGCGCGGCGGGCAATATGAGCACGCCGCCGCCCTTGCGGGAGATGATTGCCGAATATGGCCTGCGCGCCGACAAATCCTTTGGCCAGCATTTCCTTCTCGACCTCAATCTGACCGGCAAGATTGCCAGCCTGTGCGGTGATGTTTCCGGCATGACAGTAATTGAGGTCGGCCCCGGGCCCGGCGGCCTGACCCGGCCCCTTCTGGAGCTCGCGCCCGAGCGCCTCATTGCGGTCGAGATGGATGGGCGCTTCATTCCCGCACTGAACGCCACAGGCGGTTTTTACGAGACGCCCTTGAAGATCATCGAGGGCGATGCGCTGAAGCTTGACGAAGCCGCATTGACCGGCGGCGGGCCAGTCGTGATCGCCTCCAACCTGCCCTATAATGTCGGCACACCGCTATTGATCAAATGGCTGAAAGCCGATCCGCTGTTCTGGCAGCGCCTCGTGCTGATGTTCCAGAAAGAAGTCGCCGAACGCGTGGTCGCTTCTGCAGGATCCAAATCCTACGGACGGCTGGCGATTCTGACCGCTGCCGTGGCGTCTGCGCGCATCGTGCTGAAAGCCCCGGCCCGCGCCTTCACGCCGCCGCCGAAAGTCGACAGTGCGGTGGTGGTGATTGATCCTCTTCCCGCTGCGCAGCGTTTCACTGATCTGGCGGCTCTGGAAGTGGTGACGGAAAGCGCTTTTGGCCAGCGCCGCAAGACCTTACGCAAGAGTTTGGGCATGGCTGCCGGGCGTGCGAACACAATCACTGAAACCTTGCTGGTTGCCGCGGGTATTGATCCGGGCGCACGTGCGGAAACCATTCCGCCGGAGGGATTCTTTGCGCTGGCGCGCGCGTGGCGGGACGCGAGGGGGTGACCTTCCACCTCGCCCTTCGAGGCTCACTTCATTCGCACCTCAGAGTGAGCTGAAATACATTCTAAAAGCAAAAGCTGAGGTGTCCGCCGCAGGCGGGCCTCGAAGCACGCAGGGGCTTACCCCCGCTCGTTCATCAGCTCATCAAGAAAACCGCGCAGCCAGGGCCGGCGGGTGCGGCGCAGGCGTTCAGCGCGGAGGATGAGTTCAAGTTCCTCAAGTGCGCCGGAAAAATCTTCATTGACGATGACATAGTCATATTCCTCCCAGTGGGAGACTTCCGCTTCGGCCCGGGCCATGCGGTCATTGATGATTTCTTCTGAATCCTGTCCGCGCTTGCGCAAGCGGTCCTCGAGCAGTTTCATCGAGGGTGGTAATATGAAGACACGGACGACATCGCGCGGGGCTTTCTCCGCCAGCTGCTGAGCGCCCTGCCAGTCAATATCGAAAACCACATCCCGACCGTCGGTCAGGGCTTCCTCGACGGGCGCGATGGGCGTTCCGTAATACTGGCCAAAGACATTTGCGTGTTCGAAAAACCCGTCCGCCGCAATACGTTTTTCGAAATCATCATGACTGACGAAAAAATAATCCTGTCCGTCCACCTCTCCCGGGCGCGCCGCGCGGGTGGTGGCCGAGACCGAGAGAACGACATCGGGATGATGCATGATCAAACGCTTGGACAGCGTCGTCTTGCCAGCCCCGGAGGGACTGGACAGAACCAGCATCATTCCACGGCGGCCGCCCCGGTAGCGGGGCGCAGGTGGCCGACTATTCGACATTCTGAATCTGCTCCCGGAACTGATCGACCGCGGCCTTCATTGCCAACCCGATACGGGTCAGCTCCGAATCGCCGGACTTGGAGCATAGCGTGTTAACCTCACGATTGAACTCCTGAGACAGGAAATCCAGCTTGCGGCCCACCGGAGAACCAAGCGCCAGCAGGTCGCGGGCGCTTTCTATATGTGCGGTCAAGCGATCGAGTTCTTCCCGGATATCGGCTTTGACAGCGAGAATGGCCGCTTCCTGGGCGAGACGCTCTTCGGGCAGATCGCCCTCAAGAAAATCCTGCAGCCTGGCGCGGAATTTGTCGCGGATGATCTCCGGACGCGCTGCTGCAAGGCTGGCAGCCTGCTCCCGCAATGCCACGATTTCATCAAGTACGGTTGTGAGAATTCCGGACAGGGCCGCGCCTTCTTCGAGACGCGCAGCCCGGAGCGCGGCCAGGGCCTCGTCAAAGGCCACCAGAATTGCGCCGTGCAGGGCCTCGGCATCGGCTTCGCTGGCTTCGTCTTCGGATTTGAGCACGCCCTTGATGGCCAGTAGCCCGTCAAAGGATGGCGGGCTTACATCACCTTTCGCCACATAATTGCGGCTGACAGCGATCAAAGCCTCCAGACGGGCCGTATCGATCGCGACATCACTTGCGGACAGATCTCTTGCCAGAGTGAGGCTGGCCTGGATATTGCCGCGTGAAAACGTCCGCTTGGCGCGCTCACGGGCGGCCTGTTCCAACGCGTCATAGCCGGGCGGCGTGCGGAACCGCACTTCCAGCCCCTTGCCATTCACGCTCTTGATTTCCCAATCAAATGTCCAGTTTGAAAGCTGTCCGCCTGCATGCGCAAACCCTGTCATTCCCGAAAGCCGTGCCATTATCTGCGCTCCCGTTCAATCCGGCGCCAGTTGGCTACATTACGCTGATGTTCGCGATAAGTCCCGGCAAAGGCATGACCGCCTGTGCCATCGGCAACGAAAAAGAGATAATCGGTATCAGGAGGATTGAGCACGGCGGCAATGGCATCCCGGCCCGGATTGGCAATCGGCGTCGGCGGCAATCCATCAACGAAATACGTGTTGTAGGGATTGTCCGCATTGTCCAGTTCGGAGCGGCGGATGCCGCGGCCCAGTGGTTCACCGCCGGTGATGCCATAAATGATCGTCGGATCGCTTTCCAGCCGCATGCCCCGGCTCAGGCGGTTGACGAAGACCGAAGCGACCAGCGGGCGTTCCGAGGCGACGCCGGTTTCCTTTTCAACCACAGAGGCGAGGATGATAGCTTCCTCCGGGGTTTCAATCGGCAGGTTCTCTGCACGTCCTTCCCAGAGCTGATCAATCAGCGCCTGCTGGTCCGCCCTCATGCGGGCCAGCACTTCCTGACGTGAAGTCCCACGTTGAACGAAATACGTCTCCGGTAAAAGCGTGCCTTCTTCGGGAATGTTTGTGATCTCACCGGTGAGGACATCGGAATTGTTGAGGATCCGCACGATCATGGCGCTGGTCCGGCCTTCCGGTACTGTTACCGGATAGGACAGGGTCTGGCCGTCGCGCAGTTGTTCATAGATGTCGAGTATGCTGGACCGGGCCGGAATGGCGTATTCACCGGCCTGCAATTCCCGGTCACCGCCATCCATCGTCACCCAGACACGGAAAATCCGCGCATCCTCGATGACGCCTTCGCGTTCCAGCTGGCTGGCAATCGCGTTGAGCCCCGCCCCGCGTGGCAAGGTGATGACGGTTTCCGATTCGGCAGGACCCGCATCGGCGACCTCAGCCTGCAGCCATTGCCAGCTGAACCAGGCAGCTGCGGTGGCAAAAATGACGCCGGCCACAAGCAACAGCAACAGGCCGAGGAATATCTTCCCCAACAGGCCGGATTTTATGTTTTTCGGCTTTTGCTCACTCATGATCTCAGATCAATCCACGGCCCGGAAGATGACCGACGCATTGGTGCCGCCAAAGCCGAAGGAGTTGGAGAGCGCGGCTTTTACCGGTTTTTCCACCGCGGTGTGCGGGGCGAGATTGATCGGCGATTCCATCGACGGACTGTCGAGATTGAGTGTTGGCGGGCAAATGCCATCGCGGATGGCGAGGATGGAGAAGATCGCCTCCACCGCCCCCGCTGCGCCCAGCATATGGCCGATGGATGATTTCGTCGAGGACATGACGATATCGCCCGCCGCATCGCCGAACAGGCGCTCCACGGCTTTCAGTTCAATCTCGTCGCCCTTGGGGGTGGAGGTGCCGTGGGCGTTGACATAATCGATGTCGGACGGTTCCAGCCCGGCATCCTTCAACGCGGCGCGCATGGACCGATAGCCGCCATTGCCATCTTCGGCAGGAGCGGTGATGTGATAGGCATCACCGGTCAGGCCATAACCTGCGACCTCGGCATAGATGGTCGCGCCGCGGGCCTTGGCGCTTTCGTATTCTTCCAGAACGACCACTCCGGCCCCCTCGCCCATAACGAAGCCATCGCGATCCCTGTCATAGGGGCGCGACGCCTTTTCCGGTGTGTCGTTGAAGCCGGTCGACATGGCGCGAGCAGCCACGAAGCTGGCCACCCCCAGACGACAAATGGCGGCTTCTGCCCCGCCGGCAACCATCATGTCGGCATCGCCATATTTAATCATCCGGGCGGCGTCGCCAATGGCATGTGCGCCGGTTGAACAGGCCGTCACAACCGAATGGTTCGGGCCTTTCAATCCATGGCGGATCGAGACCTGGCCGGAAATCAGATTGATGATGATGCCAGGAATGACAAAGGGAGAGATCTTGCGCGGCCCGCGCTCTTTAAGAAGGACAGAGGTTTCGTAGATCGTACCGAGACCGCCCGTACCCGAGCCGATGAGCACACCGGCGCGTTCGGCCTGTTCTTCGGTTCTGGCGGCCCAACCGGAATGCTCCATGGCCTGATCGGCGGCGGCAATACCGTAAAGAATGAAATCGTCGATGCGCTTTTGTTCACGCGGCGGCAGGGTCGCATCCGCGTCGAAGGCATGCGGATCGTTTGCGCCACCGCCCCGGCCATCTTTACGTGGAACGATGCCAGCGATCCGGCTTGCAAGATCGCTGGCATCAAAATGCTCGATGGGCTTTATGCCCGATTGTCCGGATATGAGCCGGTTCCAGACAGGTTCGACTCCGCATCCCAGCGGCGAAACGATACCCAGCCCAGTAATTACAACACGGCGCATGACAATCCGTGACTAGGCGGTTTTCTCACTAATGAATTTCACAGCAGCACCAACCGTCTGGATGTGCTCTGCAGCATCATCCGGGATTTCAATATCGAATTCTTCTTCGAACGCCATGACCAGTTCGACATTGTCGAGAGAGTCGGCGCCGAGATCGTCGATGAAAGACGCGGCTTCAGTGACCTTGTCTTCTTCAACGTCGAGATGTTCGACAACAATTTTTCTAACGCGTGCAAGAACGTCGGACATAAGCGATTCCCTTCTGCAATCCTTCGTAAAACCTTAAGCGGAGGCGGGCGAGCCGTGAAGCGCCGAATACAGACGCCATTCCTCCAAACAAATGGTGCGGGGCAGTTAGCACGCCAAAACGTGCTTGACCAGACGGTGTGCGCCTTGCCTTGCCGGGCAGTGGTCAGATCATGGCCATACCGCCATTGACGTGCAAGGTCTGGCCGGTGACATAATGCGCCTCATCGCTCGCCAGATAAGCAACAGCCGCAGCGATATCCTCGCCGGAACCGAGATCATTGGCAGGAATTTTCGACAGGATGGCTTCGCGCTGCTGATCATTCAGCGCATCTGTCATCGGTGAGGCGATAAAGCCCGGTGCCACGCAATTCACGGTGACATTGCGCGCAGCAACTTCCTGAGCCAGGGATTTTGAAAACCCGATCATGCCAGCCTTGGAGGCGCAATAATTCGCCTGTCCCGGATTGCCTGTCACACCGACGACCGAGGTAATGCCGATGATCCGGCCATGGCGCGCCTTCATCATGCCGCGCAAGGCGGCACGAGACAGGCGGAAATAGCTCTCCAGATTGATTTTCAGGACCTGTTCCCAGTCCTCATCCTTCATCCGCATCAACAGGCCGTCCCTGGTGATGCCGGCATTGGCGACGAGGATGTCCAGTCCGCCCATGGCCTCGGCGGCCTGTTTTGGCAGGGCGTCCACCGCCTCACCATCACCGAGATTACAGGCGATGGCATGAACCCGGTCACCGAGCTCGGCCTTTAGCTCGTCGAGTTTCTCCTGACGCGTTCCGGAAATGGTGACTGTTGCGCCCTGGGCATGCAGCGTGCGCGCAATGGCTCCACCGATACCGCCGGTCGCGCCGGTGACCAGCGCGGTCTTGCCGTTGAGTGAGAACATCATAGTGCTCCTTTCAGGGAAGCAACAAAGGCTTCCACATCGTCAGGGGTGACAAGTGGCGTGCCGGCGGCCTCGGGTACCGTGCGCCGCAACATGCCGCTCAGTACCTTTCCGCCCGCTTCGGCAAATTCGGAGATGCCGCCCTCGCCCGCCATCCATTGAACACTTTCGCGCCAGCGCACACGCAAGGTGATCTGCTCGACCAGCAGTTTGCGGAGGACATAGGGATCGCTTTCCGGCGTAGCGCGGACATTGACGACGACCGGCACTTTGGGTGCATTGATGGTTGCGGCGGCCAGCGCTTCGGCCATGGCATCAGCCGCCGGTTGCATCAGTGTGCAGTGGAAAGGCGCCGAGACCGGCAAATTCATGGCGCGTTTAACGCCTTGCGACTGGGCATAGGCGATGGCGGCCTCAACCGCGGCTTTTGTGCCTGAAATCACGATCTGGCCGGGCGCATTATCATTGGCGACCTGACAAACGCCGTGTTCCGCCCCCTCCTTTGCGGCGGCCTCCGCGGTGTCCATTTCGGCACCGATCAGGGCCGCCATCGCGCCTTCGCCAACCGGCACGGCGGCCTGCATGGACTGGCCGCGCAGCTTCAACAGCTTCGCCGCGTCGGGAATTGAGAGCGAACCGGCCGCCGCCAGCGCCGAGTATTCTCCAAGGCTGTGGCCTGCGACGAATTTTGCGGCCGTCACATCAACGCCAAACTGGCTTTTCAGGACCCGCATCACCGCCAGAGAGGCGGCCATGATGGCGGGCTGGGCGTTCTCTGTGAGGGTGAGGTCTTCCAGTGGGCCATCCGCCATGAGGTGGGAGAGTTTCTGGCCCAGCGCCTCATCGACTTCGTCCAGTACCGCCTGCGCCGCAGGAAAGGCACTGGCCAGCTCTGCGCCCATGCCGACGGCCTGTGACCCTTGCCCCGGAAATACGAATGCCAGCGTCATGGCGTGCTCCCTCGCCTGCGTTTAGAGACTCGATAAACAGCGCAGCCGGTTTAATCAATCGCCGGAGGTCAGCCAGGTGATGGCCTCGTCCCGGTTGCGGAAGA
>PFFX01000015.1:0-612 GCA_002783385.1 Rhodobacterales bacterium CG15_BIG_FIL_POST_REV_8_21_14_020_59_13 | reverse complement strand
CCATACAAAGGCGAAAAAGAGGATCAGTATAGCCTCGGTGCTGTGGATCACATAGGCCGCCCCCCATATCCATTTGAAAACAGGGTCAGGAAAGATTCGGACCGCGATCACAGGAAACCAATACATCAGTCCTGTGATGATCATGATCAGGACTACGATCATCACCACCCAGTAATCGAGCTTCTGGATATAAGTGAACGTTCCGAAACGGGGCCTGTCCCCGCCCCGTCCGGAAAGGTACCGGAGATTTTGACAAAGATGGCGAAAGTCCTCAATCCTGGGGATCATACTCAGGCATAGCTTTTTCCTGAATCCCTGAATCCCTAAATAGAGGAGATGATAGAGGAGATCGATCATCAAAATGAGAGCGGAAAAACGATGCAGGCGCCCGGCATTCTCCACGCCTCCCCATAAACCTATCCAAGTCTCAGAGAAGTGCATTTCCGGAAACTTCAGGGCGATACCCGACGCGGCCAGATAGAAAACGGCAATAAAAAGAAGCGCATGCTGTATGCGGAGATGAAGATCCATGCGCTCGACCTTTTTGGGAAGACGCTGGAAGAGCGTCCATGGGATTTCATTTCTCGTATGGCTCGTTCTTGCTTTTCGCCC
>PFFX01000003.1:183-15539 GCA_002783385.1 Rhodobacterales bacterium CG15_BIG_FIL_POST_REV_8_21_14_020_59_13 | reverse complement strand
TTCCATGATCAGACCCTGCCCAAGGACGCCCACAAGGTGGCGCATTTCTGCTCCATGTGCGGGCCGAAATTCTGCTCGATGAAAATCACGCAGGAAATCCGCCAGGAGTTCGGGAGCGCCCGGGCACCGAATGACGTTGGCCAAACCAAAACACCTCATCCTGAGCTGCGAGCGAATGCGAGCCTCGAAGGAGCGGACATCACGCCTGCCGGCATCGAACAGGGCCTGGCGGAGAAGGCACGTGAATTCAATGAAAAGGGCGGGGAGATTTATCTCTCCGAGGACGGCTCGACCCGGGAGGCGATTGACTGACCCCTCACTGCTCTTGTGTCGTGTCGAAAGCCCGGGAGCCCGTCCGGGCAGCGTTTGCCAGCGTAGAGCGGCGCTCATGCAATCAGGAATTCATAAATCGAGATAGGCAGTGAGAGCAGCCAGATCTGCATCGCAATCCTCCGCCCGCATTGGCCTGTCGAGCACGGCAGAAAGCGTTGCGGGTGGTTTGATCGCCTCGCCGATGACGGGCTCGACAATATCGGCGAATTTGTACGGGTGCGCTGTTGCGGCGATGAGCCAGTTACGCCCAAGCCGCGCTTGACAGAGGCGGGCATACGCTTCCGCTCCGCAGGCTGAATGGGGGCACCAAGTATAGCCGAACCGCGCATGGTCGGCCTTGATCCGGTTCCGGATAGCATCATCGTCAACCCGTTCGACGATCAAGCCGGAAACATCAAGATGACCGGCCTCCAGGCGCTCGAAATTGCTCGGTGTGCCGACATCCATGGCATTGGCAATCGTAACCACGGAGGGCCGGGGCATATAAAGGCCGCTCCTTGCCCAGTCGTGCAGTGTCGCATTGGCATTGGTCGCCAGGACAACAGTCCTGATCGGGGCACCACAGGCCCGCGCGATCAAGGCGGCGACGCCATGGCCAAGATTGCCGCTCGGGATGATAAGGCCCGGTGTTTCGCCGGTCTGAGCTTGGTGCCGTACCGTTGTGAAGGCAAGATAGGCGGCCTGTGGCAGAAGCCGGGCGATATTGATGGAGTTCGCACTGGTCAACCGGTGACGGCGGGTCAGGTTGCGATCACTGAAGGCGGATTTAACCAGTTTCTGACAGGAGTCGAAATCGGCATTGACCTTGAGTGTTGTGACGGGCGTGTCCCAGCAGGAAAGCTGATGCGCCTGAAACGGGGATACGCGGCCATCCGGATACAGGATCACAGCGCGCAGGGCAGACCGGCCTTCGGCGGCGCAACCGACGGCCCCGCCGGTATCGCCGGAGGTTGCCGCCAGAACTGTAAATGGTGCCGCCGGGTCACCGAGCCGGTCCAGGCAAGCCATGAGAAAGCGTGCCCCGAAATCCTTGAAAGCACCTGTGGGCCCGTGAAACAGTTCCAGCACGGAGAGACCGTCCTCAAGACCGATCTCCGCAAGGGGAAAGTCGAAAGCTTCGGTGCAAATGGATGCCAGAGACTCTTCAAGAACATCGCCTTCAAAGAAGGGGGCAAGAAATCCGGCGGCGAATGAGGCGAGATCGCTGGCCGCCTCTGCGCCCTGCACCGCTTCCGCTGGCAACGTCTCCGGCATGAAAAGCCCACCATCTGCCGCCTGACCGGCGCAGATCGCTTCGCTCAGTGAAGCCGCGGGGGCAATGTTGCGCGTGGACCGGAATTTCATCTAACTGAGTCCGGCACGGTTTCCAGCCGCAAACCGCCGCTGGCCAACGGCGCGCGATAAGCCTTGGCCATGCGCCCAGCTGCAGAGAAAGCGCTGGCCATTGCCGCCTCGACCGCATCGGCCGTGTCATCATCCGCCCACGCAAAAACAGACGGACCGGAACCGGAAAAGGAGCAACCGAGCGCTCCGGCGTTAAGGGCAGCGGCCTTTATGGATGGCAATTCAGGGAGCAGGAAGGTGCGCTGGGGTTCGACCAGGACATCGTCCAGACCGGCGCGGATCAGTTCACGGTCACCGGTTGCGCAGCCCAGAGTGAATGCGCTGATATGTCTGGCATGCTCGACCGCGGTTTTCATCAAGACCTTTTCGGCAAGCACCTTGCGGGCTGCAGAGGTTTCTGTTTCGGCCGCGGGGTGTAACAGTATGGCGGTTATCCCGGCCGGTGCCGGCAGCGATGCAATCAGCGCCGGTTCGAGGCGCGCGGCTATGACCAGACCACCATACAAGGCGGCCATGACATTGTCCCAGGGCGGCGGATCCGCGGACACACGCTCTCCTGCCAATGCAAAGACCAGGAGATCAGCGGTTTCAAAGGGCCGCTCCAATAACGCATTGACAGCAGCAGCCGCAGCGACTGCGGAAGCAGCCGAGCCACCCATGCCGGCGCTGATCGGTATCTGCTTGTCGATATCGATGCGGACACCGAAATCTGCTTCGGCCGCTTCCAAAACGGCTGCGGCAGCTGCGAGCGCAGTGTTGGCATCAGGTGCAGCAGGCAAGCGATCAACAAGTCCCGTCACATATCCAAGACGAATGCCGGATTCGGATTCCCGCCGCGCCAGGATCGTGTCACGCGCGACATCAAAGGCTTGTCCCAGAACATCATAACCGACGCCGATATTGCCGATGCTGGCCGGTGCGCTGGCCCTGGCGGACTGGATCAAGTCGACCTCCTTGCGAATGCCTCAGGCAGGTTGCAGACACGTGGGTCCGGGCGCAGACCGGTCCGGCATCTGGATATCTGGCACCGGATTATCACAGGCAGGGGAGCGCTGCATGTCCATAATGTCCGCGAACACGGCCGCCGCTGTCGGCCAGCGGCCAGCCCCCTTGCCGAATACGGCATGAATTCGGCCATTGATGTCGGTGATGAGCGCCCGGTTCTGTTCATTGCGGGCCCCTGCAAAAGGATGGGAGAGGCAAACAGGCTCGATCGTCACTGCGGCATCGACCGCATTTCCGGATGTCCTCCGGGCGCGTGCGATCTGCTTGTAGACCTTGCCGTGCGCCGCTGCCGCCGCGCACATTTCAGGCGTGATTTCGGCCAGGGATTGCTTGGCGATGTGTTCTGGTGGCAAAGAGATATCGAACGCTTCCCGGATCAGGATGGATAGCTTGTCGGCAGCATCATGACCCTCGACATCAGCCCTGGGATCAGCTTCGGCAAAACCCAGCTCTTGGGCCTCCGCCAGAGCGTCCGCGAATGCGCGGCCTTCACCGAGCTTCGACAGGATGAAATTCGCCGTGCCATTCATCACGCCCTCAAGGCCGGCCACACCCGGTGTCCGCAGTCTCCGGACCGTCTCGATCATCGGCGCGCCGCCGCCGACGGCGGCGGAATAGGCCAGCCGCGCGCCGCCGCGGACTGCCGCGTCCTTGAGAGCGTCAAAATGCCTGGCGACAGCCGCCTTGTTGGCAGTGACCACATCCACACCCGCCGAGAGCGCTTCGGCCATCAGCACGGCCGGTTCGTCGGCTCCGCCCATCATCTCTACCAGGAGATCGAGGCGGTCCGACAGGGCAATCGCCGCGTCTGATGTAAACGCCGCTCGCGCATCGCTAGAGCGGGCTCCTGGATCGCGGACGAGAACAGGGTTCAGATCGAAGAGGTCGGGGCGCCGCACAACATGATCGAGGACACCCGATCCCACTGCGCCGCAGCCCAAAAGGGCGATCCGCTTTCGCTGATTGTTTCGCAGCGCGCCGGTAATTGCCGGGCCCGGCATGATGCAGCTGGCCTGAACCGCCCCCATGGCGGCGATCTCCAGCTGTACACCCGCAGCCTCGGCCATATGGATGGCCTTGTCCTGGATCAGCCCCTCACTGGCTGCTGTGGCGGCAGTATAGTCGAGCCGGTCGAATCGGACCGCGGCCGGATTCTTCGCCGGATTGCAGGTATAGACACCATCCACATTCTTGATGAGGCGAGCGCGTCTGATCCCGATTTTCGCGGCAAGCATGACTGCTGTCAGATCTGCGCCGCCACGGCCCAGAACGGCGGCACCTGACTCGTGATGGCTGGCCGTGAAGCCGGGAACAACAATGGCATCGGCACATTCAATTTTCTTGCGCAAGCTTTCGACATCCAGACCGCACAGGCCCGCATCCAGAGGATCGCCCTCAGCGAACAATCCTATCTCACCGGGATCAACAACGATGACCCGGACCCCGATGCGATCCAGCGCCAGCCCCATGAGCGCGGCCGACCGGAATTCGCCAAGGCGCACGAGGCGCGCCCTGGCAACGGGTGATGCACCAGCCCCGACGAGCTCGCTTTCCTCGTATAATGCGTCAGTCTCGCCCTGCAGCGCGCTGGCAATCACGATCACCTTCTCGCCGGACCGGATATGCCGATAGGTTTCCGAAGCGGCTTCTGAATAGTCGGCGAGACCCGTGAGTACGGATCCCCCGAATTTGATGACGCAAAGCCGGTCGGCCTCGCGTGACGGTTCGGGTTGATCGGGGTTGGGGCTCATGGGTCTGATCCTTGGTTCGGTTCTGATTTCGATTTTGCGCAAGAAAAAACCCGCTTCCGGAGGCCGGGAGCGGGTCGGTCGGGTTTGGTTTTCGAGGTCCTGCCTCAGCCCGCGCCTGTCCGCCCCCCAATGCCGGAGGTGGTGGTGGTCGTGGTTGTGGTGGTGGGTGTGGTGCCGAAGGCACACGCCAACGGGCCATTCAGGATGGCCGGGCCAGTCGTCACGATGGAAGCCGGGCTGTTGCCCATAACCATCTCCCTCGGAGAGTCTCGGTGCCCACACCATTGCGAGCGAGGCCATAAGCCTGTTCGCATAACGGGTGCTTCGTCAATAAAGACGGTGTTGCGCAGATGCATCATTTTCCGCCTGTTTATGTAAAAAGATCAGAAAAACTACTGATAACAATAGGAAAATTATTTTTATCTCAAAGACGCCTTTTGTCCGGGACAAGGCTGTTTTCGCGCGCTTCCCTCAAACAATCTTCGTCATCCCCCGACGTGTTCGGGGGATCGGAGGGTCTCTTTTGTTTGGAGATCACCCGGATAAACCGGGTGATGACGGAAGGGTGGATGCAGATCCGGTTTCCTCCCCTGTTTACGGGGGAGGTGTTTCGAACGCAGTGAGAAACGGAGGGGGCAGGATGACACCCTCCATTCGCCCCCCTCGCCCCGGACTTGCCTGTACTCGCGAAAGCGTGTGATCCGGGGCACTCCCCCGCAAGCAGGGGGAGAAAGGCAGGCGAACAGCCCGGCAGACCCGGTCCGCCTATTTGCGGTTCTTCATATGCTCCAGCCCGCCGACCTGGCCCGTTTTCTGGGACGGTTCGGAGGCGTTGTGCTTCTTCTTGATATTCTTTTCCGCTTTCGGCTTTTTCGCCTCGCGGCCCTGTTTCTGTTGGCCCTTGGCCATGGGAATAACCCTTCAGGAAGGCCGAGCGCCTTCCGCTTTGTGCCGGCCCGATGCCGGCAACAAGCAGAATATACCACGCAGCGTCACCGGCGTATGCGGGATTTATCCGCAGCGGCGCTTTGGGCCGCATACTGTGGCCGGGCGCGGCGCTGTGCCGACGCCGGAATGGCCATCATGGCCGTTGTAGTTGTAGTAGTAGTAGGAGTCGAAAGTGCAAAAACTGGAGTCTGAAAAAATTCTGCCGCTCGATTTTTCTCTTCCCCCGACTAGTTACTGAACCCAACCCGCACCCGGAGCCAGCGCCATGATCATTGTCCACCATCTTGAAAATTCCCGTTCCCAGCGCGTCCTCTGGCTGCTCGAGGAATTGGGTCTTCCCTATGAGGTCAAACGTTATGAGCGCGACCCCAAGACCATGCTCGCCCCGCCGGAACTCTATGATATCCACAAGCTGGGCAAGTCTCCCGTGATCACGGAAAACGGCATCACCGTCGCCGAGACCGGTGCCATCCTCGAATATATCCGCGACACCCACGGGGCGGGTGATCTGGCGGTCGCGCCGGGCAGCGAACAGGCGCGGGATGTGTCCTACTGGCTTCACTATGCCGAGGGCTCGGCCATGAACCCGCTACTGATGAAGCTGGTCTTCACCCAATTGCCCAACCGGGCACCTGTGCTGATGAAACCGCTGGTGAAAAGCGTCGCCAACAAGGCGCTGACCGGCTTTGTCGATCCGCGCGTCGCCGAACATGTCAGTTTCTGGGACGGCGCGCTGGAAAAAACCGGCTGGTTTGCCGGCGATAAAATGACCCTCGCCGACATCATGATGAGCTTTCCGCTGGAAGCGGTGGCCGCGCGCGGCGGAGCCGCGAAGAAGCCCAATATCGCCGCTTTCCTGGAACGCATTCATGCCCGCCCGGCCTGGCAGCGCGCGCTGCAGCGCGGCGGACCTTATGCTTATGCCTGAACCGGGGCCGGACGCAGAAAGGCCCAGAAATTGTCATTCGTGGGCAGATTGGTCAGCCTCGGGAAATCAACCGTGAAACCCGCCGCTTCTGACATTGCGGCCAGCAAGGAGGGTGTGAAATAATTGACATGGTCCGGCAGCCTTATGCCGCACCAGTTCTGCTTCATCAGGGCGGCATTCCAGGAGGCGAAATTGGGCACTTTCACCACCGCAACACCCTCCGGCTTCAACACACGGCGCAGCGCCCTGAGAACGGCCAGGGGCTCGGTCTCGTGTTCCAGATAGGAATTCAGCATCGCCCCATCAAACATATACGCGTCAAACTGCCCGAGACCTTCAGACGATGGCGCATGCCGGCAGGACCCGCCACGCACCGCGAAAGCGGCATCCGCCTCTTCTGCGAGACTGCGCGAAATCTCCACGCCAAAGGGGGTGTACAGGTCCGGCAGGGCAAGTCCCTGCTTGCCACTTCCGCAGCCGATGTCGACGACCTTTCCACCCGGCAACAGCGCCTGCAGGAAGGTTCGGGTCTCCGGCCGGGGGAAAAGATGCAGCCGCCACCGCGTTTTCTGATCGAGCCACTGGACAGCGGGCTGGGCCGTTTTCCGCCGTTTGGCCTCCAGCACGAT
Source organism: Rhodobacterales bacterium CG15_BIG_FIL_POST_REV_8_21_14_020_59_13 (assembly GCA_002783385.1). GTDB lineage: Bacteria > Pseudomonadota > Alphaproteobacteria > Caulobacterales > Maricaulaceae > Hyphobacterium. The sequence goes on along the minus strand of PFFX01000003.1, from coordinate 8,601 downwards.
GGCCTTGTCCCAAGAATAGAAATCCGAGAGATCGGCATAAGACGCCGCCGCGGTCAGATAGGCAAATCCGCAAGCACCACATTCACCGATCGTCCAAGGTGTTCGTCCAAGACCCAGATCGCGCGGCGCATTGGCTCCGCAATTGGGGCAAGCACGTTCGATGGGCCGCAATTCAGCTGTCATGTCATTCCCATTCCCTCGCTCGAAAACCTAGGCTCCTGAAAACACTCTGGCCAGCGCATATGCACACCCTCGACATCTGTTCAGACACATCGTTTGATGGGGGTCAGATTATGAGCCCGCGGGAGAGATGATGTTGCGTTTGGTTCTGACTGTGATGGGCCTGGTTTTGCTTGTCACTCCGGTTTCCGCACTTGATGGCGGGACCGGTCCTTTTGACGCGGCAGCAGACGCCCGCGCCGAAGTGGCGTCTGCAATGACTGCGGCTGCAGAAAACGGCAATCGCGTCATTCTGGTTTTCGGTGCCAATTGGTGCCATGACAGCCACGGTCTGGCGGATCATTTCGCGCAAGCGGATCTGCAACAGATCCTGGCCGAGAATTATGAACTGGTCCTCATTGATGTGGGCTGGCGTCACCGCAATCTCGGCATTGCCCGTGATTATGGCGTCCCGGTTATTTACGGCACACCGACCGTCCTGGTCATTGATCCCGAATTGGGTCTTTTGAACCGCGACACCCTGCATGGCTGGCATACGGCCTATTCCCGTCCCCATGAGGACGTTGTCCGCTATTTCCGTCTGATGGCGTTCAGCGTTCCCGGTGGCGGTGTGGTTGAGAATTCACACACCTATGCGGCACTCGTTGAGGAGATTGAAGCCTGGGAAAACCGCGAGGGGGCCCGTCTTTCAAACGCCTATGTCATGCTGCAGGACTGGCGCGCCACGCTGGACGAGGACTTCTCGGACGCCGGACAGGACGCGGACGCTGCTCGCCGTGTCGAATTCTATCACTCGGTTGAAGCGGCCATAGACCGCCATCGTGGGCGCATGCGGGAGGATCGCAATGCGCTTTTCTCCGCTGCCCGCGAGGCAGTGCGCGATGCGCTCTTTGAGCTCGGGAGCGATCTGACACCGGAACTGGCAACGGAGCTTGATGCGGCCCAACCCGATATCCGGCTTGATTTCCCGGACTATGGCGAGGCCCTCTTTCCCTGGGAGGAAGACGGGTGGGCACTGTGATCCGTTGGCTGATCACCCTCGTCCTGGCGATTTTGGCCGGACTGGGCTCGGCCCTCTACATGTCGGGCTGGCTGGCGTTTAATCCTCCGGGCCTATTCCGCACGATTGAGGTTGATGGCTGGACCAGCGATCCAGCGATCGGCTCTCCCGCCGCCGGGCCCTATACCCGCGCCTATGTCGCCCGCCGCGGTCTGTTGGGCCTGCGCCGTGAAGAGGCTGTTTATTATCTGCGGGTGATGGACGATGACGGTCAGCGGCTTCGGGAAAATTGCGCCTATGTTCTGGAAGGCGGGATGCCGGAGGCGCGCTGGTGGTCGGTGACGCTTTATGCCGCCGATTATTATCTGGCGCAGAATGACGACGATGCCCAGTCCATCGACCAGACGCGCGCTATGGCAGGGGAGGATGGCCTGTGGCGTGCCACAATCCAGGCCACGGATCCGGGTGATGGCTCCTTCTGGATTTCCAGCCGAAATGCCGGACAATTCGATCTGATCTATCGCCTCTACAATACCAGCCCTGCCGTGCTTGAATCGCCGGAAACGGCACTCGTGACACCTCGCATCATCCGGCTGGGCTGCGCGGGAGCGGCGTCATGATCCGTTACCTCATGGCTTTCATTCTGGTTGCGGTGGGAATTCATGCCGCCACGGTCTGGTATCTGCCGCGTCTGGCGATGAAGACGGCGATGGCGCGTTTCGAGGAGAGTGGCCTGACCGTGAACGAAATCGCGCACGTCCCGCCCACCGATGAAACCAGCCGCAGGGTTGTCCGGCCGTCACCGGATCTCTTGTATTCTGTTTGCATACTCGATCTGTCGGGCGGGCCGGTGCGTATCCGTGCTGCTGGCTGGGACGGATACATGTCGCTTTCGCTATTTGCGGCGAATACCGACAATGTCGCGGCCTTCAACAATTCACAGATCGCTGGCGATATCAGCGTGACAATTGGACAAAACGGCGTGGCCAGTGTGGCGCTGGGCAGCGAAAGGGGCATTGCCCTGATCCGCCGCCTCGCCGTAGATGATGCAAGCATGGCCCGCGCCGACGCCGTCCGCCGTGAGGGCGATATTTGCGAGGGAGCAGACCCGTCATGAACCGGATTCCCTATGCCGAACTCCATGCCTTTGCGGATGGCGATGCGCCTTTTACCGGCAATCCGGCAGGCGTCTGCCTTCTGGAGCGCTATCCTCGTGATGATGTGCTCCTCGGGATCGCGTCGTCCAACAATCTGTCCGAAACCGCCTTTCTGGTGTCGCAAGGCGGCGACCGGTGGCATCTGCGCTGGTTTACGCCGACGGTGGAGGTCGCTTTGTGCGGCCATGCCACTTTCGCGTCAGGAGCATGGGCTTTTGAAAAGGGCAGGGTGGCGGGAGACACCGCTGTTTTCGAGACCAAATCCGGCGACCTCTCTGTTCGGCAGGCGGGCAAAAACCGGTTCGCGATGGACTTGCCAGTCATTCCGTTTTCGCCGGCCGATCCCAACCCGATCGTGGTCGAGGCCCTGAGCGCCGGTGATCCGGTCGAGACCATGAATGTCAACCGTGTCCACGGCGCAGATTATCAAATGATGGTGTTTGCTGACGAAAAGACGATTCTGGATATGTCGCCAGACAAGAGCCTGCTGAAAAGCGCCTTTACCAATGTCATTGTGACCGCCCGCGGCACATCGGCTGATTTCGTGTCCCGATTTTTCGCCCCGGCGTCAGGCGTGGCTGAGGATCCGGTCACCGGGTCAGCTCATTGCACACTTGCACCTTATTGGTGCGGGAAGCTGGAACGTCCTGAACTGTCAGCCCGGCAAATTGGCCCAAGGCCGGGCGCTCTGGAGGTCAAACTGGCAGGTGACCGCGTCCTTTTGACGGGACGGGCCACCTGCTATCTTGAGGGAGAAATCCGGCTCTAGAAGATTTGCAGGCGGAATTCCGCGCCATATCCCCGGCCGCGATACGGACGATTGTACCGGCCATGCCCGCGATAATTCACAACCACTTCGATCGGCACATAACGGCCATTCCGGGCTATCCGGAAAAACTGGTTGTAGCCATTGGTGTAAACCACACCCGGCGTTCCGTGATAGGCATTATACCCACGCTGCGACCCATAGTGGTATTCATAGCGGTCGGCGATATAGGTCCAGGATCGTGGCGGACATTGAATGACACGCATGTCGCGATAGTCTTCCCGGTGATCATAGCGGCCATGGTCATAGCGCATATCACGGCGGTCTTCCCGAAGATCCGGGCAGGACGCGGCATCGAGATGCCAGACACCGGCATTGGCCGCTGGCGCCGCAAAGGCAGCGAGCGAGAGAAATCCCGCAGCGGACAGAATTTTTGCAAAGCTTTTCATCTTAAAGCCTCCTGATGCGACGTCCCTGACGCAGACAGGATTAGCGGGCCCAAGCTGTATGGAGTTTGAACAGAGGGTTCAGGAAAGCGCCGGCCCGGACTCTGCGCGGCGATTTGTCCACATACGGTCATGGACCCACCGGATTTCTGCCGCTAGGTTCCCGCGCGTCAGGGACAGGGTATTTCCGGGGAAGAAAATGCGATTATTGGCAAGTCTGATTTTTGCGCTGGCGGTTTGGTCGCCGGCGGCGTTGGCCATGAATGAGGAAGATCGGCTCTCCTCCAATGAAATTGAACGCTGGATGCGGATTGTCCAGCAAAAGCCGGGCATGACGCAGGCACCCGCCGCCCAGCAGATCACCGGCGATGACAGTTGCCGCTGGGCCAACGACAATGAGTGCGATGATCCACGCTATGGCACTGGCGCCTGCGCTGAAGGCACGGACTATTCCGATTGCTGGCGCATCCTTTCAGGCGCGGAAGACGATAGTTGCCAATGGGCCAATGATGGTGAGTGCGATGAGCCCGGCCTCGGCACGGGGGCCTGCGTGCAAGGCACGGATTCTACTGATTGCGGCGATCTGGTCCGCTTGCGTTTCCAGACCGATAGCTGCGAGACCGCTTTCGATGGCATCTGTCAGGAAGCCGAACATGGCGGCGACGGCACTTGTGAGCGCCGCACCGACCGGTCCGACTGCATCGGCCGCGAGCGCCCCCTGACGATTTTCGATCACTATTTTGGCTATGATGACCGCGTCTTCCTGGACACTGCAGCCTTTCCATGGGTCGTGGTGGGGCAAATCCGGTTTGATTCCGGTGGAGCCTGCACGGCAACGCTGATCGGTCCGGATGTGCTGATCACGGCGGCCCACTGCATTGCTGAAGAAAATTCGATTGATGCCCGCGGTACGTTCGAGACCGGCTACGCCTTGCCGGATGGCCCGCGTGAAGCCCGCGTGATCGATTATTACATGTCACCGGACTGGGATTACTCGCGCTATTCCTCCACCGATGAAATCGACGGCACCGATTGGGCCCTTCTGCGCATTGACCAGCCGCTGGGCGATCAGCTTGGCTTTGTCGGTATCCGCGCCCTGGTGGACGAAGAAGGCAATCGGGCAGCGCTGGAGGCGGACATTTATCAGGCCGGCTACAGCCATGACACCGGTGCGCACCTGTCTGGCAATATCGGCTGTCACATGATCGCTATCTATCCTGACAATACGATGGCACATGAATGCGATACCACGCGCGGCGATTCCGGCTCACCCTTCATGATCCGCGACGGCGATGACTATTTTATTGTCGCAACGGATTCCAATTTCCGCGCCAATCCGGACGGGCCGTATATCTATATTGCGGCGCGTTCGGACGAGTGGGTGCCTTATTATCCCGGCTTCCTTTCCGGAGAGCTGGGCGAGGGGTCCACCCGTCCGCGCGGTCCGGGCAAGCCGGGCGGTCCGCAAGACCCGGATGCACCGGTGATTGGCAAAGCCGGAGGCGAATAGGCCATGTTACAGGGCCGGTCCGGAATCATTCTTCTCTCCGTATCGGCCCTTATGGCTTTCGTCTATCTGATGGTGGACTATGGGCTGCCGTTTGCCTATCCCGCCACGGTCGCGCTCAAGGCGTCCGGCATTCTCCTGCTGGCAGTCTTTGCCGCCCGCCGGAGCGCCCATCTCCTGGCGCTGGCCCTGGCTTTTTCCGCCATTGGCGATGCCATGCTGGCGCTGGAACCCTCACGCCTGATATTAGGGATTGCCGCCTTCGGTCTGGCGCATCTGCTTTATGCTACGCTCTTTCTTCGGAAAATGCTCGCTGACGGAGTGCGGTCCCCTTGGGGGGGGCCGCTGGCCTTTGTCATCCTGGTCTATGGCGCGTTGATGCTTTACTGGCTCCAGCCCGGCATGGGTGATCTGCGCATTCCAGCCAGCCTCTATAACGGCATCATTCTCGTTATGGCTGCGCTCGCCATTCTGTCAAAGGTGCGGTGGATCGCGGTCATCGGGGCGTTGTTATTCGTCGGTTCCGACACGCTGATTGCGCTCGATCTTTTCAAGGGTTTCGACCCCGCCTGGCGCGGACCGGCGGTCTGGATCAGCTATATTGCGGCGCAATTCTGCCTGACTTTGGGCCTCGTCAGAGAGCCGTCCTGAAATTCCCTGACCACAGGAATATTCAAGCGCGACCCCTCCTCGAAACCGGTCAGAGGTTCAAAGTCAGAAAGACGAGAGAGATCCGTAAAACTTAGGTCCTGCTCCATTTATAATGGAGCAGGACCCAGGGCGCCCGCGGGGGGAGATGTCGAGCAGCCCTACGCCTCCTGGGGGAGGAGACCTTTTTCAGCAGCAGTGCGCTTCATCTCCTGCTGCAATTTTTCAAACGCGCGGACCTCAATCTGCCGAATACGCTCGCGGCTGACCTTGTAAACATCGGCGAGTTCTTCCAGCGTCTTGGGCTCGTCGGTCAGCTTGCGCTGCTGGATGATGTCGCGCTCGCGCTCATTGAGGCTGCTCATCGCGTCCTGCAAAAGCACCATGCGCTGATCGAATTCATCATGTTCAGCCAGCTCGGCCTCTTGGGAGACGCCCGTCTTGTCTTCCAGCCAATCCTGCCATTCGTTGTCGCCATCACTACCCCGGAGGGGCGCATTCAGCGAGGCATCCGGGCCGGACAGGCGCCGGTTCATATTGATGACGTCATCATCGGTCACGCCCAGCTTGGTGGCGATTTCCTCGACCTGCTCGGGTCGCATGTCGCCATCTTCCAGCGCCGCCATTTTCGATTTCATGCGGCGCAGATTGAAGAACAGTTTTTTCTGGGCCGCAGTTGTGCCCATTTTCACGAGCGACCAGGAGCGCAGGACATATTCCTGGATCGAGGCGCGGATCCACCACATGGCATAGGTCGCCAGACGAAAGCCCTTGTCCGGATCGAATTTCTTGACCGCCTGCATCAGGCCGACATTGCCCTCGGAAATCACTTCCGCAATCGGCAGGCCATAGCCGCGATAGCCCATGGCGATTTTCGCCACCAGGCGCAGATGTGAAGTGACCAGCTTCTCTGCCGCACCCGTGTCTTCATGCTCGCGCCAGCGTTTGGCCAGCATGAATTCCTCGTCCTTTTCCAGCATCGGAAACTTCCGGATGTTGGTCAGATAACGATTCAGGCCTTCTTCGGGAGAAAGCGACAGGGAGATTGCATTCGCCATATTTGTCCCCTTAAACTCCGTGCTCCACGCCTAGTTAGGCATTGCTTTCGTTGATTACTAGGGCTTCACGGCGAAGTTATGACATGTGAGCGGAACGCATGGCATTACCCTCTCCCCCGTAAACGGGGGCCCGTATTTTCCCCTCGCCCCGCTTGAGGGGGAAGGGCGTCGATGACTGGAGCCCTCCTTCGAGGCTCGCTGCCGCGAGCACCTCAGGATGAGGTATTTACCTCAAATGTTTTTCGTCTTCGTCCGGCCTGACCGGACGATCTCGATGTTAAGGAGGCCCTCCGGTCAAGCCGGAGGGTGACGAGCATAAACTCACCTCATGGTGAGGTGCCCCCGGCAGGAAGCCTCGAACCACGCACGACACGCCGAACATCCCCGCCGGGGATGCCTGCGAGGTTTGAGCGATGAAGAGAGGGCGCGGGAGGAACTCGCAAGCCGTCTATGGATTTGTATGGGGTGGCCCGCAAGGCCTCCCGCGCGGAATGTTTTACAACTGCCGGACCGTCTTTCAGGCACACCGGAATTTCGTCCTACCCGCCGGATTGCATGGGCATTCGCCAACCGGGCAACCGGTTTCCACCGTTTCACTGGCCGCGCCAGGATGGCCTGACGATGGACCTTTCCACCCTTCAATCCTGCAAGGCGATGTCCGCCCGCTTCCCTTTCAGGACGCGTCGCACCCGCAGCCGCTCTTTCATGACCCGGATCGTTAGCCCGGACCACTCGAGGCATTCCCCTCATCCCCCGATATACCAACGACCTGCAGACCGCCTCTCATCAGGATGAGGTGCAAAGCATTATAGACGCAGTCGAGCGGGCGGGGATAAGTTGGTGATGGCGGTGTGTGCGCATTTGACATCATCACCCCACCCCGCCGATCCTGACGGATCGCCGACCCTCCCCATAAAAGGGAGGGGAAAGTGCCAACCCTGACAGCATGAACGACCCCGTCACCCCCCCGTCTTGCCTGCTCCCGCAAAAGCGGGGGGCTTGAGGGCCTCACGAGATCCTCCGATTAAATCGGAGGATGATGCGTTTGTTTGCGATCTCGACACTCAGGAAAACGCCTGGAACGTCTCCAGAAACGCTTCCAGGCGCTGCATGTCTTTCGGCATCTCCGCTTCGAAGCTTAACCGCTCATGCGTGACCGGGTGAAGAAAGCCCAGCAGGCGGGCATGCAGGGCCTGGCGGCGGAAATCCTTGAAGGCGCGGCCATCATCCAGCTCCTTCAGCTTCTGCGAGCGGCCCCGTCCATAGACGGGGTCGCCCAGCAGCGGACAGCCGATATGCGCCATGTGCACGCGGATCTGGTGGGTGCGCCCGGTTTCAAGGCGGCATTCCACTTTCGCCGCCAGCCCCCGGCCCAGCATCGCCCCGCCTTCACGGCCATAGGATTTCAGTGTCTGGTAATTGGTCACCGCCTGCTTGCCGGCGATGCTGTTTTGCTTGTTCACCACCGCCATTTTCTTGCGGTCCGTATCCGAACGCGCAATCCGCGTATCGATCCGGCCGGAACGGGGTTCGGGCGAAGAGCGGGTAAAGGCGATATAGGCGCGCTCCACCGTGTGGGCGGCAAATTGTTCGGAAAGCCCCTGATGGGCGGCATCGGACTTGGCTGCCACCAGCAGGCCGGACGTATCCTTGTCC
>PFFX01000003.1:0-156 GCA_002783385.1 Rhodobacterales bacterium CG15_BIG_FIL_POST_REV_8_21_14_020_59_13 | reverse complement strand
ACTCCACCAATGCCGGACAGCGTCCCTGCGCAATGATGCAGCAGGGCATGGACCAGTGTGCCGGTCCAGTTGCCCGCCGCCGGATGCACCGCCATGCCGGCCGGCTTGTTGACGATGATCAGATGATCATCCTCATACGCCACATCCAGCGGAATC
>PFFX01000043.1:6657-15974 GCA_002783385.1 Rhodobacterales bacterium CG15_BIG_FIL_POST_REV_8_21_14_020_59_13 | reverse complement strand
AGACCAACAGACCCAGTATGATAACACGCAGGCTGCGCATGCCTTCTCCCATATCTACAGCCGGGAGATGGCTCTCAACGATGACGGGGCAGATTACACGTTACGCAGTGAAATGCGCCGCCACCTGTAAGGATCGCCCGGGCCGGACTTGTTAACACTCTCTTACCTGGCAGGGCGTCTTGCAAGGCCCGGGCCGCCGATTTACCCGGTTTTTCGTCATACACAGGTAAAATGATGCGGTTGAAGGCTGCCACCCAGTTCATGTGCGAGGCCGGCATCGGCTTGCCGTCTTCACCCTCCACCCGGCCTGGCGAAGGGATTTCTATGATGCGGAAGGGCGTGCCATCCGGCTGCTTCATGGCCCGCAACTGGCTGGAAATCTCCATCAGAACATCAGCTTGCGGGTCGTCCTTTCCGTTGGGTGTCTGGCAGACCACAACGCCGGGAGCGGCAAAGCGGGCGATATTGTCGATATGCCCGTCCGTGTGATCAAAATACAGACCCCGATCAATCCAGTATATTGTCTCAACGCCCAGCGTTTCCCGCAACAGTGCCTCGACATCGGCTTCCGAGCGATCCGGATTGCGAAAATCGCTCAACACACATTGGCGCGTGGTCAGAACCCCGCCCGCACCGTCAAATTCCAGCGCTCCGCCCTCACAGGTGAGATCGACTTTTTTCAGAGGCACGCCTGCCAGACCGGCAATCACTCCGCCAACCTCGTCATCGCCGGGTAATTCATATTTCCCGCCCCAGCCATTGAAGCGGAATTGCACAGCCTCCATCTGACCGTCCCGCAACCGGAAAACCGGCCCGGTATCACGCGCCCAGACATCGCCATAAGCGGCTCGCACCACGGTCGAGCGACTGCCGAGGGCCGACTTCGCAGAGGCTTCGGCCTGCCGGGTTGCGGCTAGAATGGTGATCGGCTGGGCAGTTTCACCGCCACCCGCGAGCAATCGGATAAACTGTGCGAATTCGGCTTGTGCCGGTTCAAGATCATCTTCCCATAATTCGCGGGCAGCCGGCCAGCAGGTGAAAATCCGGTCCTGGGGCGCAAATTCGTGGGGGATGGAAACCGTGTGTGTCATGACCTCCCGCTAGCATGAAGCCCGCCCCCCTGCCAGCAGCTTGAGCGCAAAAGAAAAGGGGCGGCCCGAAGGCCGCCCCGATCCGTGTCCGGTTAATCCGGTTACGAGGACTTAGAACTCGTAACGCAGGCCGATACGGATATTGTAAACCGAGCTGCCCGTGCTCAGGAAGCCGGTTGGCTCACGGAACGACTGGTAACGGTTATAACGGTAAACGCAGGAGCCTGCCGTCGTACAGGACGTGCGCATGTTGTCACCGGTCAGAGCCGTGGCACCATTGACGCCATTGGCGGCCACATCAGCCGTTGAGACCAGATCGGCCTGGACCAGAGCGACCTGACCGAAGCCAGGAGCATTGACCTGCGTGCCCCACTCATCATTCAGCATGTTGAGAACATTCTCGATATCAACCACCAGATTGAAGCGGTTGTCACCGACAAACTCCTCGACGAAGGGCAGGCTGCCCAGCTCTTGCTGGATGCGCAGATCCCACTGCTGGTTCCACGGGCCGAAGTCAGAGTTGACTTCATGGATTTGACCACGGGCCAGGCCACGGCTGTTGATCAGGGCGTCGAAAGCCGTCTGATCGAAAGTCGAGGCATAGACAACGCGCGCATCGCCAGCCGTCGGGATGTAGAGCGGGCTGTTGTCAAACGGACCTTCACCCAAGCCTGCACGACCGAACAGCGAATTCGAATTGTTGATATCGAATGTGTAGGTGAACGGCGCACCCGAGGTGATTTCGCCAAACAGATCGAAGCGGGTGGTCAGCTCGCCGAAGAATTCCCGCTCATACCAGAAGCTGAGCGCGAAGCGGTCCTCGACCTGGTAGATGGAGGTCCGGGCCGATGGGAAGTTCCGGTCCGTATCCACAATACCACGCCAGCTCGAAATGCCGCGGGAGGACGAACCTTCCGAACCCATTTCGACTTCCTGATAGGCATAGGACCACTGGAAGCCGAGACCGTTCTCGAACTCTTTTGCCAGAGTGAATGTGAAGATGTGGTTTTCACCTTCGGAGTGATTGGTCAGCTGAGTGAAGTTCCCGATGCCGAGTGCATCAAGATCGGCATAGATAGTCCGTCCATCCGGTGCCACGCCCGTCGGCAGAGCAGCCGGCAGCTGTGTCTGGGCCAGATTGCGCCACTGGAAGCCGTTATTGGTGCGGTTGTACAGATACTGGAAAGTGAAGCGGTAATCGGTGCCGAGATTGAAGAATTCCGGCAGACCGAACATGTCGCCCAGCTCTGCATCAAACTCCTGATCAACCCGGATGGAGGCCCGCCAGTCGGACGGGATCTCGAAGTTCGGGTCAATGCCGTCAATGGCGGACGGGGTACCGTTTGCCACATTGTCCAGCAGGTTTTGCGGAATTCCGAAACCGTTCAGCGTGACATTATTGGCCGAGGTGAAGACCGTCGATTGCTGGAAGGCATTGGAAATCCAGACCATCGGATTGCCGCCGGAGAAGAGACCGAAGCCACCCGAAACCGTCGTGCGGTCAAACGGCGTCCAGCGGGCGCTGAGACGCGGCATGAACACGTCACGGCCGTCCAGGTTTTCCTGCGAAGACTGGCCAAAATTGGTCTGGATCGCAGGATCATTGGGTGGCGTGTCGTCCTGGCTGAAGAATTCCCAGCGGAACCCGGCTTGCAGCTCCAGCTCTGGCAGGATTTGCCATGTGTCCTGACCAAAGATCGTGAAACGATCAACGCCCCACTCCGCAGCGCCGGTCGATGCGTCGTTCGAGGGAACATTGACATATTCGATCCGGGCGGTGCCGTTGATGATGTCCTGGACATTGTTGAAGATGAAACGGCCGTTCGAAGACGGGATGAACACATTGCGCAGTTCGAACTGCTCGTATTCACCACCAACCGTCAGAACGTGGTTTCCGGCGGCATAGTCCGCAGAACCGAACACGGTCAGGCGGGTGTCATAATACTCGTTGGCATGACGGAAGCGGTCACAACCGCCGACGAAGGTGGTTTCGCTGGTATTGGTCAGCAATCCATCCAGAGCTGTTCCTGCGACATCAGCCGCACTGAGACGGAATTCGAGATGCGGCCGTCCGGCACCGGCGCGGCAATTCTGGCCACGGTCGAATTCGGTATAGTTTACGCGGAAAGTGGTCGAGAGATTGGCATTCCAATCAGAGAAGACCTGACCGGTGTAAGCCGTTACCTCAAGTGGGATGTCATACCAAGACGACACAAAGCCGGTTCCACTGGTGCTCGTGCCGGTTTCTTTGGTGTTCTGATAGGTGAAGGAAGCACGATGATCATCATTGATATTCCAGTCCAGCCGGCCGAGGAAGCGTTCCGACGTCACCGGGTTGGATACGGTTGTCGGGCGGCCACCCATGTCAAAGCCAAGCTCGTTCTGAACCAGTGTGTTCAGCGCATTGTAGAAGCCTGCCTGACGGCCGTTTGCAGCATCCGAAGCGGCGAAATCTGTGCTCGAGCCGGATTCAAACTCGTCATACGATACGAAGAAGAAAAGCGTGTCTTCAATGATCGGACCGCCGAGTGTAATGCCGTATTCTTCCTCTGTGAAAGCCGGATTGCCGACGATATTGCCGTTGACGACATCGCCGCGGAAATCTTCGTCAGAGCGGTAATAGAACAGGGAACCGTCAAACTCGTTGGTACCCGAGCGGGTCACGATATTGACGAGGCCACCGGTGAAGTTACCAGCTGTCACCGAATAATCTGAAGCCACAATCGAAGCCGACTCGATGGCGTCAAGGTTGATTGGCGAACGGCTGGTCGCATAGGTGTTTGAACCCAGACCAAAGTTGTCCTGCTGCAGGGCGCCATCAATGGCCAGCGCGTTGAAGCGCGGGTTGATACCGGCGACCGAGAGATTGCCTTCACCTCTGGAGTTGGCGAGCGGGTCGCGCAGCAGGGTTGAGATCACGTCGCGATTGGTGGACGGCTGGTTGGCAATGTCACGGGCGGTATAGGTCGAACCTGCACCATTATTGATGTCCAGGGACTGAATGCGCTGCCCCAGAACCACGATCGTATCGCCCTGCTCGCCTCGCAGTGTAGCACGGACCGGTGTGTTCGAACCCGGATCGAGGCGAATGTCCTCGATGATATCCGCCTGATAGCCTTCAGCCTGGATGGCGAGGCGGTATGGACCGCCAACGCGCAGACCGGACTGGAAGAAGTTGCCGTCGCCGGAGGTCAAGGTCGTCGAGACCGTGCCGGACGGGATGTGAACGATAGTGACGGTCGCGCCGTTAATAGCGGAGCCGTCTTCGGCCAGCACTGAGCCACGGATCTGCGATGATGTATTCTGCGCATACACGGCCGCCGGTGCTGCCAGTGCGAACAGGGCAGCAGCGGCTGCGCTGTAGGAAAGTTTTCTTGAGAATGACATGGTTTTTCCGATCCCCACTTGTCGACTGAATGAGAGCGATCATTGCTCCCGGTGAAACATGACGCGGCAAATACGCCCTCGGCAAAAAGGATCAATGACTGATTCACGACGCATTTGTGACGATGTCCGCGCTTGATATGCTGCGCTGCACAATCCGAATTTAAGAGGCCGGTAACAGGAATGTGAAATCAGCTGAAAAGACAAAAGAATTTCAGGCGCGCAAGCACGTTAGCAATATCCGTAGACGGCATTTGCCCGTGATTGGAGCTTTCTGAGCGCGGCTTACATTTCCGCAAAAGTGCGGCTTGTATGTTACACTTCTCTGGGGCAGGAAGCGGTCATGTCTCAGCGGTCATCACAGCGCGATTCCCTGTCACCCCTGAAGTGGGGTTTTGCCGCCATTCTGGTCATCACCCTGACGCGCTTGATCTTGCTCGCAAACACACAGCTACAACTTTATCCTGACGAGTCCCAGTACTGGGTCTGGTCGCAGACTTTTGACTGGGGTTACTTTTCAAAACCGCCCCTCATTGCCTGGGTCATCGCCTCATCGACAACGCTGTTCGGCGACACCGACTTTGCCATCCGCCTGCCCTCGCTGGTTTTCCATGCCATGGGAGCGGGTTTTCTGCTGCTGAGCGCCCATCATCTGAAAGCTGGTTGGGCGGGTGCATGGGCGGCGCTAATCTATTTATCCATGCCAGGTGTTGGCATATCGGCCGGCATCATCTCGACAGATGCGCTTTTGCTGCCGCTCTGGGCTGGTGCCCTATATATGCTGCTCAGGCTCCGCGATCAGCCGGGGCGCTGGTTCAGCGCCATTGGCCTTGGGACATTGCTCGGACTGGCCTTTCTGGCGAAATATGCCGCCGTTTATTTCCTTATAGGAGCCGGGCTGGCAGTTGTAATTGACCCGCCTCTCCGCCGCGCGCTTGCCTCGCTTCAGGGCTTACTGGCAGCGGCAATTCTCGCCGCGATCTGGGCACCCAACATCCTCTGGAATGCCTCCCACGATTTCGCGACGGTCCAGCACACCGCCGCCAATGCCAACTGGCAAGGAAATCTTTTCAATTTCGGCGAGTTTCTGGAATTCCTCGCAGGGCAATTCGGCGTCTTCGGACTGCTGCTGTTTCCGGTGCTCATCGCGGCCTGCATACAGGCTTGGCGGCATTGGCGGGATCCGGACCGCCAGATCGACCGCTTGCTGACGCTCTTCATCGTGCCGGCGCTGCTCTCTGTTCTGGTGCAATCCTTCATCAGCCGGGCTCATGCCAACTGGGCCGCGTCCGCCTATGTCGCCGGATCATTGTTGGTGGTTTTGTTTCTGCTGCGTGGCCAGGTGTGGCGGCGCTATGTGATGCTTGCCTCTATTGTGCTGGGAATATCCGCCTCGGCCGTGATGGCCGTGCTCTCCATCAACCCCGCTCTGGCCGGCGGCGTCAGCGCTTTTCGTGGCCTTCGCCATCTGCAATCCTGGCCGGAAACCGCCGCCGCCCTTCAGGAAGCCGAACAACAAGACAGCTACACCGCGCTGGTCTTCGACGACCGCAACATTTTCCACCAGATGCAGCGCTATGGACCCCAGCTGGAAACACCCTTGCGCATGTGGCAACGCTTCAGTGCGCCGCACAATCATGCCGAAGATGTCTGGGCGCTGGAAAACGGAGAACTCGGTCCCGTCCTGATCGTTTCCGAGCGTGAATGGGAGCGGGACCGCTTGCTGGCAGACTTTGCAACCGTTGAACCGCTGGGTGAAATCAGCATTCCGGCGGGCGGCCATCGCGAACGCCGTTTAACCCTTTATGCTGGATATGATTATCAGCGTATCCCACGTACGGCAGCCTATGAGGCCGCACAGTCCGCGATCAATGCTGCGCGCCAGCCCGGCAACTGACAGGAAACGCTTGGCCGGAACGCTATCAGCGGTTTAACTGGGCTCTGCATTTTTGAGGGATTGCGTATATGTCTGGTATCAGGATCGCCCGCGACTTTGCCATGATCGTCTTGCTCGCAGCTTTGACAGCCTGCGAAACGCCATCGCGGCCAGCGATGGATATCGGCGGGGGACCACTGTCACGCCTGCCGGACACCACTCCTGCTACCAATCAGGGCGAGCGGCGCGCTGAGTCCAGCCAGACCATTCAGGACGCACGCCAAGGCCGCGAACTGACGGAGACCGTTCGCTATGGCAATGGTGTCCAGATCCGGCCCGGCCGCCTCAGTTCCAATTCCCTGCCCAGCGGGGTCTATACCGTCAATTTTGTTGATGCACGTGTTGATGAAGCCGCACAAACGATTTTTGGCGACTTGCTGGACGAGCCTTACAATATTGATCCGCGTGTTCAGGGGCGCATCACCGTCAATACGCCGCGGCCCGTATCGCGCGAAGGCCTTTTGTCCCTGTTTGAAGCCAGCCTTTCGATCAACAATGCCGCACTGGTCGTGGCAGATGGGGCTTACCGCGTCATGCCTGCCGGCGAGGCACAAACATCCGGTCTCGCCCGTTTCGCGACGGCCAGCCAGCCAGGCTGGGGCGTTACCGCCATCCCGTTACGCTATGTCTCCGCAACCGAAATCCGGACGCTGATGGAATCCGTCGTCACGCGCCCCGGGGCCTTGCGTGCTGATCCGGCCCGCAATCTCCTCCTGATCCTTGGTTCTGCACCGGAACGCCGCAATATGGCAGCCGCCGCAGACGCCTTCGACGTTGACTGGATGGCGGGTATGTCGGTGGCAATGGTGCCGCTGGTTAATGCCAGCGCCGACGATGTCATCCAGGAAATCCGGTCCATCTATTCGCCCGGGACCGAAGGCAGTGCCGGTGCCTTGCGCCTGCAGCGTATTGAACGTCTGAACGCCATTCTGGTGATCGCGCCCAGCCGGGAACTCCTCGATCAGGCGCGTCAATGGATTGCGACGCTGGATATCGGCGGTGCCGACGGGTCAACCCTCCGCGCCTATTTCCTCGAAAATGGTGAAGCTACCGAAACTGCTGCCTTGCTGAACGAGCTTCTGGGAGACGGAGCTCTTGGCGGCGTCGCACCGGATCTGGAAACCGGCACCGCGTCTTCATCCGGCAGAGCCTCGCAGAGCGAAAACGTCAATGGTGGTATTCGCGTCATCGCCGACACCATCAATAACGCCATCCTCGTCCTCGCTGATCAGCCGGGGCAGGCTCTGGTCGAGCGCGCACTGGAATCAATCGACCGCACTCCCGTTCAGGTCGTCATTGAGGCGGTCATTGCCGAAGTCACCTTGAACGACACGCTGCGCTATGGCGTTCAGTTCTTTTTCGAAGGCGACGGTGTTGACGGTATTGCAGACAGCAGCCGTGGGGGATTTGGCGTCAACGGATTTGATGCAAACGGGACCTTCCCCGGCTTCAACATCCTGCTCGAAACCGGCGGCAATGCCCGCGTGGCGCTGGATGCCTTGTCACGCGTGACGGATCTCACCGTTGTTTCGTCGCCCACAGTTCTGGTGCGAGACAATCACACCGCAAACTTCCAGGTCGGCGATGAAGTGCCCATCGTCACGCGCCAGTCCAATTCGGTGATCAACCCGGACTCGCCAGTGGTCAACAATGTCGAATTTCGCGACACAGGTGTTCTGCTCACGGTCACGCCCCGCGTCTCTTCGACCGGCATGGTGACGATGGAAATCGAACAGGAAGTCTCCAACGTCGCCAGCGGCTCGGCCAGCTCCCTGACGCCGACCATTTCCACCCGCTCGCTCTCGACAACGGTTTCCATACGCTCCGGCCAGACCGTGATTCTGGGTGGGCTGATTGATGAAAGCCGCGACAGTGGCCGTGAGGGTATCCCGGGGATTGCCCGCATTCCTTTCATCGGTAATGCGTTGAGCCAGACCAACATCTCGACCACGCGCACCGAATTGCTGATTTTCCTGACCCCGCGCGTCATCGACAGTGACGAGGATGCCGCCGCCATCACCAACGAGATCCGTCAGCGCATGGAACTCCTGCGTCCGGAAACAAATTGATCAACGGCTTCCTTGACGTTTTCCTTGTGGCGGCAAGTCCCTTCATCGGGAGCTTTGTGACCGCGTCTTCGCGAAGCTGGCCCGACTGGCTCAGGATCGCGACTGGCCGTTCGTCCTGTGATGCTTGCGGCCGGCGTCTCTCACCGCTCGAATTGATCCCTGTGGTCAGCTTCCTGATCCAGCGCGGAAAATGCCGCGCCTGCTGTGCGCCGGTTCCGTGGGTACATCCTGTTGGCGAACTGGTGGCCCTTGTTATCGGTATCTTCGCAGTGCTCGCCTTTGATGACGGATGGACACTCGCCGCGGCCTTTTTCGGCTGGATTCTGCTATTTGGTGCACTGGTTGATATCCGCACCTTCCTCTTGCCGGATGTCGTCACGCTGGGCCTGATACCGGCCGGGCTTGTCATCGCCTGTCTGTCGGGCGGGCTGGACCTTCTCTGGCTCAACAGTCTCGCTGCACTCATCGGTTTTGCCAGCCTTGCTGCGGTCAGCGAAATCTACAAACGGCTTCGCGGCCGTGAAGGCCTGGGCCTGGGGGATGCCAAACTTCTGGCCGCTGGTGGAGCCTGGGCGGGGCCATTTGCCTTGCCATGGATTGTCTTGTTGGGCGCGGGCGCTACGCTTTTTATCGTCCTCATCGGTCATGTACTGGGCCGTAAGGCCACCGCCGATACCGCCGTCCCGCTCGGCCCGGGTCTCGCGGCGGGCTGTTATCTGGCATATTGTTTGCCCGCCATAATCCAGCCTTTGGTCTAGAAGGAATTTTGCGTGTTCAACCGGCAGTCTCTCCAGATCGGACCCAGCCGCAAGCTGCATCGAAAGCCGCCTGATTTGT
>PFFX01000043.1:0-6627 GCA_002783385.1 Rhodobacterales bacterium CG15_BIG_FIL_POST_REV_8_21_14_020_59_13 | reverse complement strand
ATGCCTGGCGCGAACTGACTTGCCCGGCCTGCCTGACGCCCGGTCTTATGCCCAAACGCATCGACGCCAGTCCGCCCTACAAACCGCGAGAACGCTATAACATCTTCCAGTGCGAAGCTTGCGGAACGCTCCACTATCCCGATGTCGAAGTCTTTGAATATGAAAGCCGCCGCGACGCCGACCTGGCCCGCAAATTCTATCTGGAAGTCGGCGCCGGACTGGATGCCATGATCGCACCCCTCGCCTGGGCTGAGCGCAGCGAGGTAGGAACCTTTTTAGAGGTTGGCGGTGGATATGGTTTCTCCGTCGATTTCGCGAGCCGTGAACTGGGTTGGAAGGCCGCCAATATAGACCCGTCATTTCTCGCCCGGACAGGCGCGGCGGATTTGGGTCATACCCACCTTGCCGAATATCTCAGCCCTGACCACAAACTGGCCGATCAATCCTTCGACCGCGTCCTGTCATCTGAAGTCATCGAACACGTCAAGGAACCGGACGCCTTCATCGCAGCGCTCACCGCCGCCCTCGCCCCGGACGGCGTCCTCTTGCTGACCACACCGAATGCCTCCGTCGTGACAAAAGGGGCGAGCCTCGAAACCCTTCTGCCCGTCATTACCGCCGGGCATCATCTCGTCATCTATTCGAAAACCGGTCTGGAGGCCGTGCTTCGCCGCGCCGGGTATTCGCATATCTCCATCGAGGAAAAAGGCACGACGCTGCACGCTGCTGCATCACGTGCATCGTTCAAGGTGGATTTCGGTGCCCGCCCGGACCGCAGACGCCTGCAATCCTATCTCGCCGGACGCCTTGAGGCGCTGGGGCGCGACCATGCACTCTTTGCAGCTTTCGCGGTGCGTCTCCTGAAGGAATATGTGCACACCGGCCAGTGGGATGAAGCGCGCGTGATCCGTGATCGTATCGCACGCCGCTGGCTTGAGGATTATGGTATCAATCTTCGTGTTCCCGACAGTCTCAAACCACACTTTGTTCCCGACGGGAAAGGCCAGCGCCGTCAGCTTCGTAAATTCGCCGCAAACCACCCCTTTTCACTTGCCATCGCACTCTATTATTCGGCGCGGGTCGACCAGCAGGAAAGAAAAACCGCTCAGGCATCAGGCGCCTTCAAGGCCGCCGCACGCGCTGCGGTCACGCTCCAGTCGGTTTTCAACGCCATGTACGCAGCTTGCCGCGAAACCGAAGAAGCCGGATTGCGGGCCACGCTGGCCGCAGCCGAAATCAGTGCTGCCAAGAATCCGGCTGCCGCCTGTCACGCCTTGCTGTCAATCGCGGACCAGGCCGAAGATCTCGTTCTGACAGAATGGAGACGGGTGGCCTGCCATGTCTATGCCGCCGGCGCTCTGTCTGGTCAGCACATGACAGTGGCTTCAATCGAGCCCTATGTGCGCGGTTGGCTGGAAGACGCGAAGGATGAAAGCCGTCCGCTGAACCCGGGCGAAGCCTATGCCGCCGGCGGTATAGGCGAAAAAATGCAAAATGACGGACGCAAGGATCAGGCGGCGATCTGGTTTGAATTGGCCGCCAAAGGCATGCCCAACCCCGCCGAGGCGGACGTCTTCAGGCAGAAGGCAAAAGCATTGAGGCCGGGTACGCCAAGCCTCGGGCAAAGGCTGGTTCATGCGCTCAATTCCGGGGATACAAATAAGGCACGGCCAATCGGCGAGGTCTTGTTGACTGTGCCACTCAATGATCCCGAAATTGATGCGTCAGTGGCCTTCGCGCTCGGTCTGTTCACGCTCAACATCAAACCTGATGCAGCGAGCGCCGTTAAATGGTTCGCACGCTCGGCAGAACTTGCTGATGGCGATGCCCGGATGGAGGCCGAATTACATCTTGCGCTGGCCGCTGAGCGGCTTCCCGATGACCGGAAATCGAAAATTCTGCCGGATCTGATTCATCGGCTCGAGATCGCAATTCCTAAAAGCAGCGATTTGGGGTCGCGGATCAAGGAGTTAACCGATAAGCATAAAGCCCAGACAGGGTTCGGGGAGGAATCTGCGTGAGTTGGCGGCGTTATATTCGTTGGATCAAATGGCCGTGGCGCTGGGTTTTTGATCAGCGCGAGCGCAAGGACTATATCGCGCAGGCCTTTTCCCGGGGCATTGCCGCCATCATTGGTTCCAAATCCATGATCCGCGAGACTTGGGCGGGCACCGGCACGCTCAATGACGCAAAAGACGTCGCCATCCTGGTAACCTGGGATACCAAAGGCCGCATACACGACTTCCTGATCGAACACATGCGCGCACTGAAGCACGCCGGCCGCACCATCATTCTTGTTTCCAACAGCCCGAAATTTCCGGATGACCAGATCGAAAAGGCCAAGCCTCATTGTGCGCTGATCGCCTGGCGCCACAATCGCGGCTATGACTTCGGTGCCTACCGCGACGGCATTCTTCTGGTACCTGATTATGCGGCCCTGAATTCAGCCATTTTCATCAATGACAGCATTTACGGCCCCTTCCAGCCCCTGGGCCCGCTCCTGAACAAAGCGGATTCCTCAAAAGCCAATGTCTGGGGCATGACCGATAGCTGGGATACATGCTGGCATTTGCAGAGCTATTTCATGTTGTTCCACAAGGCCGCGCTGCAGAATTCGAAGGTCCGTAAAATGTGGTTTCGCTGGCAGCATGTCCAGTCCAAATCATGGGTCATCAACAAGCTGGAAATCGGCCTGACCGGGAAGCTGATGAATGCAGGCCTTAGATGTGCCGCCCTCTTTCCCTACCGTGATGAGGTCACGAAATTCGCCCACACTGTCCGTAAAAATGATGTATTGACCGACGAAAATCTGGCAAAACCGCATCGCGTCTTGCTGGAGCGGATGCTGGAACTGGCGGATGCGGGCGCACCGATGAATCCCTGTCATTTTTTCTGGGATCAGCTCATTGCCGAAGGCTTCCCCTATCTAAAACGCGAAGTCCTGACTGCAAATCCAATCGGCATGCCGCGCCTATATGAATGGAGCGATTTGGTTGCGCGAACGGGTAAGTACGATCCCGAGATCATCGTGCGGCATTTACGGGCCATTTCGAAAAACCGGGTGGTGTGATGGATCAGCAGGCGGACACTGGCTGGATCAATACGATTGCAGGCTTGTCCGAAGCCGATATCAGCCGCGCACGTCGCCTGTCTGTCGAAACTGGTGAAAGGCTCGCCCGCTCTCTGAAGCGTCTTGGAGCCGCCTCCGATATCGCGATCGCCAATGCATTGGCGGCTTTCTCCGGCCTTGAACGCATTGGCAGCTCCGGATTTCCGGCTCAACCCGTGACAGCCGGTGGCATTTCCACGCAATTCCTTCAGGACTCTGCGGCCCTGCCTCTCAGCGAAGATGACGACACCATCATGCTGGCGGTGGCCGACCCGACGGATCCTTCGCCGGTGGAGGGGGTCCGTCTGGCCTCCGGAAAGTCGGTGACTCTGAAAGTCGCCGCATTCGCCGATATCGAGGAGGCCCATGCGCGCCTCTATGGCGCAGAAAAGGGGCTGGCCGAAGCCATCGAAGATGATTTTGGCGATGGTGAGGAGCTGAAAGACCTCGCCAGTGAAGCCCCGGTTGTTCGCCTCGTGAATGACCTTTTTGCAGACGCTCTCAAATCCCGCGCATCGGACATTCATGTCGAGCCTTTCCGCGACCGGTTGCGCATCCGCTTCCGCATTGATGGGGTCCTGCACACCCGGCCCTCGCCCAAAGCTGCCCTGACGCGCCTGATCACCAGCCGCATAAAGATCCTCGCCAGCCTCGATATCGCTGAACGCCGCCGCCCGCAGGATGGCCGCGCCCGCGTCACGATAGCCGGCAGCGCGCTGGATTTGCGGGTCGCTACCGCACCCACGGCCCACGGTGAAAGCGTCACGATACGCCTTCTGGAAGACCGCGACACGCAAGTGAAGCTGGACGATCTTGGTCTGTCACAGGCACAACGCGATCATCTGACGGCCCATCTCTCCGCGCCTTACGGCCTGATCCTTGTCACCGGCCCCACCGGTTCGGGCAAGACGACCACGCTCGCCGGCGCGCTGGATCAACTGAACACGTCTGACCGCAAGCTGATCTCGATCGAGGATCCAATCGAATACCAGATCGAGGGCGTCAACCAGATTGCCGTGAATGCGCCGATCGGCCTGACATTTGCCAGCGTCTTGCGATCGATCCTGCGCCATGATCCGGATGTCATTGTGGTTGGTGAATTGCGCGATGGCGAGACTGCCGAGATCGCCGTCAATGCGGCCCTGACCGGTCACCTCGTACTCGCAACTGTCCATACCAACACCGCGTCCGGAGCCGCGCCACGCCTGATTGATATGGGCGTGGATCCCGCCCTGCTCCGCTCCACCCTGCGCCTGTCAGTGGCCCAGCGTCTGGTGCGCCAGCTCTGCCCGCAGTGCCGCGAACCGGCATCACCGCAGGCGGGTCTGAAAACCGCCTGGAAAGCCGTGGGCTGTGATCATTGCGCGCAAACCGGTTATCTGGGACGTATCGGTGTCTTTGAATTTGTCGATATGAAAGATGAATTGTCAGACGCGCTGAAACCAGGTGTGGCCTCGTCTGAAATTGAAAAACTCGCCCGCAGGAAGAAAATGGCGTCCATACGGGACGATGCCATTGAGAAGATCGAAGCCGGTATCACCAGCGCCGAAGAGGTCGATCGTGTCCTCGGTGTGATCTGATGGCGCTGTTTGCCGTATCCGCAATCAGACCTGACGGCGGTGAAGAGCTTCTCCGCATCGAAGCCGGTGACAAGGCCGGTGCCGCCGCCGCCGTGGCGGCAAGGGGGCTGACGCCGATCCGTGTTCAGCCCGCGCGGGAAGCCCCTCCAAAACAGGCCTCCGGCCGTGCAAGGAAAATGGCAACGCGGCTGGCACGCGAACTGTCCGTCCTGACCGCTGCCGGTCTCAGCATTGAACCCGCCCTTGCCGCCCTGTCCCGTCACGCCGCAGAAAAGCAGCTGAAAGCGGCCGCCGATATGTTGCTGGCGGATGTCCGCAATGGCGCATCTCTTTCCGAGGCCTTTGCCAAACGCCCGGAGCTTTTCCCCTCACCGTTTCCGGAAATCGCCGAGGCGGGTGAAGCTGGCGGTGCTCTGGGAAAGGCGCTGGGCGAGCTGGCAGAGGCCCGCGAACGCCGTGAAGCTGTTAAAGCCAACATCCAGGGCGCGCTTGCCTATCCGGCCTTTCTGATGGTGATGGCGATTGGCGCCATTTCCGGCCTTCTGGTCTTTGTCATCCCGCGTTTTGAGGGCCTGTTTGATCAGATCGGCCGTGAAGTTCCGCCGCAAGCCGCCTTTGTATTTGGTGCGGCCGATGCGATTGCCACTTTTGGACCGTGGCTTCTGGCAATCCTTGTCGTGCTGATTTTTGTCTGGCGCTGGGCGCTCACCAGGCCCGCATTCCGGGAAGCCTATGACCGCTGGCTGTTGAACCTGCCAATTCTGGGGACGGCATTGCGGACGATGATTGCGGCGCGCTTTTGCCGCGTTTTGTCACTGCTGCTGAAAAACGGACTTTCCGCAGTTCCGGCCCTCAGGCTGGCATCTCGTGCCGCCGGCAATCGCTGGGCTGTCCGCCGCCTCACCGAAGCTCTCGCGGAAGTCCGCACCGGCAAAGGCTTCTCCGAGCGGGTCGAGGCCTCGGACGTCTTGCCGCCCCTGGCCGCCGAATTATTGTCGGTCGGCGAGGAAGCCGGTGATCTCGGAGCCGCGGCCGAGCGCCTTGCCACATTCTACGAGACACAGTTTGAACAAAATGCCCGGTTGGTCTCGCGTATTATAGAGCCGGCAGTTATCGTATTCGCCGGTATTGCCATCGGCGGTGTGATCGTGTCGATTCTGTCGGCTCTGGTCAGCATCAATGAAATCGACTTCTAGAGGTCTGAAATGTGCCACAAACCATCGCCCCGGAAAGACTGCCGTTCCGGATATTCGCTGACCGAAATCATGGTGGTGCTGGTCATCATCGGACTGTTGGTGGCACTGGTCGGCCCGCAGCTGTTCCGCTTTGTCGGTCGCGGCAACAGCAGCGCAGCCGCCGCACAGATCGAGAGTATTTCCACCCAGATTAGCTTTTATCGTCTCGAGAATGGTGATTACCCCGACAACGCTCAGGGCCTGTCCGCACTTGTTGTGGAAGGCGGTCAGCAGGTTCCTGATGATCCCTGGGGCCGGCCCTATGTCTATGAATATATCGGTCCGGGACGGGCCCGGATCGGGACCTACGGGCGGGACGGAGAGGAAGGCGGCGAAGGCGAAGATGCAGACATCTTCCGGAACCTCCAGTAACCGCGCAGGATTTACCCTGACAGAGCTTCTGGTCGCGCTGGTCGTGCTTGGTCTTGCCGTCGCGCTCGTTGCGCCCATGCTATTCCGGAACTCGCCCGGGCGGGACTTGCGCCATTCCGTTGAAATCTTCGAAACGGCGGCCCGCATGGCTCGGACAGAGGCCCGTTTGACAGGCCGGGATACCTTGTTGCGTGTGGATGTGAGCGCCCGCGCCCTGACCATTCTGCCCAGCGAACGCGTATTTCATCTGTCGCGCGGTATTGAATTGCGTGCGACCGTCGCGGACCGGGAACTTGACGGCGACATCGCCTCTGTCCGTTTCTTCCCGGAA
>PFFX01000076.1:10224-17008 GCA_002783385.1 Rhodobacterales bacterium CG15_BIG_FIL_POST_REV_8_21_14_020_59_13 | reverse complement strand
ATAAAGGTCACGCGACCGATAGGGTATGCGGACATCATCGCGCACCGGGCGGCCACCGGGCTCGATGGCGGAGACAACGACACGGGCCCGCAAGGGCTGTGTCGCGTCAACGCCACGATTGCCGGCATTGAGGCCCAATACGGCTCTGCCCGCACCATCCGTAATGGCATCTGGCAGGTCATAGGCGATCTGCTGGAAGGCATTGTCATGAAGGCCGAAGCGGTAACCGGAGAAAGCGGCAAAGGGTGAGGAGTCGACTTCCAGGCGGACTTCACCTTCGACCGGCAGGCCGGCCCCTGGCGCGCCATAAAGAAAGCGGACATTGGCTTCGATGCCGCGGCTTTCATTGGTTTTCAGCGGCGTCGTATCGTCGGCCTCGATTTCCAGCTCGATGCGCTGCGGCACAAAATCCTCGACCGAAAAACTGGCCCGGCCAACGACGCCGACACCATCCAGCTCGAGCGCCAGACGCCAGATGCCGCGGGCGGCGGCGGTGGAAATCCCGAAATCATGCTGGATTGCGCCCGCCATCCCCGCGTTATCAAAGCGCAAACGATCGGATTCAATGCCGTTGGGGGCGTAAAGAATGAAGCTGCCCGCACGATCAGCAATGGCATTGGCTTCACGGTCACGGATGAGGGCTGTTGCATGTACGGTCTCGCCCGGGCGGAAGATGCCGCGATCGAGATAGAGGAATGCGTCCGCCCCTACGGGCGTGTTCCGCCCGTTGATATTGTGTTCGGAAAGGTCGACCGGAGAGCGGTTGAAATCGAGCACTGCAAAATCGCCCTCCGGACCATAGGCAGTCAGGAGGCGCGGCGCATTCGCGTCCGTGCCATTGGTCAGTGGATCATCAAAGCGGACCCGGCCATTCTCATTACTCTCGACCGTTGCCAGAATTTCATTGGACCGGGCGAGGAGTTGAATCTCGACCCCTTCTACCGGCCGTCCGGTCTGGAGCGAGCGGACCGTTACATCAATGCCGTCCTGCCCGACATAGGAGGTCAGGGCGAGGTCGGTGATAATGAACCAGCGCTCGGACCGGGCGGGCTGGTTTTCATTCTCGTCCACCGCCGCATCGCGGACACGCAGGAAATAGGCGCCGGGTTCAAGTACGCCGATGGTTTCGGCCAGCGGCATGACGGTGACAACCGGCGCGTTGGCCTCGCCAGACGTGTCCATCGTGCCTTGCCAGATGAGGCGGCCAACGTCATTCGGGCTGTCCTCACCATAAAGATAGCCCCATTCATTTTCGGACGCGGTATAGCCTTGCGTGATTTCACGGAAGACCAGCGCGCGGTCAGTGATACGCAGGACTTCGATCTCGACCTCGTCAACATTGACTGTTTCGATCGGGATGCCATCGGCATCAATCCGCGGCAGAATCACCCCGTCGCCGGAAAATCCGACATAGGATGGACGATCCCCAAATTCGATCGTGGTGGTTTCTGTTGTTTGCAGGACATCGCCCTCTGCTGAGGGCAAGCCTTCCAGCAGGGTGACCTCAGGAGATTGTCCAAAGGTCAGACCACCGAGACAGAGAGAGGATCCGTCGATCTGCAAAGCGACATTCGCTGGCGGGTCGAGTTCGACATAGGGGGCATAGTCCACTCCGGGGTCCAGCGCTTGCGAGAATACGAAGCAGGCTGCGGGCTGGGCGGCCGAGACATCAATCCGGTAACGCAGATAATCAAAACTGTCGGGATATTCCGGTTCGGGGCGAGGGGCGGAAGCGGATCGATCCGCGAGCTCTATGCCATCGCGGACCGGGCCATTTGTGCGGGCTTCTTGGTTTCCGCAAGCGCTCAATATCAAAGCCAATGCGACGGCACCCAGGCCGATGCCATTCAAACCGGTGGTCATGCTGAATTCTCCCTGTCCCGTCCCAAGACTCCATTCTCTCACGAGTGGAGACAAACTTCATCCCCCTGATTTATGTCTTTCTGCGGGCCCAAAACGGGTCATTCGATGCTGTATGGCTTGCCGCACGGATTTCGCGCTGGAGCTATTTCACTGATTTCATGGCCATTGAAAAGGCTGCAGCCTTTGCTTTTCCGCATTTTCGAACCGCGAAGCCGGTTCCCACTGTCGCTGAAAATGCTTTAGTGTCCGGCGCAAACAAAAGGAGGTCTTCATGTCTGGCAAGGTCATCGCGATTTCGGGCGCGTTCGGTATTCTGGGTGAGGCCGCCGTCAGGCTGGCCAAAAAGCAGGGCTGGACCGTGGTGGCGATCGACCGGGCGAATGCACCGCGCGAGACTTTCCCCACCGGCATTGATCAGCGTAGCGGTATTGATCTTACTGATGCCGAAACGGCCGCAGACCTGTTCAACGCGATTGTCGAAGACCATGGCCGGCTGGATGCGCTGCTCAATATTGCTGGCGGGTTCCGCTGGGAAACGCTGGAAGCCGGGACTATCGAAAGCTGGGACTTTCTCTACGACATCAACGTGAAAACGGCGGCGACGGCCTGCAAAATGGCGCTGCCCTATCTCAAGGCGGCTCCCACTGGCCGCATCGTTAATGTCGGCGCTGCCGGGGCCGTGAAAGCGGGTATGGGGATGGGTGCGTATGCGGCGTCGAAGGCCGGCGTGATGCGTCTGACGGAAGCGCTGGCCGAAGAGTTGAAATCCACGGCTGTTACCGTGAATGCCGTCCTGCCGTCCATCATTGATACGCCGCAAAACCGGCAGGACATGCCCGATACCGATCCCGAAATCTGGGTGAAGCCGGAGGATCTGGCCGCGGTCATGCTGTTTCTGGCGTCCGAGGAGGCCCGGGCGATTACCGGCGCTCTGCTGCCCGTGACTGGGAAAGTCTAGGGTCAGGACCCTAGAAGGCCTGTTTCAGATCATAGCCGGTATCGGCGGCCTGTTCCGGTGTCAGCGAACGCGCGTCATTGGCGAGGATGCGCCGGGCCGCCATGTGATCGGCGGGCGCGTTGATGGAATCGGCCGCCATCAGTTTTCCACTCTTGAAGTAGAAAATGGAGAAACTTCTTTTCGCCTTGGTGCCGCGCGTCACTGCGGTATCGGCGTCCCTGGATAGGCCGGCCATTTGCAGTTTGATGTCGAACTGGTCTGACCAGAACCATGGCACGGCCTTGTAAGGCGCGAGTACGCCGGTCAGTGTTTTGGCGGCAATCTTGGCCTGATCAATAGCATTCTGAACGGATTCAAGCCGCAGAATCTGTCCGGTCAGATAATTGGGATGGGCCGAGCAATCGCCGATGGCGACGATGTCCGGATCGGATGTGCGCGTATATTCATCGACCAGGATGCCGTTTTCGCAGTGCAGGCCCGAAGCCATGGCCAATTCCTGGCACGGCGCAACACCAGTCCCCATGACCACAAGATCGGCTTCGATCATGCCGCCATTTTTGAGCCGCACACCACCGGGCGTGATTTCTTCTGTCAGTGTTTCCAGCAGGAGGGTGCTGCCATGTTCGT
Source organism: Rhodobacterales bacterium CG15_BIG_FIL_POST_REV_8_21_14_020_59_13 (assembly GCA_002783385.1). GTDB lineage: Bacteria > Pseudomonadota > Alphaproteobacteria > Caulobacterales > Maricaulaceae > Hyphobacterium. The sequence continues at coordinate 13,560 of PFFX01000076.1, read as the reverse complement.
GATGCAGCGCCTCGAAAAACTGCGAGACAGGCTCGCTGACAGCGCGTTTCATCACCCGGTCGAGAGCTTCGATAATCGTCACCGTCTTGCCCATTTTCCGCACTGATGCGGCGACTTCCAGACCGATAAAGCCACCGCCGATGACGGCAACATTCTGGGCCTGGAAGAGGGCGTCCTTCAGCCGTTTGGAGTCTGACAGTGTCCGTAATGCCATCACATGTGGCAGGTCAGCTCCGGGGATCGGAGGAATGAACACATTGGCTCCGAGGCACAGCGCCAGCTTGTCGTAAGGCCGGGTCTCGTTTGTATCGAGGGTGAGGGTTTTATGGGCGCGATCCATTGCGGTGACGGTCACGCCGAAGCGCGTTTTTATATCGCGCTGCTCGTAAAAAGCGTCTGGCCGCAAGGGCAGGCGGCTTTCTTCAAATTGATCCAGCAGGAAGGCTTTTGACAGGGGCGGGCGCTGATAAGGCGCTTCGTTTTCTGCGCCGATCAGGGTGATCGGTCCTTCATGACCTTCACGCCGCAGGCTGTCGGCCAGCTGGATGCCGGCCTGACCGGCTCCGATGATGACAATCTGATCGCTCATTGTGCCGACTGCACCTTTTTATCACTGATCAGCGCGCTGATCTCGTCTTCAGAATATCCTGCTTCGGTCAGGATGGCGCAGGTATGTTCACCCTGGAAAAAGGCGCTCGACGGCATGCCGGTGCCTGTTCCGGAAAAGCGCGGAGCGGGCGCGGGTTGCGGGAAGCCGTCAATCTCGACGAAGGTCTGTCTGGCTGCATTGTGCGGATGGGAGGGGGCTTCGGACATGTCCAGCACCGGCGAGACGCACGCATCGGTAGGTTCGAACAGTGCTGTCCATTCTTCCCGCGTCCGGGTGGCAAAGACGCGCTCAAATTCGGCCGTCAGGTCCGGCCAGCCCGCCGCATCATATTGCCGGGCGCACCAGCTTTCATCGAGATCCAGCCCGCGGATCAGCTCGGCAAAGAATTGCGGCTCGATGGCGCCGACCGCCATGAATCCGTTATCGGCGGTTTCATAACAGCGATAGAAGGGCGCTCCGCCGTCAATGATGTTGGCTTCGCGCCTGTCCTGCCAGATGCCGGAGGCGCGCAGGGAGTGAATGAGGCTCATAATGGCTGCGGACCCGTCCGTCATGGCGGCATCGACAATTTGGCCCTTCCCGGTGGCTCTGGCGGAAATCAGTGCCGCCATCACACCATAAACCAGCATCAGTGAACCGCCGGCATAATCGCCGACCAGATTGAGTGGTGGAACCGGGCGGCCTTTTTCACCAATGGCAGCGAGCGCGCCGGTGATCGAGATATAATTGATGTCGTGACCGGCGCGATCCGCCAGCGGTCCGGTTTGTCCCCATCCGGTCAGGCGGCCATAGACCAAAGCCGGATTGATGGCGTGAACCGTTTCCGGTCCCAGCCCGAGGCGTTCAGCCACGCCTGGCCGGAAGCCCTCGATCAGGATATCAGCAGTTTCACACAGCTTCAGAATGACGCCGTTGGCACCTTCTGCTTTCAGATTGACCGCAATGGAGCGCTTGCCGCGGCGATTGGCATCTTTCGGACGCCCGGTGTGCTGTGCCTCGGCCTTGCGGTCGACGGAGATGACGTCAGCGCCCAGATCGGCCAGTAATTGCCCGGCCAGCGGACCGGGGCCGATGCCTGCCAGCTCGATGACTTTTATGCCGGTCAGCGGCCCGCTCATGTCAGCTCCGGCATTGCATCCGGGGAGGTGTTCCAGAAGAGGGGCGTCCAGCCGTTTTCCGTCAGGCGCGCCGCGCAGACATGACCGGTTTTCACCTTGGCATCTCCTTTAAAGCCTATGGCGGCATGGAAATATCGCAAAATACCGTTCGACGTCATGACGAGGGCCGGAAAAGCGCCTGATTTCATGTCGTCGAGAACGCCCAGGGCATTGGATTTCAGTGTTTCCTCATCCGGTGACCAGCCTGCGTTTTCAGGCCGTATGTGCCGCTCACGCCAGTCAGGAATGGCATCTGGACCGAAGGCGGCATTGATTTCGTCGTCGGTTTTTCCACCCCACCGGCCATAGTTGATCTCGGTCAGGCGGGAATCGATTGTAATGTCCGCATCCGACATGGTGATGGCTTTCACGATCACTGCGGCGCGCCGTGTCCGCTTCAACGGGCCGGAAACAAGCCGGGCCGGGGCGATACTTTGCGCGCGCAAGGCTTCACCAAGGGCGGCGGCTTGCGCCTCACCGGATTTGACCAGGGGCAGATCTTCTTTTGCGCCGACCCAGACAACCGGGTCCGCCGGGCCGAAAGTATTTCCGTGACGGGCCAGAAGCAGCAGGCTCATGGGACGAGCTCGCCTTCGCGGGCGATGATGGCTTCGACCTCGGCAACATCTGACGGCGCATCCACCGACCAGGCCGAGCGTCCGCGATAATCCACCTCGACAATGCGGATCGGAATACCGTTTTCGAGCGCGCGCAACTGTTCCAGGCTTTCGGCCTGTTCCAGCGGGCTGGGCTCCAGAGACACGAGCCGGCGCAAAGTTTCAGCACGATAGCCATAGAGTCCGATATGCTGCCAGGTTGGTGTGCCGGCTTCCGGATTGCGCTGAAAAGGAATAACGGTCTTTGAAAAATATAGTGCTTTCATATTTTTATCGAAGACGACGGTGGTGCCGCCGACCTCGCCAGCCGCTTTTGCAGCCCGGAATCTGGATTCTGTTTCCGGCGACATCCTGACGGCGGGGGTGGCCATTTCGATGGTGGCATCCGCGCGCATCACGACCGGCACAGCCCCGATGACCCAGGGGGGAGTCAACACAGCATCGCCCTGCACATTGATGATGATGTCTGCCGCACTGCCCAGCGCTTCCAGCGCTGCGAGGGCGCGTTCGGTGCCGTTGCGGCAGGTTTCCGGCGTCATGACGGCTTGGCCACCAAACGCCGATACCGCATCTGCAATGCGCCTGTCATCGGTGGCGACCACGACCTGATCCACACCTGTGGCAGCAGAGGTATGCCGCCAGACACGTTCAATCATCTTGCGGCCGGCAATACTGGTCAGCGGTTTGCCGGGAAAGCGGGTCGACCCATAGCGGGCCGGTATGACAGCGAGAACGGACATGAGAGCCTATCGGATATCGGGCAGCTGTTTTGGGGCAATCCGGCCTGCCAATCAACATGTCTTGATAGGCACCAGGGATTGCGCTGCTGTCGTGAAAACGTCGGCTTCCAAGCGCGCGCGCAAATGTTATGAAGGCACAGCCCGGCGAGCCGGGCTTTTTTGTTCGGGACAAATGACATGCGCCACTTTTTGACCACTGAAGACTGGAAACA
>PFFX01000076.1:0-10206 GCA_002783385.1 Rhodobacterales bacterium CG15_BIG_FIL_POST_REV_8_21_14_020_59_13 | reverse complement strand
TCTGGATCGCGCGCGGGCGTTAAAAGCCGGAGCGTCCAGTTCTGCGCTGACCGGAAAATCTGTGGCGCTGGTCTTTTTCAATCCTTCGCTTCGAACCCGGACCTCGTTTGAGATCGGAATTGCCCAACTGGGCGGCCAAGGCATCGTGCTGGATGCCCGCGCCGGGACCTGGCCGATGGAGTTCGCGGACGGTGTCGTCATGGATGGCGATGCGGAGGAGCATGTCGTCGAGGCGGCGAAAGTGCTTTCGCGCTATGTCGACATGATCGCCATCCGGTGTTTTCCGAAATTCCAGAACTGGCAGGCTGAGCGCGAAGATCCGTTGATTTCCGCTTTTGCCGTGAACGCGACGGTCCCCATCGTCAATATGGAAACCATCGTTCATCCCTGTCAGGAGTTGGCAATGATGCTTGCCTTGCAGGAAAGACATGGCCGCGTTGAAAACAAGACCTTTCTTCTGACCTGGGTTCCACATCCCAGACCGCTGAATACAGCGGTAGCCAATTCCGCCCTTCTGATGGCCTCGAAATTCGGCATGAATATGCGGATGCTGGTGCCTGATGAGGCCTATCGGCTGGATGAGCGCTATATGTCGGCCGCGCAGGCAAGCTGTACTGCGCATGGCACGTCATTTGACGTGATGACGGATGTTGAAGCCGCCTATTCCGGCGTTGATGCCGTTTATGCGAAAAGCTGGGGCGCGCTGCCTTTCTATGGCAAGTGGGAGGGTGAGGCCCCTTATCGGGCCAAGGGCCGGGACTTCATGGTGGATGACGCCAAAATGGCACTGACCAATAACGCCTCAATCAGCCACTGCCTGCCCATGCGCCGCAATGTGAAAATCGCGGACAGCGTGGTCGATTCTGCTGCTTTCCTGGGTATCGAGGAAGCGGAGAACCGCCTGCATGTCCAGAAAGCCATGCTGGAAGCGCTGGCGCGGGATAGGGATGGCCGGTCATGAGTGCGACCGGCACCCGCTCGACCATTATCCGCCTGCTATCACATATGCGCGATGGCAAGGAAGTGCGTGATTATCTCAACAGGTTTTCGCAGCTGGACCAGTCGCGCTTTGCGGTGGTGAAGGTTGGCGGCGCGGTGATCCGCGATGATCTGGACGGGTTGGCGGCTGCGCTGGCTTTCCTTCAGACGGTTGGCCTGTCACCGATCATCGTTCATGGCGGCGGGCCACAACTGGATGCGGCGCTTGAACAGGCGGCGATCCGGAGCGAGCGTATTGACGGGCTTCGTGTGACACCTCCGGAAGCCATCCCGGTTATTCGCAAGGCGCTCAGCGCTGCCAATATCGCCATTGTCGATGCCATCCGCGAAAGCGGAGGCCGGGCCGCGAGCGTGCCGGCCGGTGTGTTCGGTGCCCATCTGCTGGATGAAGCAGTCTATGGCCGCGTTGGCGAGCCCTCCGAGGTCCATCTGGATCTGGTCGAGGCGGCAGTGCGGGGCGGGGAAATCCCGGTTCTGGCCTGCCTGGGCGAAACCGGCGACGGGCGGCTGGTCAATATCAATGCCGATCATGCCGTGGCGGCTCTGGTCAAGACGCTTCAACCCTACAAGATCATTTTCCTGACCGAGACAGGCGGGTTGCTCGATGACAAAGGCGAGGTGATTTCGACGCTCAATCTCGCCAGCGATCGTGAGCGGCTGATATCTGCCGGATGGATCACTGGCGGGATGCGCGTGAAGATTGATCAGATTCAGGCGTTGCTGGACGATTTGCCGCTCACCAGCTCGGTGTCGATCACCTCGCCGGAAGGTCTCAGCCAGGAGTTATTCACCCACGCCGGCGCGGGAACATTGATCCGGCGTGGTGAAAACCTGATCACTGCGACAGACAAAACTGCGGTTGACTGGCCGCGGCTGGAGCAGCTGATCGCCTCCTCCTTCGGGCGCAAACCAGTGGCCGGGTATTGGGAGGCGCTGGCTTTTGACCGGTTGTTCGTGACGGAAAACTACCGCGCCGGTGCGGTGGTCAGCCGGCTGGATGGCGCGGCCTATCTCGACAAGTTTGCCGTCCTCGAGGAAGCGCGCGGGGAAGGTCTTGCGCGCGCCGTCTGGCAGGCGATGATTGACTATGCGCCGCATCTTTACTGGCGGTCGAAATCGGCCAACCCGGTCAACAGCTTCTATTTCCAGGAATGTGACGGCTCGGTGAAAGCCGGGCCCTGGACGGTTTTCTGGAAAGGCGAGAATGACCTGACGCGTATCCCCGATATGGTGCGCAGGATTGCGGCCCTGCCCGAGACGCTGGAGCCATCAAAATGACGGCGTGCATCGGGCTGATCGGCGGACGTGGTCATACCGGCCGCGAAATCCTGCGCCTGCTCTCGCACCGTGCGGACATGGAACTGGTCCTGGCCAGTTCGCGCGAGTTGGCCGGACAGAAGGTGCGCGACACAGCACCGGAATTTGATACCGGCCTGTTGTTCGAGGCGGTTGTGCCCGAGGCTCTGAATGCGCGTGATCTGGATGCTATTATCCTCGCTCTGCCCAATGGCGCGGCAGCAGGCTTTCTGGAGCATATCGGTGCAAACACTATTGTGGTCGATTTGTCGGCTGACGGACGGTTTGATCCGTCATGGATTTATGGCTTGCCGGAAATCTACGGCCGGGACGCCTTGAAGAACGCCAAACGTATTGCCAATCCGGGCTGCTATGCGACCTGCGGGCAGCTGGCGATGGCTCCGCTCCGGGATATGATCGCGGGTCCGGCTCATGTATTTGGGGTGTCAGGCTATTCCGGGGCGGGAACCACACCGTCGCGGAAGAATGATATAACGGCGCTCAAGGACAATCTGATGCCTTATGCCCTGACGGGTCACATCCATGAGCGGGAAATGAGCCGCCAGCTTGGTTTGGATGTGGCGTTTACACCCCATGTCGCGCCTTATTTCAGCGGGCTGATGACAACGGTCCACATGACACTGAGTGCCCCGATGGCGCTGGCTGACATCCGGGATCGCTACTTACATTTCTACGAGGGCGAGGCGCTGATCCGGATATCTGAAGACATGCCGGAACCGGCGATGATTGCGGGCCAGCCCGGCGCGATTATTGGCGGCTTTGGCCTGTCGGGTGACGGGCGCTCCCTGGTGATGGTGAGTGTGCTGGATAATTTGCTCAAAGGGGCCGCCGTGCAGGCGCTTCAGAATGTGTCTCTGGCACTGGGTCTGCCCGAGGGCGACTTCACAAACATCCCGGACTGATGTCCGGGGCGTCCGGTTACTGCCCGGTGAAAGCCTAATTGCCGCTGTCTTCGGCCGCCTGCAGCGCATTGACCAATGCCTGCAAATCCTGTTGTGCACGGCGGGTCGCGTCCGCCAGGGCCGCCTGCGTTTCCGGATCCAGTTCGTAATCATCATTGCTTGATGTGGTTGAATCTCCGGCGGCAGCTGGAGCAGCGGCAAGGGCCATTGTTTCACCCGGTTGTGACCCATTTTCAGCGGTCTCGGCTTCAATCAGGGGCTGAACCTGACGGGCCAGAAGGTTGCTGACACGCTCGCCGTCTTCCTCGCTCACCGCACCAGGGAGCCGTTCGACCGTCAAACGCTGACTTTCGTCCGGCGCATCACCCGCGCGGCCAGATAACAGGATGACCCGTTGAAGCTCGCCGCTGGTCCCGGGTGTCTCCCCGTAAACCAGCGCATAATCGAACCCGGCCAGAAGCCTCGCCAGCACGTCACCAAGTGGCCCGGATATGTCTGCCGTTACAGGATTATCATCGATCAGCCGGTCCGCTCCGACAAGCCGGAAGCCGGCCTCGGTCTGGATAGCGGACAGCACCTCTGAGAGCGGTTCGCCCGCCGCTGTAACCGTCCAGATACCGTCATCCTGACCGACGCCGATATCTGCCAGAGCGACCGGCGAAAATGTCAGTGCGATTGCGGCAGCAGAGATCAGGAGATTGGAAAAGACACGCATGCTTTCACCTATTGGGTCCGGACGGCGACACTGGTGGCGCCGCGCGGTGCGCTGCCCTCATTGAAGCGGATAAAGATGCGGTTGCGGGCCGGATCCTCGGCAATGGCCGCCCCGGTTCCGCGCACGAAAACAGCATATGTCGCAGTAGCGTTTGTGTTGAGGGCGAGTGTTGCCGAGGGTCCGCGTGTGGTGATGCAGGTGCCAGACGCATTGGTCGCGCAAATCTCGATCTCCGAAATCGCCATTGTCCGGCCGCCTGTGTCTGCAGAGGCGGTAATTATTGCGCCAGCGCCGACATTGGCAATCGCCACCGAAGCCACGCCGACAAATGGCGCGGTTGTTGGCACATTGATTCGTCCGTCATTATTGATCGTGGCGGCCAGTGCGATGACATCTGCAGGCGCTGTTGCGAGCGACAGGAAGGTCAGTGAATTGAGGCCCAGCGTATATTCTGCCGAGCGGCGGTTCGAACAGAAGGCCTCGATGAAGAGATCGGTTTCAACATTTCCACTGGGAACAACACTGCCCACCTGATTGGCATTGTCGAAAAAATCGGACGCCGATGTGACGGAGAAGACAAAATTCTGGGCTGCGCCTGCCGCAATGTCTATGGGCGTATTCGCCGATCCGCTCAGAGCGTTTGCTGCCGTTGTGGTCTGGTAGGAAAAACTGCTGGCATCTGAGCCCGCGAGGCGAAGGCCGCAATTGGTTGCGGTCGAGCCGCTGGATGCCGGATTGATGATCGTCGCAAAGGCGGTTGCGGATGTGCCGTTCTGAACCGACCGGGTGATGGGCAGGACAGATGAGACGACACGCGGAACTTCAGCGCGGAAATTGACGGCATTCTTGCCTTCTTCACGGGCGGCGCGCGCATTGTCTGCGGGTTGCTCATTGCCGGGTGCCGGATCGGGGATACCACAAGCCGCCCCGCCTTCACACAAATCCAGATCCGGGTTCGAGAAGTAAGACGCTTCCGTTTCGTTGCGACCGGTGCCCGGACAGGTCACATCGCCATCGGAGCCATAGGCCATGATGGTTGTGAATGAACAATCGACCCGGTGGCCATGGGCAAAACTGCGAACACCCGATCCGGGCGTTGTGTCTTCGACATTGTGGGAGAAGCCGAGATTATGGCCCATCTCATGCGCAAAAGTGAAATCGGAACAGAAGCTGTAACCATCGAGAAGATTGGTGTCATTGCCGTTGACGAAATCGCTGACGATGCCGACTCCATTCACAGCATTGGCCGGGCCAATCGTTTTGGCGCTGCCGCCATTGACGAAGGCGACGCCGCAAGAACTGCCGGATCGGTTGACCGTCCCTGACCCGCTATAGTGACGGCGAATAATGGAAACCAGATCTGCGCCAACAGCGTCGCGAATGGCGAGCAGCGAACTGAAATCCTGTCCCGCTCCGTCCGGTGAATTGTCCGATGGGAGGCCTCTGCCTGCGCCATCCTGCAAGTCGTAGAGCGTCGGGGTGTTCCCCGCGGTTTCGCTTGCATTCAATTGATCCAGATAGACGAGCCGCGCACGCATTCCGGTGTCGCTGTCGATCAAGGCCTGATCCAGCAGGGCGACCAGATATTGAACCCGCCCGCCAACAGCCAAGCCCCACGTATCGACCATGCTTTGCGTATAAAGCACCATCAGATCGACGGTGCCATTGGACCCGACCTCTAACGCCTCCGCAGTCGAGTCCTCAGCGCCTTCCGACGTCAGTTCCTGTGCCTCGGAGATGACGCTGTCCAGGGAGGGGATGATCGCGTCATCTCCCCAGTTTTCGCGGACGGCATTTTCCGGGTGCTGGAAGATGCGGTGACCGCCATTCCCGCCCGGAATGATATTCCAGACTCCGTCCGCAGTGGCGATGCGGCCGAAGGTAAATCCGTTCAGTTCGGAAATGATGACGCGGTCCTGGACGCCTCCGCCTTCAATGCGGCCAATCCAGGTGCGCGCCCCCATGGCTTGCTGGTCGATCCGGTCAAGCTCGGCGACATAGCCGGGACCAAAATTGAGATCGATGCGTTCACCGGCCGTCATTTCCATGACGTCTGGCGACAGCGAAGTGAATCTGATCTCGTCTCCTTGCCCGCCGGAAAAGGCAAGCGTTTCAACACTCTGAAACATATTGTCAGCCAAGGCTGCCGTTCCGGTCAGTGCCGATAGCGCCAATGCTGAAATGAGGATTCTGTGCATGCTGAACTCCCTGAACGCCACTGTGAGAGTGGTAACTTCCTCGCCTGATTGCAGCATAGCGTGAAAAGCCGTGCCTGCAATGCTTCAGGCGCGGCCATGACTGGCATTCCCGTGCTGCAATGCGCCGCAATCGCAGGCTATTCAGGGCCACCGATCGACATTGCGAAGCGATCACCATTTCGTGACACCTCGATGCCGGACCCGGTGATGGCGTCCACGCGCCAGCCCTCGACCGTATCGCCAACATAGGCGCGCCGGGTTTCATTCTGGCTGCGGAGGGTGGCAACACCGCCATCGGGGCCAGTCACAGTTCCGATCACCACAAATTCCGGTTCACTTTGAGTTTCCTGGCCAGTTGTTTGCCCGGGCGTTTCTATCACCATGACGGGTTCAGGCCGCCGATCCGGACGAAAGAGCGGCCGGTCCTGGATCGCTGAAAAGGCGGAGAACGGCGGCAGGAAATCACCGCTTTCCTCGCGGATGGCAATATTGGTAATTGGCGGCGGCGCAGGCTGGATCACGACAGAATTTCCACCCTCGCTCCACACCGTGTAGCGCAGGATAACAAGAACAGTCAGGGCCGCCGCGATCCCCATGAGGATGTTAGAGCGCGGATTCATGGTCTCCCTCCCGGTTCGCGGCGCGCACGGATCGTGGCGATGAGCTGCAGCCGGCTGCTATTGCGGAGAGGGGTCAACCGCACGTTTTCGACAATCAGGGCGGGCAAGGAGGTTTCGATCCCGTGGAGCAGGCGGGCAATGTCTTCCATCTCACCTTCGGCCTGAAATTCGAGTACGACGGCAAGGGGATCGCCCGCATCGACCGGGGAGATGTTGACGCGGCCTGTGGTCAGGCCGGAATTGCGGGCTGCTTCATTCAGCCGGGTTTGAAGATTGGAGCCGGCTACCGCATGGCTTTCGCCCGGCGACAGATACCGCGCCGGATCGGCTGCTAGCGGCACAGCCTGATCCGCGATGGCCGCTTCGATACCGGACTGGACGCCAAGCCAACCGGTAAAAGTCACGGCAAAACCGATGAACACTGCCACCAGCACACTACCGGCAGCACTCAGGGATAAAAAGCGGCGAATATCCGGCGTCATGATCCGTCGTCCGCATGCGAGAGGTGATGCCGCGCGGTGAGTTCAAAGCGCTCGCGCCCGGTTTCATCATCGCGCACGGTTGCACCGTCAAAAGCCGCCCTTGTGAATTCCTCGGCGGAATCGAGCGCGCGCAAGGCCGCTGCCGCGTCCCAGGCCAGGCCGGAAATACGGACAGAGCCCTCATCATAGGCAAAGCTGGTGACATAAGCGCCGTCGGGAAGCCGGCGGCTAAGGTCAGCCAGAGCAGCCACGGCTGATCCGGATTGTGCCTTGTCTTCTGCGTGAGTGATGGCGGCTTCAAGCCGTGCTTCGAGGCTGGCGGGCCGGTGCGCATCGGCATGGGCGGGATCAAGACGCAGAGTGCGGTCGATCAGCAAGCCAACCGTAGCGATCAGAAATATCCCGCAGACAATACCGGCGAAAGCAAAGGCTGACCGGCCGGCGGAGGGGGCGGACCGCCCATCGCGGAGATCCAACCCCGGCGCGATGCCATCCCGTTCGTTTTCCAGATCCACGGCAGCTGGTTCGAGCCCCAGAGACGCAGCGCGGTCAAGCGCTGCTTCAAGTGTGGTGCGGCGGATAATGGATACTGGCAGGCTGATGCGTCCGCTGCTTTCTTCGATCTGCGTCAGGTCCGCCGCAAAAACTATGTCAGAGGCTGGCAGAGGCGAAAGCCGCGGCAGGGCCAGCTCAACTGCTTCATCGAGATGTTTGCGGGCGGCGACAGGAAAGCTCGCGGTCCGGCAAAACCCCAGCGGTTCGGCGATGCGCAAGACCAGCGGGCCTTTCTTGCCCATTCGCGCGATTTCAGCGCGGGCAATGGCCGTCTCCTCGGTCGTGGCAATATCGATGCTATCGCCTGCCGTATTGGTATAGGTGACTTTGCCGGTCTCGAAGCGGAGGATGCGCCAATCACGCGCAAACAGGCTGCCGATAACCGGTAATTCGGCTGCCGCGCTATCGACATCATCGCGCCAAGTGGTGAACCCGCGTCCAATTGCTTCAAGGAATGTCGTCAAGCCTCAGGCTCCGGATCAAGAAAGTCAGCATATCCGAATACATGGCTATGCCGGGAGAGCGTATCATACAAGCCTCCGGATCCCGGCAAACTGATGATGATTTCACGAAATAGACGCGCACCGGAGCTGGCTTCCGCCTCAACGAAAATGGCATAGGCAGACGGTTGGGCCGGGTCAAATTGAGCCGACCCATCGACTTCCGGAATGCGGTGGTCTCCATTCCGGGCCGTGAGGATACGCCGGGCATCCCCCGCGGAAACACCTGTGGCCTCAATCAGGCGCGGCGGAGCATAGCGTCCGGCGACGGCCCCCCCGCCATAGAGGGTGAGATAAGGCGCTGCGGCGGCATAAATCGCGGCATCCACTCCCAGAACCTGTCGGAATTCCTCAACCGCGATAAAGGGCCGGTTGCCCGGCGGCGGCCGGTTCCCGGAGCGATAGGCCGCCGCTTCCGCGCCATTGTCGCCGGTAACATCGTCCGTATCCCGCCAGTCCGCAATCGCCCCAGCAATACGCCGCGCTGTCAGGGTAGAGACGTCCAGTTCTTCCAGCAAGGCGGCGAGTGTTTCGACATTGCCGGAATTGAGGTCAAAGCGTGCCGGTTCCGCCAAGGCGCGGATGCGCAGGCTGACATCGCCGGCCCGCATCTCGTAAAGGCGTCCGTCAGCGATCCAACGTTCGTCTTCATCGGCAAGTTTTACTGCGGTTCGGGCCACAGCGCTGTCGATGGCGGTTCTGAGCTCCAGCCGTTCGAGACTGGCGAAAGCGGCTGAGGTTGAAACGCGAGCAGCCAGCGCGGTCATGCCCGCTGCCATTGCGAGAATGCCGAGCAAAGCGACGACAATGAGCAGGGCCATGCCACGTCTTGATGTCATAGCGATGCCTCCCGGGCCGATTGATCGTCCTCTGCGCCCTGTCTGGCGCGCGGCAAGCGCACTGTCAGGGCTGGAATGATGCTTCCTTCAGCGGTGAGCGTGACCAGGGCTGGATAGCTGGCCGTATCCTGCCATGTCGCGGCGGGTGATGCGCCCGCAGCGGCATAACCGAAAACCAGAGGCTCACTTAGCGGCAAGGTCCAGCTTCGGGTTTCGCCAGGCGAGGGGCGGGCAAATTCACCGAGGTCTGTCAGCGGGCGGCGTGTGAGTATGAGTTGTGGCGGCGCGGGCGCGCTGTCTTCGTCCTCCCCCCCCGTCAGGTACAGCGTGTATTCATAGACGCCTGCCGCAGACGGATAGCCAGGATCGGCAGAGAGAAAAACCATGTGCCGGGGCTGGCCATAGAACAGGATTTCAGCCTCACCCAGCCGTTTCGCTGGCACCAGATGTTCGAGCCGGGCGCGAATGGCTTCCAGGGTCACCACTTGGGTTTCGCGATGCTCGCGGATGGATTGAAGATGGTGCTGGAAATTCAACGTATGGCGCACGCCTTCGGAAATGATGGTGATAGCCACGGCGGTCAACGCCAGTGCAATCAGCATTTCTGTCAGGGTGAAGCCGCGTTTCATCGGGTCGTCCCCGATGCAGCCGGGCGGTCCAGCTGAAGTTCGAATTTTCTGCCGGACGGGGCGGTCAGGCGAAGCGTCAGTGTCTCCAGCCCGGCCCAGTCCGGATTCGGGGCGGCCTCCATCATCCAGGCGAAGCCCTCGGTTTCACCCGTTGTGCCTGCATTGGCGGTCAGCAGCAGAAATTCGGCGATTCGTGTTGCAGCTTCGGTTTCATTGGCGCCCTGTTCGGCGCGGGCGGATGAAGCATAGACTTGATAGACAGCGGCGATCCCGGCGCTGGCCAAGGCTATGGCGACGACTGTTTCCAGCAAAGTAAAACCGGCCCTATTCGATTTCATCAGGTTCCAGCCTCTCTGTCTGGCCGGTCAGCCAGCTGATACGGAGGGCGCGCTCGTTTTCCTCCAGTGTCAGGAGGAAAGTCCCGCCGGTTGTCGCGCCTTCCGGGAAGAA
>PFFX01000082.1 GCA_002783385.1 Rhodobacterales bacterium CG15_BIG_FIL_POST_REV_8_21_14_020_59_13 | reverse complement strand
GATCTTGTTTCCCGCCTTGATGAACAGGAAAAGCAGGACGTTCTGGCCGCCTATCACGCGCGGCTGATGCAGGAGGATGTAAACGCCCGGCAGGAAGACGCGATTGCCTGGGCCGATTGGGAGAATTCCCTGATTTCCATTGCGTCGCCGGAACCGTCATCGCGGAGCAATCCGGCCCGGGCGGACGCCATTTCACGGATCGAGACCCATTATTTCGTGAACCGGGGCTTTTTCGAGGGCGAGAACCCGTTGCTCGAAAACATGGACCGCATCCGGCACATTCCCGGCTATATCGCGCAGGGACGCTATGATGTGATCACACCGCCTGCAGCAGCCTGGGCCATCGCCAGGGCCTGGAAGGAAAATGCCCGGCTGGAGTTTGTCTTTGATGCCGGGCATTCCGCAGGTGAACCGGGGACGGTGGACGCGCTGGTGAGGGCCACCGATGATATTGCCCGGCGGTTTGGCTAGTTGCCAAACAGCATGACAGAAATGCCCCATTCAAATCGTGAATCCAGCCCGAGAATCAGAATGAGCGTTAGCGCCACGGGTGCGAAGAACCGCAGCACAAACCGGAAATAGCCAAACAGCATCGGCGATGCATGCGACAACTGAGCCTGCGCGATTTTCCGATCAACCACCCATCCCATGAAGACCGCCATCAAGAGGCCCGCCAGTGGCAGGGCGATGGAGCTCGACAGGAAATCGAGCAGGTCGAAGAAGGGGAAAGAGAAGGCAACGCCAGCCCCGACCAACCAGATAAAGCCGCCCATCATCCAGGTGATGGTACTTTTATCGAAGCTGGAATTCTCCTCGATCCATGCGACAACCGCTTGCAGCAGAGAAATGGACGAGGTCAGGGCGGCGATCAAAGCCAGAATGAAGAAGGCTCCGCCGACGATATTGCCGCCCGGCATCTGAGCAAATGCGGCCGGAAGTGCCTGGAAGAACAGTCCCGGACCTGAAGCCGGCTCAATCGAAAAAGCAAAAACGAACGGGAAGATCGCAAGGCCCGCGATCAGAGCCACGGCTGAATCCGCTGCCGAAATAATCCCGGCGGATTGTCCGATATTGGCATTCTTGTCGAGATATGAGCCGTAAGTGATCATGATCGCCGAGCCGAGCCCGATAGAGAAAAAGGCCTGCCCAACCGCTTCAAGAAAGGTCTGGCCATTTACCTCGGAAAAATCGACGGCGAAGAGATAGCCGATGGCCGCGCCCATATCGCCGACGCTCCCGGCATAGATCACCATGCCGATCAACATGATGAAGAATATCGGCATGAGGATGGAGGCGGCGCGTTCGATTCCCCCCGTTACGCCCTGTGCTACAACCAGAATGGTCATTACCATGAAGGCCGTGTGCCAGCCGAGGACCTGATAGCTGTCTGCCGAGAACGTATCGAATGCGCCTGCGACCGTTTCCGGACTCTGTCCTGCGAAATTACCGGCGAACATCTGGAAAATATAGGCCATCACCCAGCCAGCCACGACTGAATAGAAGCAAAGAACCAAGATGCCCCCTGTCAAACCGACAAGACCGGTCGCTGCCCAGAGGCGCGAAGACCCATTGTCCATGGCCACTTTCTGGACCGACCCAATCGCGCTTTTCTGGCCATAACGGCCAACGGACAGTTCCGCCATCAGGATCGGAAATCCGATCAGCAGGATACAGGCGAGATAGATGAGGACGAAGGCCGCGCCGCCATTTTCGCCGGCCGTATACGGAAAGCGCCAGAAATTTCCCAGTCCGACAGACGAGCCAATGGCCGCCATCAGGAATCCAAAACGTGACGACCAATGTGCATGAGCCGCTGCGGCCATGGCAATTCTCCCCAGAAATGCAGCGGACATTCCCGCCTGAACCGGCGCGGACCCTTCCCCATCCTGACGCAAGGGTCAAGAATTTCTAGCCGTTATCCGAAAAGGCCCGCACCGCGCGGCGGTTCGGCATTGCGGTGGATGTGGGCCCCCAGGATGAGGCCGAAACCGAACAACACGGCCACCATCACCGTGCCGCCATAGGAGATGAGCGGCAGTGGCACGCCAACAACCGGCAAAAGGCCGGTCACCATGCCGATATTGATGAAGACATAGAGGGCGAATGTGGTGGCAATACCCATCACAGTGAGGCGCAGGAAGGTTGACTTGCACGCCGCCGCGATGGCGACAGTATTGGCCAGCACCAGCGCATAAATCCCGATGACGGCCAGCCCGCCCACGAAACCGAATTCCTCGCCCAGAATGGTGAAGATAAAATCGGTCTGCTTTTCCGGAAGGAAGTTGAGCTGGGTCTGTGTGCCTTCAATAAAGCCACGGCCTGTCAGTCCACCAGAGCCCAACGCGATTTTGGACTGAATAATGTGATAGCCCGCCCCCAGTGGATCCTCTTCCGGATTGAGAAAGGTGAAAATCCGCCGCCTCTGATACTCTTCCAGCCCGAAGCGCAGGAAGGCGGGAATAGCGAAAGCGGCGGCAATACCGCCGCCGATTATGATGCGCCAGCTCAGCCCGGCCAGAAACACTATTGCCACCCCCGTCACGACCACCAGAACCGCTGTACCGAGATCGGGCTGATGCAGGATCAGTGCGGAGGGTGCGCCGATCAGAAAGGCTGGAACCAGCAGTCCGAAGGCTGAATTGACCTTTTCAGGAGGCAAGTCGTGATAAAATCGGGCCAGCGCCAATACCACCGCAATTTTCATGATTTCTGAGGGTTGCATTCGTATCGGGCCGATATCGAGCCAGCGCTGCGCGCCATTGACGCTTTCCCCAAAAAACTCGACCCCCACCAGAAGAGCGAGTGCTCCAAGGAAAATCGGATAGGCCATCCCCATCCAGAAACGGGGCGGTAAGAGCGCCACCACCAGCATGATGGCGATGCCGGGCAGGAAGCGGATGAAGTGGCGGCTGGCCCAAGGATTCCACGCACCCTCTGCCGCAGAATACAACATGCCGACCCCGACTGCGCCGAGCAGAAGGAGCAAGAGCACGACACTCCAGTTCAGCTCAAACAGCTTTTCCTGAAAAGTGCGCGGGACGGTTTCTCGAAAAACGGCCATCAGGTGGGCTGTCTCCCATGTGTATTCTGGACAAATGGACCCGCTGCCGACGGATCGCGCTCGATCAGCAAGCGCAATATATCACGGGCGGGCGGGGCCGCTGCCCGGGACCCGCCGCCGCCATGTTCGACAACGGTCGCAACCGCATAGCGGGGGCGGTCAGCGGGGGCGTAACAGATGAACATGCCATGATCGCGCAATCGCCATGGTAATTCACTCTGCGACCGAACCCCGGCTTCACGTTCGGCAGCGGAGATGGAAAAAACCTGAGAAGACCCGGTCTTGCCCGCCATTTCCACACCCTCAACGCCCAGCCCGCCAAGCGAGTAATAGGACGTTCCGCCCGGCTCGTGCACCACAGCGCGCAAGGCATCCCGGACAATGTCCAGATGAGCGGGATCATGAACCAGTTCCTGCCCCTGGTCGGCGGGTTGATCGAGATAAAGACGCGGGCTGACGGAACGGCCGGAAGCGAGACGCGCCGTCATCACCGCCATTTGCAGGGGCGAAGCCAGCATGAAGCCCTGCCCGATGGCGGTAATCAGCGTTTCGCCCTGTGACCAGCGCTGGCCGTAGCGCGAGAGCTTCCACTGCTCGTCCGGCACAATGCCGCGGGAAACGCCCGCGAGGCCAATCTCCGGTGCGGAACCGAGCCCGAACTGGCGTGCAGCACTGGCAATCCGGTCAATGCCTAGGCGTTGCGCCATTTCATAGAAAAACACATCGCAGGACGACTTTACGGCATCGCGGAGATTGACGCGGCCATGGCCCCGGCGGCGCCAACAGTTAAACGTACGATTCCCCAGCTCTATGCTGCCGGTGCAGGTTATCCGCTCGGTTGTGTTGATCACACCAGCTTCAAGGGCCGCCAGTGCGACGACGGCCTTGAAGGTGGAGGCTGGCGGGTATGTGCCTTGCAGCGCCTTATTAAAGAGAGGCCGGAATTCATTCTGATTGAGCGCGTTGAATTGGGTCTGCGAAATGCCGGTGACAAAGAGGTTCGGATCAAATCCCGGCGTGGATGCGAGCGCGAGCAGATCGCCGCTCTCCACGTCGATGGCCACCGCAGCGGCGCTTTCACCATCCAGACGCTCATAGGCAAAGCGCTGAACATCGGCATCAATGGTCAGGCGAACATCTTCGCCGGGTACGGCCGGATTGGACTGCTCAGGCAATTCCCGGATCACCCGCCCGAAGGCATTGACCTCGACCTTGAGGGATCCGGCTGACCCGCGCAGCGTGTCCTCACGGGCGGCTTCGGCGCCGGTGCGTCCGATCCGGAAGCCGGGATGACGCAAGAGCTGATCATTCCCGGCATCTATTTCCGAAGCCGGCTGCACATAGCCGAGAATATGGGCAAAGGCGGTGCCCGACGGATAATCGCGGATTTCCGCGACTTCGGGAATAATGCCCGGCAAATCCGGGGTTTGCAGGTTGATGGCAGCAAAGCTCCCCCAGTCCAGATCGTCCCGGATTGTGACCGGACGGAAACGCGGTGCGCGTTGGACATTGCGCAGAATCCGGTCACGCTGTTCCGGTGTGATCTCGATTATACGGCCCAACCTGTCGAGCGCTTCTTCAGCGTCGCCTGCCTGTTCAGGAATCATCACCACACGATAGCTGTCGCGGTTATCCGCAACCGGTACACCAAAGCGGTCCAGAATGCGTCCGCGCGAGGGGGGAGTCAGCAGGAAGTTGAACTGATTGTCTTCCGACAGAACCCGATAACGCTCGGTCTCGACGACCTGCATCTGATAGAGGCGCGCGCCAAGCGCGGTGAAGACAGCCGCGCCTCCGGCGCCCATCATCAGTGCGCGGCGGGTGAATTTCAGTTGCTGTTCCTGGCGATCCGATTTCATGACATCAGGACCCAAACGTGCCGCGCGTTCTGCGGCGGCGAACAAAGAGGACGGCGAGCAAGGGGAACATCAAGGCAGAAGCAACGCCTTCAATCAACAAGGGCCGCACAGGGGCAGGGTGTCCGATCGCCAGGCTTCCCGCTCCCCAAGCGACAGGTATGGCAATCGCCAGAACAACGAGAAAACGGATCCAGACCGGACCGAATTCGCGTGTCGGTCCGTCCTCATCCCGTGAGCGGGCAATCGTCAGGGACACCAGATAGGCAAGCGCCCAGACGCCAAGCACACCGCCGGTCAGCACATCATTCAAAATGCCGATGATAAAAATCACGATCGGCGGGATGAAGCGTGGCCGGACCGTCGACCAGATGAACAACGTCATCAATGGCAGCATGGGCATCAGATCGGGACCATTCGCGATACGGAGCGGCGCGGCGTAGAAGGCCAGAGACAGGATCAGGCTGATTACTGTCCAGACCATCAAGCCATAGGGTGGCCGCGTTTCAACGTGTGATCTCATGGCTCACCTCCGGCAGACGTTTCCGCCGTGCCCGCTGGTGCCGGTTCAGCATCTGAATCTGCATCTGCTGCGTTCGCCGCAGTATCCACCGGAGGCGTCTGATCGTCCGAAAGTGATTCCGGCTCGGGCGGCCGAACCGGTTCGAACGGAAACACCCAGACAAAATCGACAGGTGCCTGATCGGAATAAAGCCGAACCCGCCAGCGGCCCTGCCGGTCACGCTGGGCCTGCCCGACCGGCAGGCCGCGCGGCATGATGCCGTCATCTCCGGAGGTGACAATGCGGTCGCCATCTTCAAGGCCGGCATTTCGGGTCAGGAAGTCGAGACGTGGATAGTCCGAATTGTCGCCCACCAGTACAGCCCGGGCATTGGAACGGTCCGCCATTACCGGAATGCGGCTGTTCAAATCGGTCAGCAAAAGCACGCGGGACGACACATTGCCGGTTTCCACCACACGGCCAATCAGGCCATATACATTGAGAACAGGGTCTCCGGAATCAACGCCCTGCCGCGTTCCGGCTCCGATCAGGCGGGACTGCACAAAGGGCCCATCCGGATCCCCCAGCGTCCAGGCGCCGATGCGGTTTTGCGTGGCCGGAGATTCCACCCTCAACGCCTGCTCGTAAACTTCGCGCTGATCGCGCAATTGCAAAGCCAGATCGCGCCAATAACGGGTCTCGTTCAAACGTTGGCGGAGATCGGCGTTTTCCTCGGCCAAATGCGCCTGATTGCGCCAATAGGGGCCGATATTGCTGAGGCCACGAACCGGTGCCGCGACGAGATCCAGAACAGGGGCAGCCAAATCGGTAATCCCGGCCCGGAGGCTGGCCAGAGCGGGGGACCTGGCTTGCGGCCGGTCGAACGCAACCAGAACAATGGATATGAGAAAGAGCGCGACCGTGAAGGTGCGCGAAAAGCGGACTCCGCTTTCATCCCTGCGCCTGGAAGATCCGCCGATCGACAAGGCGACACTCCTTTTGATTTGAGCCCGGGCTTATACTGCCTCAGACAGGATAGGCCGCCAGAGCCTAAGATTTTCTACTGCTTTACCGCAGCCCATCACCACACAGGACAAAGGCTCATCTGCCAGGCTGACGGGCAGTCCGGTGCGCTCGCGCAGTTCGGTGTCCAGATTGCGGAGCAGAGCCCCGCCTCCGGTCAGCACGATGCCTTTGTCGACAATATCCGCGGCCAGTTCGGGTGGCGTGGCTTCGAGCGCCTGTTTGACCGCCTCGACGATCTGTTCCACGGGTTCGGATAGCGCATCGGCGATCATCGCTTCGGTGACGGCGATTTCACGCGGCACGCCATTCATCAGATCCCGGCCCTTGATCTCCAGGGTCAGCCCCTCGCCTTTCGGCGGTGGCATGGCGGAGCCGATTTCCTTCTTGATGCGCTCGGCTGAGGTTTCGCCGATCAGCAAATTCGCCGAGCGGCGGATATAATTGATGATGGCTTCATCCATCTTGTCGCCACCGACCCGCACCGAGCGTGAATAGACGATCCCGGAGAGCGACATCACGGCCACTTCGGTCGTGCCACCGCCGATATCAACAATCATGGAGCCGGTCGGCTCGTCAATCGGAAGCCCTGCCCCCACGGCAGCCGCCATAGGCTCATCAATCAGATAGACCTTGCGGGCACCGGCCAGCCGGGCCGATTCATGAATCGCACGGCGTTCAACTGCGGTGGCGCCCGATGGCACGCAGATGACGACCTGTGGCGACACGAAACTCTGCCGGTTGTGCACCTTGCGGACGAAATAGCGGATCATTTCCTCGGCCACATCGAAATCGGCGATGACACCGTCCCGCATCGGGCGTATGGCCTCGACATTGCCTGGCGTTTTGCCCAGCATCATCTTGGCTTCAGCGCCTACCGCCTGGACGTGTTTGCGGCCTTTTTCGATCTTGTAGGCGACCACTGATGGCTCGTTAAGCACCACACCCCGGCCCTTGACATAGACAAGTGTGTTGGCGGTCCCGAGATCGATGGCGATGTCAGCAGAAAGCAGTCCGAAGAGGCTATTGAACATGGGCGCGCGTTCATGTTGCGATCACCTGACGGGCGATCAAATTTTCAAGAAACTCTCTTGTGCGATGGTGCAGCGCGGAATGCAAGCGCGGCGATGCAGCCACAGGTCAAGTCTCTTCGTCGGTTTCCTCATGAGCCGGCAAACGGCGGCGCGCGGCCAGCATTATCGTGAGCCAAACACCGAGAGCAAGGATCAGCAATCCAGCCGCATAAAGCAGATTTTCGCCCGACAGTGCGGTCAGCAGGCTTTGCCCGGTCAGGCCGACGACAAGGATTTTGGGCGCCGTTCCCAGCATCGCCCCCAGAATAAACGCCCAGTAGGGTGTTTTCGACGCGCCGAAGGCCATGTTCACAACGATAAAAGGTCCCGAAGGCACAATTCGGACGAGGGCGCTGGCGATCAACCCGTTGCGGCCGACAAATCCTGCCGCGCGGTTCATCCATTCACCACCAAACCGTTCCAGAAGACCGGCCCCGAAACTGCGCCCCATCCAGAAATTGACCGACGCCGAGAACGCCGTCGCGATCCAGGAATAGGCAAAACCATAGACCGGACCGAAAGCCAGCATTGTCGCTGCCATCAAGACAAATTGCGGCGCACCGATGAAGGAAAGGATGATGTAGATGATGATGGTCAGCGGCAGCGCATACCACTGGCTGGCAGCCGCCTCGAACACCTGACCTAGATTTTCGGTGCTGGCATCCAGAAACAGGCGCCCGAACAGAAACACCATGCCCACAGATGTCAGTAGCGCGAAGGAGACCAGTACCGCCCGTTGGGCCCGGACGTCCATATTCAGGATGAAATGTAGAAAGCGCTTCATTGCTTTATGGGTCCGGCTATTTTGCGGCACCGCATATCACGCCCAAAAACTGGATCAATCCTTATCACCGGTGAGGCGCGCCGACGGATCACGCTCGCCATTGGCGATGCGCGCCAGTTTTGAGCGTTGGCGTGCCAGCACTGTGAGCTGTTGATCCAGGACCCTCAGGATTTCGCGGGCTTCCTGTTCATCTATCTCGCCCGGTGAGCGTTCGGTTTCACTCAGGGAATCCATCAGCGCCGTGATGTTATGCGCATGCTTGCGGCTCGCCTCACCGGCCAGAGACAACCAGTTGTCATCATCAGCTTGGTCCAGAGGCATGAATATGCCGCCTGCGAGATAGGCCAGGTCCTTTGCCGCGGATGCCGCACCGGTGGCTTCCGTCAACCGAGCAACGCGGGAATAGGAAATCTCGTTGCTCGCATCGGGATCGGCTAGAGCATAAACACGGGTTCGCGAGAGCTCCAGCAATTCCATGACCACCGGAACGCCGCCTGCTTCCTCAAAAAGCGCCGCGACCACCGATTTGGGATCCCCGTATGGCCGTTCCTTGACTGGCTTGAATGCCATCGACTCGCGCTCCGCTTGTATTGCAACGCCGCAAACCTAGCCAATTCGCGCCAAGTGGCAAGCAAGCAGGGCTATTCTTCGGCTTCACGCTCTGCCGGACGATTGGTGATGCCGGTAGTGCGCAGAAGGGAAATCACGTCTTCATCAGATATCGGGGCTGGCGAACCGGCAAGGCGTTTCCAGCCGGGCATCTGGTTACGAAACCACGTCATTTGCCTTTTCGCATAGCGCCGTGTGTCCTGTTTGGCCTGTACAATGGCGGTTTCCCTGTCCATCGTGCCCGCAAGAAAGGCCATCAAGGGTGGAACGCCCAGCGCCTTCATGGCGGGCAATGTACGGTCCAGCCCGCGTTCCGCAAGGGTGCGGACCTCATCCAGAGCGCCCTGATCCATCATCGTGTCAAAGCGCGCTTCGATGCGCTGATAAAGCCATTGCCGCTCCAGTTCAATGACAAGGCCGGTCCAGCCGCATTCTGGCAGGAGGGGCGTTGTTCTTGCCTGAAATGCCGAAATGGGCTGGCCGGTTTCGAGGCCGATCTCGACCACCCGCCGGAGCCTTTGCAGATCGGCCGGTTTGATCCGTCCGGTGGCCTCCGGATCGAACGCCATCGCCTGCTCGCGCAAGGCTTCAGCGCCCTGCGCCTCGATGTCATCAGCCGATTGACGTGTGCGGTCAGATATTTCCGGCATGGCCGCGAGGCCTTTGACCAGGGCATTGAAATACAGACCGGTGCCGCCCACGATAATGGGCCGCCGTCCGCGGCCGCGAATGGCGTCTATCTGCTCCATCGCCGCCGCCGCCCACCATCCGGTAGAGGCTCTTTCAGCGGCATCAACGGTGCCGAACAAATGGTGAGCTATGCCGCCCTGTTCCGCTTTGCCGGGACGGGCCGACAGGATTTCCAGATCAGCATAGATCTGCATGGAATCGGCGTTGATGATCTCGCCATTCAGCGCCTTGGCCAGCCTGACTGCCAGCGCGGTTTTTCCAGACGCGGTTGGTCCTGCCAGCAATATGACGGGAGAGGTCTCTGTAATCACCGGCGGATGGACTGGAAGACGAATTGCCCGCCGCGATTAAGCTGGAATAATACCACCTCCCCGGCTTCATACCCATTGAGCACGCTGACGGCTTCGGCCAGCGTCTCGACCGGTGTGTAGGCAATTTCGGTGATGACATCGCCCGGACGCGCCTTGGCGGCGGCATCGCTGAGCGGATCAACAGCCACGATCAGCACACCTTCGGCATCGGGATGCACCCGGAAACGCCGGCGGGACGCCGTATCTAGCTCGGCCATGGTGAGGCCGAACATTACGGTTTCATTGGCTTCATTGACGGGCGCAGTGCGGACTGTGCGGTTTTCTGGACGTACCTCGGTCAGTTGCTGCACAGCCGCGATCACCGACAAAGGCTGACCGCGCCGCTGGATCTGCATGCGGACGCGCCGCCCGATTTCTGTCTCCGCCACAAGACGCGAGAACATGCGGTCATCAGCAATTTCAAACGTGTCATAGCGGAGCACGAGGTCACCTTCCTGCAGGCCAGCCAAGGCTGCCGGGCCATTCGGAATGACCCGGCGGACCAACGCGCCACGCGGAGACGCCAGACTCAGGCTTTCTGCCAGGTCGGAATCGACATTCTGGACACTGACGCCAAGCCAGCCGCGGCGGGTTTCGCCAAATTCGATCAATTGCCCAACCACGCGTTCGGCAATAGCGGACGGAATCGAGAAGCTGATGCCAACACTGGCACCGGTCGGGGAATAGATCAGCGTGTTGATGCCGATGACATCCCCGTCGAGATTGAACAGCGGGCCGCCGGAATTGCCCGTGTTGATCGAGACATCAGACTGGATGTAATCGTCATACCGGCCGCCCACATCGCGGCCGCGCGCTGATACGACACCTGCGGTGAGCGACCCGCCAAGGCCGAACGGGTTGCCAATGGCGATGACCCAGTCGCCGACACGGGCGGTGTCGGAATCGCCAAAAGAGACATAAGGAAAATTCTCGTTGGCTGACTGGATTTGCAGCACAGCCAGATCGGTCACCGGGTCGCGACCGATGAGCGTTGTGGGCAGGGTTCGCCCGTCGGTCAGTGTCACTTCGATTTCATCGCCGTTTTCAATGACGTGATTGTTGGTCACGACAGTGCCGCTGGGGTCGATGATGAAACCGGAGCCCAGCGAATTGGCGATGCGGGGCGCGTCGCCAAAAAGTTCATTGAATCGTTCGAGTGGCGAGCCTTCCGGGAAGGCTGGCATATTGCCTTCATTGTCTCCCAGCCGCTGGGCGGAGGAAATATTGACGACCGCAGGCGCAAGACGGTCGTTCAGGTCCGCGAATCCTTGCGCGGGAAAACTCTGCGCCACCACCGTGCCGGTCAGGAAGATCAATGACAGAAAGACGGCGAGGTAACGCATACAAAGCTCCTGAAGGGTCCGGACGGCACAGTCATGCCGCGAAGTGCCATACGGGGCAAGCTGGCTGACAAATTCGTCAGGAATATGATGAAAAAGTCATGCTGCGCCGAGATGGCGCGCCACCGCCACAATCGCCACGCCCACTGCCAAAGCCAGCAACCCGGCGATGCGCAGGGCACCGTCCGGGCTGTTCAGAACTTCCGCCATCATGCGCTTCATGCTTCCCGGCGCAGCGGCATAGACAAAGCCTTCCACCGCCAGTGCCAGCCCTACACCCAGCAGGATGTAGATCAGCATGACCGAGCTCTAATTATTGCCCCGCTCCCGGCGGAAATACTCGAAGAATTCCGAGTCCGGCGGAATAATGATCGGCGTACCGCTTCGCACCGCTTCCTCATAAGCCAGCATGGAGCGATAGAAGGCAAAGAACTCAGCATCACGATTATAGGCTTGCGCATAGATCGCATTCCGCTGAGCATCACCATCACCGCGCAGGCGCTGGGCATCCGCGCGGGCTTCGGCCTCGATGATGCGGGCATCACGGTCCGCTTCGGCGCGGATTTCCTGGGCTGCCTGTTCGCCCTGAGCCCGGATCGCCGCCGCTTGTTGCTCACGTTCGGAACGCATGCGCTGAAAAACCCGGTCGGCAATCGTGGAGGGAAGGTCGGCCCGCAGAATCCGCACATCAATGACGTCAATGCCGAGATCCTGGGTCCGCACCTGGGCTTCTACAGCCTGCTGCACCCGGTCCATAAGCTCGGATCGTTGTCCGGAAATCACATCTTCCGAGGGAATGGACGCGATAACACCACGCAGGCTGTCATTCATGATCGAACGAAGACGGCCCCGCACACCCTGTTCATCACGGACGGTCTGATAGAACCGCAACGGGTTGGAAATCCGGTAACGCAGGAAGGCATCAACGACCAGCCGTTGCTGATCAGCGGCCTGGATTTCCTCCGGCAACATATCGAATTCGATATTCCGGCGGTCGAAATAGGTGACCTGGGTGATGAAGGGCGTTTTGAAATGCAGACCGGCATTGTCAGCGCCCAGTTCGTTGACGACCCCGACCGGATCCCCGAATTGCAGGATCAGTGCGCTCTGGCGCTCATTGACGACAAACAGGCTCTGGGACAGCACAATTGCGCCTGCGATCCCGATCACAATGATCAGTGTGGATATTAGACGGCCCATTACTGACCTCCCTGCGTACGGTTGCGGCCAAGCTGGTCAAGCGGCAGATAGGGGACCGCCCCACCCTGCTCGTCGAGGATGATCAGCTCGGAATTTCCGAGCACCCGTTCCATGGTTTCCAGATACATACGCCGGCGGGTCACATCCGGTGCCGCAGCATATTCCTGGTAGATCGCCACGAAACGGTCGGCATCACCCTGGGCTTCGGCAATCACCGAGTCCCGGTAGGCGGTTGCGGCCTGAATGGTCTGGGCTGCCGTGCCTCGGGCTTGCGGGATGACCCGGTTGGCGTGAGCGGTGGCGTTCAATCGTGCCCGCTCGGCGTCCTGTGCTGCGGAATCAACATCGCGGAACGCATCAATCACGGCCTGTGGGGCCTGTGATCGCTCGAGATTGACCTGAAGCACCTGTATGCCGGCTTCATAATCGTTGAGAGATTGCTGCATGATTTCCCGGGCCCGTTGGGAGACTTCCCCCCGGGCTGTGGTAATGATCGGAACCAGATCCGAGGTGCCGGCCACTTCGCGCATCGCACTCTCGGCAACAGCACGAACAGCGGCTTCCGGATCGCGGACATTGAAGACGAAATCAGAGATATTCGCTATATCGACGCGCCACTGCACCTCGAAAGCAATGTCGACAATGTTTCCGTCGCGCGTCAACATCTGGCTTTCAGCGATATTGTTATTGCCGACAGAGATCGTGCGGGTTTCCGTGACGTTGGGCATTTCGACACTCTCGACCGGCCACGGCATTTTCAGATTCAGGCCCGGCGGTGCGGTACGAACATATTCGCCGAAACGCATGACCACACCGACTTCCGAAGGTTGCACCTGATAAACAGCCTGACCCGGCCAGATAATGACCGCAAAGCCGATGGCAGCAGCGACAATGATGGCACCGAAAATGCCTCCGCCCTTGCCGCCGGATTTGCCGCCGCCGGAACCGCCGGAGCCACCGCCGCCGCCAAAGAGGCCGCGCAGTCCGTCCTGCAGTTTTCCGACCAGTTCATCGAGATCCGGGGGTTCCTGACCGCCGCGGCCACCACCGCCGCCGCCATTCTGTCCCCAGGGATTATTCCGGTTCCTGTCGCCATTTCCGCCGGAGCCCCAAGGGCCACCGCCGCCTCCACCTGCATTATCATTCCAAGGCATTTAGGAGCATTCCTCCGTCAAGATCAGTCTTGCGCGTGTATGTGGACGCCTTTGGCTTTTGTTTCAAGCGAAACAGGTGCGCTGCGAATCCCCCTTACCGCCGTTCAAGGACGCGGAAGGTGAAAGCATGATCGTCTTTTTCACCCGCCGGGAAGGCTTCGCAATGCACCTCCCGCCACTTTACCGGATCGAACGGGGCCAGCCGGGCATCGCCCTCCGGCTCGGCATCGACCTCGGTCAGATAGATGCGATCGGCCCGCTGGCGGGTTTCCGCATAGATCTGTGCGCCGCCAATAATACAGACCTCGTCCACGCCATCAATGCGCGCCTGTCTGCGGGCTTCGTCGAGTGCGGCCACGGGGTCTGCGGCCACGACGGCACCCCCGGCAGTATAGCCGGGCTGACGCGTGACAACAATGTTGAGGCGTTTGGGCAAAGGCCGGAAAGGCAGGCTTTCCCAGGTCTTGCGGCCCATGATGACCGGCTTGCCCAGCGTGTTTTTCTTGAACAGGGCGAGATCCGTCTTCAACCGCCAGGGCAGATCGCCCTCCACCCCGATGACGCCATTTCTGGCGACGGCGACGACGAAACTTATGCTGGCCACTAATTGATCGCCATTCTGTAGATATAGGCGTCGTCTACATACTGGCCATCAATCGTATTGCGGGACGCTCGAATGCCGCCGATTCCATCAACCCGGATCAACTTGCTCAGCGCATTGATAATTGGCTTATTTTTGTCGAGCAGTCTGATGTCGCCGATATCGAAATCGCGTACATCGCGATTAATCAGCTTGGATAATTCAAGAAGGAACGCTTTGCGTTCCTGATCTTCTTGATGAGGCACGACGATATATTTCCAACCTTGAGAGTCGCCCTCGTATAGCCAAAGGGCGGCATCGAATGCGATGTTCGATTGATCCATCGCATGTGCCAGCTTCTTGCCGACTTCGATCTCACTCACTGCCAGTGACTCTTTATCCATTCCAAAATCCCATCGTCACCGTCGATTGCACAGATCAGGTCAAGAGCCTCAGGTTCACTCGCGGGCTGGTAGCGGCTCGCTTCCGACCATGAAGACACGATACTCCAATTCACAGAAAAATTCTCATTTTCCTTGGATTGCTTCAATGCTTTCGCCAACCCGGCCAGCGACGCTAATTCCGTCAAATTATGCGTGTAGGCAGCCTGTACAAGTCCCTTGTCGGGCAACGACTCGGCCGCGAACTGGCGGCATAAGACAGCTTTCAAAGCACATTCTATCGAGTAGCCGCCCAAATGATAGGCATTTGAAAATCGTCCCGAATCCAGAAGCAATTTTGCATCATCCGCATGCATTACGGCTAGATCTCGGAATTCCTGGGCGGTCGTTGGCATCTATCACCAGAATGGACAAAGCTGATGCAAAATAGAAATGACAGCTCTCCCATAGGTTGTCAAACTGCCACCGGTGCGGAAATGCGCTGATGCGGATCATAGCCCTCGATGGCAATGTCCTCGTATTCGAACGCGAACAGGTCTTTCCTGTCCGGATTGATCACCAGTTTCGGCAGGGCGCGCGGTGTGCGGGACAATTGCTCGCGCACCTGATCCATATGGTTGGTATAGATGTGGGCATCGCCAAAGGTGTGGATGTATTCGCCCACCTCCAGGCCACAGACCTGTGCCACCAGATGGGTCAGCAGCGCGTAGGAGGCGATGTTGAACGGCACGCCCAGGAACATGTCCGCCGAGCGCTGATAGAGCTGGCAGGAAAGTTTCCCGTTCGAGACATGGAACTGATAAAGCGTGTGACAGGGCGGCAGCGCCATATTGGGCACATCCGCCGGGTTCCAGCCGGAGACGATCAGGCGGCGTGAGGCGGGATTGTTCCGGATCTGCTCGATGATATTGGTCAGCTGGTCAATCTCGGTGCCGTCCGGGCCTTCCCAGCGCCGCCACTGCTTTCCGTAAACCGGGCCGAGATCACCATTTTCATCCGCCCATTCATCCCAGATTTTCACGCCACGTTCCTGAAGCCAGCGGACATTGGTGTCGCCGCGCAGAAACCAGAACAGCTCGATGGCGATGGATTTGAAATGTACTTTCTTGGTGGTCAGAAGCGGAAAGCCTTTCGACAGATCGCAGCGCAATTGACGGCCGAAAACCGACAGCGTGCCGACGCCGGTGCGGTCATCCTGCCGTTCGCCATTGGCGAGGATGTCTTCCAGCAGATCAAGATAGGCGGCCTCCACGTCCGATCCCCCGGAACGGTTGGGGCGGAAATCATCCAGTCTCTCTGCATTGGCCATGGCGCGATCCTTTCGAGGCCATACTCTAGCGATTCGCGTAAATTGATCGCACCCGGAATCGCCGGGCTATCCACAGATTATCGCAGACGCCTGCAAATGCGCCCGAGCCTGCCTCGGCGGCGGGCCGCTGGCGGGTGTCTGGCGTGGGACTGGCGTGCTGCTGACGCAATGCTGGCGTGGCGGGCGAAGGCGGATTTTGGCTTTCTGCCGCCCTCCGATTACAAATCCACAACGAGGTAAATGAAATGGCTTTCAAAACGGACTCCGCAAAAATCAAACGCTGGCGCGAGGAGCGTCACTGGTCGCAGGAACATCTGGCCGATTTGGCTGGCGTTGGCATCCGTACGGTGCAGCGTATCGAGAATGGCGAACAGGCCTCGCGTGACACGATCATGGCCATCGCCGCCGCCTTCAACGTCGAAGCGATAGCGCTGTGCATTGATCCCGAAACAGAGGCCGACGAAATTGTGCAGCAGCGCTATACGGAAGTGGCGTCAGGCTTGCGCCTGTCTTTCCTGATTCACCTCGTCGGCTATCTGATGGGCATGGTGGTTTTTCTGGCCATCAATCTGTCGGTCGGGGCCTTCGTGATGAAGTGGGCGACGATCTGGTGGACAGTGGGGCTGGCCGGTCACGCTGTGCCCGTTGCACTGGTCGAAATCGTGTCCCGCTTCCAGATGCGTGCGCGGCCTGGCTGACTCAGAGGCTCATCGAATTCCGCTTGCAAGCCGTTGCGTTTTCGATAGATTGGGACCATCAGAACATAGGGGGAACATTCAAATGCTGGGTTATGTCACACTTGGAACCAACGACCTTGAAAAGGGTGCCGCGTTCTACGACAAGCTGTGCGGCGCTCTGGGCGTCGGACGCATGATGGAATCCGACACCTTCATCGCCTGGGGCAAGCCGAACGGCGGCGCCGGCATCGGCCTGACCAAGCCGTTCGATGGCAAACCGGCCACGGTCGGTAATGGCGTCATGGCGGCGCTCATGGTCGACAGCCCGGAAAAGGTTGACGAGATCTACAATCTGGCGATGGAGCTGGGCGCACAGGATGAAGGCCCGGCCGGTGCACGGTCGGACAATTTCTACGCGGGGTATTTCCGTGACCCCGACGGAAATAAACTGAACGTCTTCTGCATGACCGGCCC
>PFFX01000104.1 GCA_002783385.1 Rhodobacterales bacterium CG15_BIG_FIL_POST_REV_8_21_14_020_59_13 | reverse complement strand
GAACCGCCGGAATGAAATGTTCCCGTACCAAGCCCGGAGACCGGCTGATCAGCGGATTGAGATGGCTGGCCAGTGCGGGCATCGGATCATCCCAGCTGAAAAGAGCATGAACGGAAGTGAGGCTGTGAACCGGCATCATCGCAGCGCGCGCCAGCAACTCCCGGTACCGCGCCTCGGCATTCAGGGTTTTCAGTGTCTGGTTTTCTCCCTTGGCCCAGAAAAGACGCTTGCCGCGCTGATAGGTCCAGGGGTCCGAAGAAAAATCAAGTGTCCCGCCCTCGGCGAGCCGCGCCGCTGTTTCAATATAGGGCATGACCGATTCCGCCAGCCTGATATTGGCATCCAGGCGCGGATTGAATTCGAGGAATGTGATGTCGCCTGTAACCGGATCCACAAGGAATTGTGGCGACCCCATACCATGATAGGACAAAGCCTCCGCCAGCCGGTGCGACCAATATCTCAGTTTCGGATGAGGCTCTGCCGTTTCGACCAGCGTGCCATAACCATCCCGGCCACCCGTGGTGGTTTTGAGCACTTTCATCTCGATCGCAGAATGCAGTTTTCCCTCCGCTGCGACCCAGCAGACATTGTGGCGGTATCCGGCATTGTAACGCTGCACCATCAATTGTTGATGATCTTCCCGGGGCCAATCTGTTGCAATAGTGGCGAAAGCCTGCTGATCGTGGCAGACTAAGGCTTTGCGGCCATACAGGTCATGATTGCTTTCAACCGCCCTTACAACGAGCGGAAAACCGATCTCGCGGACGGCCGCCTTCAGCTCGGTGAAATTTCCCGCGGTGATACGGGGGGCCACTGGCAGGCCTGCCATTTCAGCAATCCCCGACATTGCGTCCTTGTGGACGGTTTGCAGAACATTTTCCGGACGGGCGGCATAGACACACAACTGGCGCGGCAGTTCCTTCCGGCGCTGCGCGAGCAGGCGTGTGCCGGTTTCATCGACGGCAAAAATGCCACGAATGTCCGTGCGCCGGGCGCACAGCGCGGCGATGTCTGACATGGCCCTGTCCGGATGGTCTGCCGTATCGGCAACAGGAAGGGTCTCGGCAACAAATCGGGACAGATTGGCATAATCGCAATAACCGGAAACGCCTGCGACAATTCTATGCCCCATTCCGGAAAGGGCACGGGCAACGGCGAGGCTGGCACGATTATGGTCGATGACGAGAATGCTGGACATGGACAGGCTTCCGCTTTCTTGTTCCATGATCCCGTGCTGCAAGCCGCGTGCCGGGCCCGCCCCTCTCGCTTTTGCAGCCAATATGCATTATGTCCGCGCTCCCATGAGTATTGCCCTGAACATATATGATCCCTCCGCCAGACAGGAGGCCGGTCCGCGCTCCCTCGCCGGTCTGACACGTCCGCAAATGCTGGAGGCGATGAAGGCGGCCGGCGTCGAGGACCGCAAGGCGAAAATGCGCGCCGAACAGGTCTGGCGCTGGGTGCATCATCACGGCGTCACCGATTTCGAGGCGATGACGAATATTGCAAAGGAGCAACGCGCGGTTCTGGCGGAAAAGTATGCACTGTCCCGCCCGGAAATCGTGGAGCGCCTTGTTTCAGTAGACGGCACGCGGAAATATCTGATCCGCCTCGCGCCCGGTGTGGAATGTGAAACAGTGTTCATTCCCGATGTCGGCCGGTCAGGGGCGTTGTGCGTTTCCAGCCAGGTCGGCTGCACGCTCAATTGCACCTTCTGTCATACCGGCACTCAAAAGCTGGTGCGGAATCTGACAGCACAGGAAATAGCCGCGCAGGTGATCATTGCCCGCGACGATCTTGATGAATGGCCGACCTCGAACGAAAACCGCCAGATCACCAATATCGTCTTCATGGGTATGGGTGAGCCGCTCTATAATCTGGATGCGGTTTCCGATGCGATCGATATCATGTCCGACGGGGATGGCATGGCGATTGGCCGCCGCCGGATGACCGTCTCGACCTCGGGCGTGGTGCCGAAAATCACCGAGCTGGGAATGCGCACGCGGGCCATGCTGGCGATCTCGCTGCACGCCACGAATGATGATCTGCGCAATGAGCTGGTACCACTGAATAAAAAATACCCGATTGCCGAGCTGATGAATGCGATCCGGGCCTATCCGGGGCTTAACAACTCCAACCGCGTGACCTTCGAATATGTCATGCTGAAAGGCGTGAATGACACGCCCGCCGAGGCTCGCGCGCTGGTCAATCTGCTCAAGGGCGTGCCCTCAAAGATCAATCTCATCCCGTTCAATCCCTGGCCCAACAGCCCCTATGAATGCTCGGACTGGGAGACGATCGAGACGTTTGCCGAGATCGTGAACCGGGCGGGATATGCCTCGCCGATCCGCACGCCGCGCGGACGTGATATCTTTGCGGCGTGCGGGCAGCTTAAATCCGAAAGCGAACGCTTGCGGGCGAGCCAGCGCAAACCGGCATGACCTCCGCCGTCCTGTACCGCTGGAGACTGATGCCGGGCACGGAACACACTTTCCGGGCGGCCTGGGTGGAGGGCACAAGGCTGATCCACAAGACCTGCGCGTCCTATGGCGCGCGCCTGCATAAAGGCGACGATGGCCTGTTCTGGTCCTATGCCCGCTGGCCGTCCGAAGAGGTCCGCAAGGCGTGTTTCGACCGCCATGATTTCTTCTCAATGGATTGCTTCAAGACCATGCAGGCCTGTATCGCGGAGCGGTTTCCGGAAATCGTGCTGACTCTGACCGATGACGCGCTGGCCGAGCGCAAGGCCGCCCATCCGGTGCCCGTTTACGAGACTGCACGCCTTGTCCTGCGGCCGATCCGGCAGGACGATGCCGAAGCGCTTTTTCCGGCGCTCTCGGATGATACCAACATGACATACTGGTCGCGCGGACCGATGGAGACGGTTGACGAGGTTCATGACTATCTGGCCTGGAATGCGCCGGGCGAACACTGTCAGTGCTGGGCGGCCGAGCGCAAGGATGCGCCCGGAAAAGCGCTGGGCTGGGTCATCCTCATGGACAAGGCCGGCAATCAGGCCGAGATCGGATTCATGTTCCGGCCGGATGCCCAGGGACACGGCCTTGCCTTTGAAGCGGCCTCTAGACTGATCGAACATGCGGTCCATGTACGGGGCTTCCGCCGCATCTATGCGGATGTGGATCCCGAAAATGCAGCGTCGATCAAGCTGATCGAAAAGCTTGGCCTCATCTATGAAGGGCGGCTGAAAGGCAATTGGTCGACCCATATCGGCGTGCGTGACAGTCTGATCTACGGTATGGTCGTGCCTGAAAATGGCCAAAAAGCACCGCTTTAAACCAGACCGACATGTCAAAACCTGACCGGAATACCACTCGCCAGAAGGCGGCCAGACTCCGACCTGATGTCTGGGGGGGCAGCAGCCTGCCTGTACAAATCGCCCTGCGTGGATCGATCCTGATCTTTGCCCTGCTGGGCGTGCTGGGCGTATTTTTCTACATCGAGCAGATGCCGGATGGCGGGAAAGCCTGGGGCGAGGCCAATCTGGAAGAACCAATCCGGCTGTTTACCTCCGAACATATCCGCGCCTTGCGGGATGATCCCGAGGCCTGTCTCGCCGCGCTTGATGGCTCAAATATGAGCTATGAGAATGTCACGCCCCGTTCACCGACGCCGGAATGCCGCTGGCAGGCAGGGGTGCAAATCGCCAGCTCCAATCTGGATTATGCCGATCCTGAACCACCAGTGGCTTCCTGCGCTCTTGCCGCGGCGCTCTATATCTGGGAGCGCGAGATCGTCGCGCCGGCCGCCGCACGCCACCTGGATGCCGAAGTCGAGGAAATCCTGCATTACGGCACCTATAATTGCCGCCGGGAATACGCCTCTCAAGCAGGGCGCTGGTCGCAACATGCCGGAGCGAATGCGATTGATGTGTCCGGCTTCCGGCTGTCGGATGGCCGCATTGTCGGCGTTCACCGCTGGGACAATGGCGGTGCTGATGCGGCTTTCCTGACCGAAATACGCGACCGGTCGTGCGAGATATTCACAGGCGTTCTAGGCCCCGAATATAACGATGCCCATGCCGACCATTTCCATCTGGATATGGGGCCGTGGGAAATCTGTTCCTAATCCGGTGTGTGTGACCCATCGCCCTGCCCGCCAGTCTCACGCGGTGGACAGCCTTCTGACTCACGGCGGTCGACCATGCGATTGGCCTCGGAAATGAAGCCAAAACGCCCGTAATTAACCTCGGCGGCTTCCAGCCAGTTGCAGCCTTCATCCTGTGCTTCGCGGCGGAAGGCCAGCGTCGCCAGACGTAATTCCTGTTCGGCCATGGCGGGGATCTGTCCGGCCTCTTCATAAAAGGTCCGCGCCTGTGTCGCCTGACGTTCCGCTTCACTATAATCTCCGGCAAAAAAGGCAGAAAGCGCCAGCGCGTCATGCAGATAGGCGCGCGTGTCCGGCGGGACGCCACGTTGATCAATAATCCCGAAAGCGCGGGCGGCGTGTGCGCGAGCCAGCTCATCGTCCTGAGCCGAGGCGGCAATGCCGACCGAGAGGATCAGAACGTCGGCTTCGCTAGCCGGGTCCGGTATGCGCTCGGCTGCCGCCAGTGCTGCTTCGGCAAAGACACGCGCGCGGTCATGATCGCCCCGCCGCAGGGCCATCCAGCCTGCGTTGCGGGCGGCGCGTTCGATGGCTCGGATATATTGGTGCTGCCGGGCCTGATTGAGACTGCGCTCGTATAACCGGCCGGCAGCTTCCAGATCGCGTCGCGATTCCGCAACATTGCCCAGACTGGCCATGGTCATTGATGCCAGTTGTGGCTGACCGGCGGCCTCAAGCTCGGCGAGTGTCAGACGATACATGTCTTTGGCACGGTCAAGCTCGCCGCGCTGCAGGTAAATATTTGCCAGATTATTACGCGCCATAGCCTTGCCAAGTATGTCTTCGGCCGCTTCCATGAGACGGTAAGCTCTGTCGTAATAAGTCTCCGCACTCGCGGTATCACCGCGCGTTGTGGCGATCAGGCCGCGATTGCCAAGCTGTCGGGCGGATTGAACCAGGTCACCATTGAGATCGGCCAGTTCCAGTGACCGGGCATAATGGCCGTCTGCGGCTTCAAAATTGCCACGCCTCCAAGCCAACGCGCCCAGACTCGACTGGATGCGGGCCTGTTCTGGTTCGCTCTCTGCCGCGATGGCCAAAGCCAGCGCGTTTTGAATCAGGGCTTCGGCCCGATCATCATCACCCTGGTCGAGATGAACGCCGCCGAGACGGTCGAGGGTCCGGGGATCGTCCGGCGCCCGTTCGAGCGCGTTTTCATAGGCGGTGATGGCGCGTTGCGGATCGATCGCCTCTGCCAGCACGCCGATGGCAAACCAGAGCCCTGCAGCCGCCGCCGGGTCCCGGTGCCCAAGGTCTTGCGCGCTGTCCTCGAGCGCTGCGAAAGCGGTCTCCATATCGCCAGTATTCAGATCGGCAAGCGCACGTAAGACGTCGCGGTCACCGGACCGGGCCAGCCGGGCCGTCACCTGTTCCAGATCAGTATTGTCATGAAAATCACCGCCCTGGGCCAGTGAGGCAATTTCCAGATGTGCGGCGACCCCTTGCGCCAATGAAGCGGCTTCAGCATTGGACAAGGAGCTACCGCCCCGCACCAGGCCATCAGGATCGGTGATGACGTACAGGATTGTGGCAATGATGACGGCCATTGCTGCCACAGGGGCCCAGCGGCGCTGCAGAAAGGCCCGGGCGGGCGCGGTTACGCTTTTCAAAGAGCTCCAGAGTGCCATTTTGTCACCATAACCTTCCCGCGTGAGGCGAGCCAGCTTCCGTCAGCCTCGTGATATGTGTTAACTATAATTTGTGGCCTGAGGGGTGGCTGTCCATGTATCTGATGTATGTCGATGAGTCCGGGGATACCGGCCGGGAACCGGGATCGAGCCCGGTTTTCGTGCTGGCCGGGTTGATCGCGCCGTCCGGAAAATGGACAGAGATCGAACAGACCATGGTCGATCTGCGCAAGGATTTGGGTGCGCAATACGGGCTGAAGGCAAGTGATGAATTGCGTGGCTCGATGATCATGCGGAAGGGGCCCGGGGATGCCGCGCGGCGCGTGGCCCTGATCGAGGCGGCGCTGAAAGGCATTGCCGGCATCAAATCGGTGCGGGTCATTCTTTCTGCTGTCCGCAAGAAAAACTTGCCGCCCGAAACCGATGTCTTCCGGGCGGGATGGTCGGCTCAGCTCGGGCTTTTTGATGGATTTCTGGCCCGCGCCGGTGGCCGCGGGCGCGATAGCGGAGCTCAAGGCTTTGTCGTCGCAGACCGGACCCAAAGCGCCCAGCTCGACAAGCTGGTGCGCGCCTTGCGGCGGGAGCGGCCAGTCACCGAAACCTATGGATGGTTCCGCAGAAAAACCCGGATACACAACAAGCCACTGAAGCATGTTATAGAGCTGCCGCAACATCAGGATTCAAGGCGAAACCTGCTGATCCAGGCTGCCGATCTGTGTGCTTATGCGGTGTTCCAGAAGGAAAAACCGTCACTGGCGGTGAAAGCGAACAAGGGTGACGAGCGCTTTTTGAAAGCCTTGGGTCCGGCCATCGTCAAGGCCCCCGGCGCGAATACTGATGGCATCTTCATCGTCGAGAATGTCTGAAAACCGGTTCCAGACGTGCGAACGGGCGGCTCATCTGCATAGCGACGGCCGCCCGATCCTTGCTTAACCGTGTCTGACCTGCCGGTCTAACGCAGCTCGCTTTTGGATATTATCATACCCGAATTCGCACTCAAAGCGGTTTCCGGTATAAAAGCGCAAACCGGTCAGTACTGCCGCGGATAGATGCGTCAAAAACGGAAATTGTCCGCGGATCCTCCGGGTTGGACAGGATGCCGGATTCTCCAACCAGATAAAATCCAGCCGTCTCAATCTCTTCGCGCACGAAAGCCTCATCAATCCGGTGATAGTCTCCGACCACAGAATCCCCCGTGCCCTCTTCGGCGCTGTGGTCAACAACAAGGAAGACGCCGCCCGGCCTCAATGCGTTAAATATGGAGCGGTTCATGGCAATCCGGTCCTCCCGGGACGGCATTGCAACACCGTCCTGTTGCCATGCCTGATCATGATAGATCAGCATCATGAAAACAGCATCCAGCTCGTTGTCATAGCCCTCGAGAATGGATGGTACCGGGGAGACAAGCCGGATGACATTGTCCCGCTCTCCGGCCAGAGCGATAATGGCCTCATCGGTGGCCGGAAAGCTCTCGACGAGCCAATCCATATTCTCGGATATGACCTCGCCCTCCATGCCGACCGCGCTGGAGAGAATTCGGGAATAGTATCCGCTGCCCGCACCCAGATCCGCCACGCGCCAACCCGGCTGCACGCCAGCAAAGGTCAGTATTTCCGCAGGATGACGCCCCGCATCGCGCTGCATGTCGGCTTCCGGGCGGCCAGTATCATTGACGGCGGTGACGATATGCAAGGCCGGTTCGCCAGATCCTGTGGCCTCCGCGTAAGGATTTTCGGCGGCGGAACACGCAGCCACGGCAAGCAGTGCTATCAATGAAATTGCAATTCTCATGAATTGGCCCCGGATTTCTTGGCCGCATCCTCTCCGAATTTCGTACTTTCACAAGCCGTACGGCGTGCACAGTTTCGTGAACATTGGAGTGTGTGCCCCGGTGACTGAACTGAACCGCTTGCCAAGGGCAGATGTGACGCGTAGCCCTTTCTGTAATTATATGAAGGGGTATCGCCATGTTGTTGCACCAATCCTCCTGGCAGGAGGTCGAGGCTTATCTGGACCATTCAAAGGGCATTATCATTCCCATCGGATCCACCGAGCAACATGGCCCCAATGGCCTTCTGGGAACCGATGCGCTGTGTCCGGAAATCATCGCACATGAAGCCAGCAAAACCTCTGATTTGCTCATCGCGCCGACCTTCAATGTCGGGATTGCGCAGCACCATCTGGGCTTTACGGGGACTATCACTCTGCGACCCTCGACCATGATTGCCGCGCTTCAGGACTGGATCGACAGCCTCGTCCGGCATGGCTTTGAACGGATCTATTTTCTCAATGGCCATGGCGGCAATGTGCCGACCATCCAAGCGGCCATCGCCGAGAGTTATTCCAGCTGGTCGCTGGCTGGCGAGTCCTGCCCTTACCGGCTTCAGAGCCGCAACTGGTGGGATTTGCCAGGCGTGATGAAAGTCTGCAGCGCCATTTTTCCTGTCGGAGATGGCTCGCACGCCACCGCCTCGGAAGTGGCCGTGACCTATTTCGGATATCCGGAGT
This sequence comes from Rhodobacterales bacterium CG15_BIG_FIL_POST_REV_8_21_14_020_59_13, assembly GCA_002783385.1. Lineage (GTDB taxonomy): Bacteria > Pseudomonadota > Alphaproteobacteria > Caulobacterales > Maricaulaceae > Hyphobacterium. Next base: position 9,299 of record PFFX01000104.1, on the reverse strand, counting down.
CAGTCAAACACGTCGAGATGACACCGAAGATCGCGCCTGAAGGCGATTTTGCGGATGCTGACGATTACCGGAAAACCTTCCCGGACGGCCGCATAGGCTCCGATCCGGCACAGGCAACACCGGAAAAGGGCGAAACCATCACCATGGCCGCCCGTGATTCTCTGATCACCGATGCGACCGCCTTCTTCCGGGCCAATGACTAGCCTTGAAGGAAAGATGACCGTCCTGCTCGGAGCCGCCTTCCTGGCAACTTGCAGCCCGTCATCGCCTGAGCCCGGTATTCAAACACTGGCGCATCTACCGGAAGCCGTGAGCAATAATGCGGTTGCCGCCGCGGCCGTCGAGGGCCGGGTGATGGCCTATTCTTTTGCCGGAATGCACGCCGGAAAGACCTGGCAGAGCGTGACAGCAGATGCCTATGCCTGTGATCTCGAGGCGGGAGAGTGCCGGGAAATGGACGGCCTGCCGGACGGGATTGGCCGCCTCGCTGCGATTGCGGTGACGGCAGGCAATCAGATCTATGTTTTCGGCGGTTATACCGTTGCAGAAGACGGGTCCGAACGGTCAACGCCCGAAGTCTGGCGGTTCGATCCGCAAAGCGGGGAGTATGCGCAGATGGCAGATATTCCGGTTCCGGTCGATGACAGTGCCGCGCTCGTCTACGCTGATCGCTATGTCTATCTCGTATCCGGCTGGCATGATCACGACAATGTCACCGCGGTACAGGTCTTTGATACAGCTGAAGACCGATGGTTCACGGCCACAAGCTGGCCCGGATCACCCGTTTTCGGGCATGCGGGCGCTATTCTGGACAATCGCCTGCTGATCTGCGGCGGAGTGGAGGTGGTCCCACCCGTCTCAGCCGATGCCCGCCGCACTTTCGAACTCTACGAAGCCTGCTGGACAGGAGAGATCAATCCCGGCGATCTGACAGATATTACCTGGAATACCGCCAGCTTGCCCGGTGCGGCGCGCTATCGGGCCGCGATGACCGGATCGCTTGAGACGGGCCGGTTCGTGATCATGGGTGGGGCGGTCAACCCCTATAATTACAACGGCATAGGATATGATGGTGCGGCCGCCGGGCCCGTCAGCCTGATGATGCAGATCAGCGAGGGCGATATCGACCGCCTCGTCCTGCCACACTCATCAGCGACAATGGACCACCGTGGCCTGATCGAGTGGAATGGCGGGTTTGTCACACTGGGAGGAATGACAGGCCGTCAAACCGTGAGTGATGAGGTCCGCATGATGCGCTCCGATTAAGCGGCGCAGATAACATCGCCCACAAGCCGGACCGGAACCGCTGTAAGCGGATCCCCAGCCGGGCCGCCTGTACAAGTGCCGGACAGAAGCTCGAAGGTCGCGCCATGGACCGGACAGAGAATATATTCACCCTTGTGCACAAAGACCCGGCCATCCGGCAAGGACAGGGCGCGGCCGGCATGCGGACAGATGTTCACGAAACAGCGGACATCACTGCCCTTTCGAACCAGGAATAGTGGGGTTGCCTCCCATCCGGCTTCCCGGCCCCCCGGATCGGGCAGATCGCTCAGCCGTCCGAGAACGGTTCCGGATGGCGGCAAGTCCATCAGTCTGACTTGAAGTTGGAAATGACGGGTTTGAAGGCGGAGATCTCGACCGCCTCGAAGAGCCCTGCCCTGGAATAAGGATCATTGGCCAGCCAGTCTGCTACCTCTGCCATGGAATTCATCTCGACGACGAGCAGGCTACCGGCCATGTCCCCCGTTTCCGACAAGAGCGGTCCGGCCAGCAACAACCGGTCTCCGGCGGCTCCGAGAAAGGCGATATGCGCCTCCCGATTGGCGCTCCGGACATCGGGCGCGCCCGGCCGGTCGATGGCGCGGATGACATAGGCCATCTAGTCGCCCTCCACCGTAAAGGGGCGGGACAAGAGCCGTTCCATAGCAGCATCGACGCTGACTTTGCCGGCCAGTATGGCGTTCATGGCTTCACAAATCGGCATGTCCACTCCGTGCTTTTCGGCCAGCGCGACAATCGCCGGTGCCGAAGAGACTCCTTCGGTAACTGCTTTCCGGGCTGACAAGACGCTATCCAGTGTTTCGCCGCGTCCTAGCGCCATGCCGCACGACATGTTGCGCGATTGTGGCGAGGAACAGGTGAGAACGAGATCTCCCAGACCGCACAGGCCGGACAGGGTTTCCCGTTCCGCCCCCATGGCCACCGCCAGCCGTGTCATTTCAGCAAAGCCGCGTGAAATGAGTGCGGCATGAGCTGATTTTCCAAGTTCGCGGCCTTCAACAATACCGCAGGCTATGGCGAGCACATTCTTGACCGCACCGCCGACCTCGGCGCCGATGAGGTCGCCTGACCAGTAGGGCCGGAAGCGCGGCGTACCGATAGCTTCCATCAAGGCATGGCCCAGCGATTTGTACCGGGTGGCAAGCGTGACGGCTGTGGGCAGTCCTTTGGCCACGTCTATGGCGAAGCTGGGCCCGGACAAGACCGCCGGTATGGCCGACGGGATTTCCTCGGCGAGCACTTCTGTCATCAGTTTCAAGGAAGATTGTTCGATGCCCTTGGCACAGAGCAATATGGGAAGGGCTTCGGTTGCATAGGGTGCGAACTGTTTCAGAACCCCGCGCAAATGCTGGGCGGGTGCAACCGCCAGAATGGCACCACATCTCCCCAGATCGGCCAGATTATCGGTCGCACGGATGCGGGCGTGGAGAGTGATGTCCGGCAGATAAGCGGCGTTGACGTGATCAATATTGATGTTTTCGGCAACATCATCTTCATGTGCCCAGAGGGTGACATCCCGGCCGGCAATGGCCGCTGTCTGCGCCAGTGCTGTGCCCCAGGCACCGGCACCGATCACGCCGATGGATTGATAATCGCTCATGCCTTGGGTCCTTTCCGGCCAGATCCAATCGCCGGGTCCAGCTTCGCCGATTGCGTGTCCAATGGCCAGCGGGCACGCGCGGGTGCCGACAATTCATCCGTTTGCCCAAGACGCAGGTGCTCGGCGCCTGCCAGCGCGATCATGGCCGCATTGTCCGTGCACCATTTCATCGGTGGCGCAATCAGGCGGAAACCTTGCGCTTCCGCCGCCTCCTCCAGCGCTGCACGGACGGTCCGGTTTGCGGCCACACCGCCGGCGATGACGAAAGCAGACTGGTTGATGTCAGGGTGTGTCTGTATGAAATATTTCATGGCATTAGCCGCCCGATTGGCCAGTGTCCGGGCGATCTGGCGCTGCATCGCCGCTGCCAGATCCGCCTTGTCAGCCTCTGTCGGATGCTCCAGCCCGTCCCAGATTTGGCGCGCTGCCGTCTTCAGGCCGGCAAAGGAAAAGTCATGCCCAGGCCGATGGCCCAACGGTGTGGGCAATTCGAAGCGGTCCGGATTGCCGGCATGGGCCCATTTTTCAAGCGCCGGTCCGCCGGGAAAGCCCAGCCCCATAACCTTGGCGGTCTTGTCGAACGCTTCCCCTGCAGCATCATCCATGGTCGAACCGAGGCGGTGGTAACGTCCAACGCCCTCGGCGATCAGCAATTGGGTATGCCCGCCGGACACCAGCAACAGGAGATAGGGAAAGGCGAGGGGCTCGGACAGACGCGGAGACAAGGCGTGGCCTTCAAGATGATTGACCGCGATGAGCGGTTTGCCAGATCCTAAAGCGAGGCCTTTTGCTGTCATCAGGGCCGCCATGACGCCGCCGATAAGGCCCGGTCCGGACGTGGCGGCTATTGCGTCCATAGCCTCCAGCCCGAGGCCCGCTTCCTCCAAGGCCTCCTTCACCAGACCATCCATGAGCTCGGCGTGGGCGCGCGCTGCAATCTCGGGGACCACACCGCCATAAGGGGCGTGGGCCTCGTTCTGGCTGCGCACTTTTTCTGCCAACACAATTACGCTGCCATCGGTTTCTAGCCGGATAATGGCCGCTGCCGTTTCATCGCAACTGGATTCCAACCCCAGAACAGTGAGGGCTTTGTCTTGCGCGACAGGTGAGGAGGAGTCTAAGTCCATACAGGTTCGATACTCTGCCTGAACAGGAAAAAGCAACGTGCCTTTGCGCCTCCCCTTACCGCTTGCAACGCGAAAATCCCCTCTGGCACTGGCTCAGGCGCGTCTGGTCCAGAATGCCCTTCTTGCGGCACTTGATTCCACGCCGGATGATTTCCCCATCCATGGTCTGGTTTCAACCGGTGACAAGCTGACGGACCGCAGACTGATCGATGCGGGCGGGAAAGGGCTGTTTACCAGGGAAATCGACGAGGCCTTGCTGTCAAGGACCGCCGCGATTGCCGTACATTCGATGAAGGACGTTCCCACAGACTTGCCGGACGGGCTGGTTCTAGCCGCCATACTGGAACGTGAGGATCCGCGCGATGTGTTGTTGACCGCAGAAGGCAGTATACAGCTCTCCGATTTGCCACAAGGCGCGCGGCTGGGCACGGCCAGTTTGCGGCGACAGGCACAGGCGCTGGCCGTCCGTCCGGATCTGGAAATCGTGACATTGCGCGGAAATGTGGAGACACGGCTCGGCAAGGTCCGGGCTGGCGAGGTTGACGCCACCTTCCTGGCGCGCGCCGGTCTCAAGCGTCTGGGCCGGGCCGAGGCCGAATTTTCGCCTTGCGGGCTGGATACCATGCTTCCCGCAGCCGGGCAGGCCGCCATCGGGCTCGTGATCCGCGCTGATGATGCGGATGCAGCCTGTGCAGTTTCACCGCTCAATCATATGCCTAGCGCTCTGGCTTTGCAGGCCGAGCGCGCCTTCCTGAAAGCGCTGGATGGCTCCTGCCGGACACCTCTGGCCGCCTATGCTGTGATTGAGAGCGGCCGGCTGGCTATCCATGGCGAAGCCTTGTTACCGGACGGCAGCGAGCGCTGGCAAGATCGGCGCGAAGGCCCGCTTGCCGACGCCGGAGAGCTGGGCCGTGAGCTGGGCGAGGCGGTCCGGCGGGCAGGCGGTGACAGGCTGGCCCACGTGATTGCAGCCTCATGAAAGTCCTGATCACCCGATCCGAGCCAGGCGCATCGAGAACCGCCGGGCAATTACGCCGCCGCGGGGCTGAGCCGGTGATCGTCCCGATGTTGCGGGTCGAGTTTGCTGACGAAATTGAGGCCGGACTCAGCCGTATCAGCGCCCTCCTGTTTACCAGTCCGAATGGCGTGCGTGCCTGGCTGTCGGGGCGCAGTGAAACCGATCTGCCGGCCTTTTGCGTCGGGGATGCGACGGCAAAGGCTGCTCTGGAGGCCGGGTTTTCCAAAGTGCGCTCCGCAGGCGGAGATGCCAATGATCTTATCGCCTTGTGTGAAACCCGGTTGGTGCCGGGACGCCATCGGCTGCTGCATCTGCGCGGGGCGCATACTGCAGGTGATATTGCCAAAGCCCTACAGGCTCGGGGCTTCGAAGTTGATGAGGTCATCATCTATGAGGCTATCGCTGAAACCGCGCTGCCGCCAAAAGCTGCGCAACTGATCCGCCAGCGGGAATTGGCAGTGGCGCTGTTTCATTCGCCGCGTGCCGCCATCGCCTTCACCGCCCTGGTGGAAGACGCCGACCTGACGGATTATCTCAACACTATGATAGCGGTTACGATCAGCAAAGCGGCGGCGAGCGGTCTGGTAAAATCAGACTGGGCCGCTGTGAAAGTGGCAGAAACTCCTGATGAAGCTGATATGCTGGGACGGATCGGCTTTGACGGCTAGAATGTCAGGCGTCAGCATGATTTCATTAAAGCGAATCAGCCACCGGCTGGATGGACATGAGTGATCCGACTGAACCCGAACCCGTCGATGCCGAGTTTGAACCGGCCGATGATGCGCCGCAAACACCCGCCCCGCGAAAGCCCGGCGGTATTGGCGGTTATTTCCTGACCTTCCTGATCGCCGCTCTGGCCGGCGGCGGGCTGGGCGGCTGGATCGCCTGGACATTGGATCACACGAGCGCAGAGCCCGCCGGTATCAATGGTCTGGAGGCGCGTCTGTCCGAACTGGAATCCGCGCCTGAGCCGGCCGTGTTTGATGCGTCCGGATTGGAAGCCCGTCTTTCAGCCCTGGAAGCTGCACCGCAACCGGATGCCGTGGACCTGACCGCCATTGAGGCCCGGCTGGCGGCGCTTGAAACCACCGATCCGGTGAGACCGTCCGATCCAGCCCTGAACAATCGCCTTTCTGCGCTGGAAAATGCAGTGGAACAAAACGAAGCACTGGCGAATCAGGCTCTGGACCAACTCGGTCATATGAGTGGCGGTGTTGACCCGGCCGTCCTGACAGAAATGGGCACGCGTCTCTCAGCTCTTGAGGCTGCGGCGGCGCTGTCCGGAGAAACGATTGACCTGTCGCCCATTGAGGCACGGCTGACCGCACTGGAATCCATCGAAAACCCCGTGCAGGCCGAAACGGCACCGCTGGAGGCGCGCATTGCGGCTCTGGAGGCGGCTCTACCTCCTGATTTGACGGAATTAACGGCGCGTATCGAGGCACTTGAGGCGCAGCTGGCGGATAATCAGGCAAGACACACGGATGGCGAAAGCTCCGCCCGGCAGTTGGCAGCACGCTCTCTGGCACTGGTGGCCCTGATCGAGGCGGCGCGGAGCGGTCAGCCCTTCGAGGCCGAACGGGCCGCGCTGGCGCGATTATGGCCCGGCCAGGCAGATCTGACCGCGCTGGCGGCTCATGCGCGGTCCGGCGTACCGGATCGCAACACTCTTGCGGACACATATCCCCGGACGGCCATGGAAGATGCCATAGGGACCAACCGGGTCTTTTTCGGCCTGATTGAAGTGCGCCCCGCCTCCGGTGCGGAAACCGGCCCTCTGGCGCGCGTTGCGCTGGCCAGTGAACGCCTTGACCGCGCGGACCTGGCGGGCGCTGTCCTGCTGACCGAGCAGCTGGAAGGCCCGGCGCTCGAGGCCGCACAGGGCTGGCTGGTGCAGGCGCGCGCGCGCCTTGCCATCAACACTGCACTTGACGAATTGCGGGCAGCGCTGGCGGCGGAGGCCGACCCGACATGATCCGGCTTATCCTCGTTGTCATTGCCATCATTTTTGCCTCTGCGCTGAGTGTTTTCCTGACGCTCAATCCCGGCTCGGTCAGTTTCCGGTTCCTCGGGATTGAAGGGCAGATGCCGTTTGCCCTCGCCATCGGCCTGTTCCTGATTGCGACCTTCGCCATTCTCGTGGTCTGGCGGCTGATCCTGGGTCTCTGGACCGCGCCCGACAAATTCCGCCAGTTCAATGTCCGCCGCCGCAAGGAAAAAGGTTTCGATGCGCTGGAAAACGCGCTGATCGCCGCTGCGGCTGGCGAAGGCGAGATTGCCGTCCGTCAGGCTGCCCGCGCCGATGCCCTGTTGGACCGGCCGGCCCTGTCGCGCTTGCTGGCTGCCCGTGCCGCCGAGGCGGCCGGTAATCTTCCCGGTGCCGAGGCGCATTATGAAGCCATGCTGGAAGACCCGAAATCGAAACTCGTCGCCCAGCGCGGACTGGCCCAGATCGCCCATGAACGCGGTGCCCATTCTGAAGCTGCGACTTATGCCAAGGCGGCATTCGAGCAGTCCAAGTCGGCGAGCTGGGCGTTTGACGCCCTGTTTGATGCACAAGTTGCTCAAGGCGACTGGGCGGCGGCACTGGAAACGCTGAATGAGGGCGAGAAACGCCGCCGCATTCCTGTGGACCGCGCGCGGCGGCGCCGGGCCGTGCTGCTTACGGCCCAGGCGCTGGAGTGTGAAAATACCGATGCCGAAACCGCGAGGTCGCTGGCCGAAAAAGCGGCGTCAGCAGCTCCGGGTTTTGCGCCGGCTGTTGTGCTGGCAGCGCGTTTGCTGGCTCCGGTGCGAAAACACAAGCGCGCGGAAGAGCTGATTAAATCGGCCTGGTCAGCCGAGCCTCACCCGGCGCTGGCAAGGGCTCTGGGCGATCTTCGCAAATCCGACACCAGGGCCAAACGGGCCGAGCGCCTGCGCCTGTTGGCAGCAATGCGTCCCGAGCACCGCGAATCAAAGCTGCTACTGGCCGAAGCGGCGCTGGATGCCTCACAGGCCGAGGCGGCGCGCGCGGTGCTGGATCCGCTTTTGAATATGGGAACACCGTCCGCGCGGCTGTGCGCTCTCGCTTCGAGGCTGGCGCGGCAGGAAGATGATGACGCTGCAGCGCGGCGCTGGATGACGCGGGCTTCGCATGCGCCCGGAGAAGCCGACTGGTCTGATATTGACGGAGAGGGCCGTGCCTTCTCCTACTCTCCCGAAGACTGGAAGCGGATGGTCTATGCCTATGGCGATGAAGGCCGCATGACCCACCCCCGCTATGAACGCTTCGAGATTGCTGCCGGAGCGGTGCCGGAAAATGCGCTGCTGGAAGCCCCCAAGCCTGCAAGGAAAGCTGCTCCGGCTCCGGAATTCTATGATGCGCCCCGTCCGCCCGATGATCCGGGAATTGACGAGGATGATGCATGACCCCGTTCATTGTGGCTGTGACCGGCGGCTCGGCGTCGGGCAAATCCACCTTTGCTGAAGCGCTCAGGCGGCAACTGGCCCCGTATGACGTCCGGCTGATCGGCGAAGATGAATATTATGACGATCATGCAGACGAGCCGGGCTTTGATCCATTGCGCTTCAATTTCGATGACGTCACCGCTCATGATCATGAATTGATGGCCGAGCATTTGCGCAAGCTGAAAGCCGGCAAGCTGGTCCATGCGCCGCTCTACGACTTCCTCACCCACAGGCGGCTGGGCCAGACCCGTGAAATCAAGCCGGCGGATGTCATCATCGTGGAAGGCATTCACGTGCTCGCCGATCCAAAGCTGCGCGACCTCTATGATTTCTCTATTTATGTAGATGCCCCCGCCGACATCCGCCTGGCGCGCCGCCTGCTGCGCGATGTGCGTGAGCGCGGCCGCAGCGTGGAATCGGTTGTGACGCAATATCTACGGACGGTGCGCCCCATGCATCAGGCCCACACTGAACCGGGCAAGGTGGTGGCCGACATGGTGGCGACCAATGATGCGGCTGCCGCCAGTCCGGAACTGGAGGCGTTGTCACCGTCCTTTGACCGCCTGGCTGCGCCTGCCGCCGCCAAAATACGGGACTTGCTGGAGACCCGGACGTAGCGCATTTGGGATATTGCGGATTCACCCTTTCGCGGTTAGGTTCCGCCGCCTCATTTCGAGGGCCGCATTAGCTCAGCTGGTAGAGCAACGCATTCGTAATGCGTAGGTCGGGTGTTCGAGTCACCCATGCGGCACCATTCCCGTTATTTTTTAGGGGCTGACATAGATAGTGTGCCTGCCTTTACTTGAACCACCATTGTTGC
>PFFX01000071.1:11142-18014 GCA_002783385.1 Rhodobacterales bacterium CG15_BIG_FIL_POST_REV_8_21_14_020_59_13 | reverse complement strand
GCCATCTGACGCGTGAACAGTTTGCCCGCATCCTCAAGGATCTGGCCATCGCCGCCGGGCTCGATTCGAGGAAAATATCGCCCCATGTCCTGCGCCACGCCTTTGCCACCCATTTGCTGGCAAACGGGGCGGATTTGCGCAGCGTGCAGGCCTTGCTGGGCCATGCTGACATCTCAACCACGCAGATATATACCCATGTTCTCGAAGAGCGTTTGCGCACGCTGGTAGAGACGGCGCACCCGCTGGCAAAGCGCTGATATCAACCGCACACACGGCTTGTTCCTTGCATTGGGGCTGGCTAGGTTGCGCGGCGCTTCCGCAACCGGATGCATAACAAGACAGGCTAGATGTCAGACCCGACCCGGACCTATCTCGATTTTGAACGACCCGTTGCAGAACTTGATGCCAAGATCGAGGAGCTGGAAACGCTGGCCGCCTCAAATAAGGCGGATGTGCCCGACGTGGCCGACGAGATCTCCAAGCTGCGCCAGAAATCAGCCGATCAGCTGGCCAGCCTCTATGAAAAGCTCGACCCCTGGCGCAAGACGCAAGTCGCCCGTCATCCCGAACGCCCGCATTTTTGCGATTACCGCCGTCTCCTGATCGAGGATTTTGAAGAGCTGTGCGGGGACCGCCGCTTCTCCGAAGACCCGGCAATTGTCGGCGGTATCGGCCGCTTCCATGGCCGTTCTGTTGTGGTCATGGGCCATGAAAAGGGCCGCGATACCCAGTCGCGCCTGAAGCACAATTTCGGCATGGCCCGTCCGGAAGGCTACCGCAAGGCGATCCGCCTGATGAACATGGCCGAGAAGTTCAAGATGCCGGTCCTGACTTTTGTCGATACGGCAGGGGCCTATCCCGGCGTAGGCGCAGAGGAACGCGGCCAGGCCGAGGCCATTGCCCGCTCCACAGAGCGCTGCCTGACGCTGGGTGTGCCGCTGATTTCGGTGATTGCCGGTGAAGGTGGCTCGGGCGGTGCTGTGGCACTGGCCAGCGCCAACTCCATCATCATGCTCCAGCATTCCATCTATTCGGTGATTTCACCGGAGGGCTGCGCTTCCATTCTGTGGAAGGATGCCGCGCGTGCCCGGGATGCGGCCATCGCCATGAAGATCACGGCACAGGATCTCAAGGAGCTCAAGATCATCGACCACATCGTCAAGGAACCGATTGGCGGTGCCCATCGCGCGCCGGACGACACGGTCCGCAAGATTGGCGAGAAGATCGATTCGGTTTTGTCCGGTCTCGAGGGCCTGCGGGCCAGCGATCTGCGCGCCCGCCGCCGCGAGCGCTTCCTCGCTATTGGACGTCTTGAGGCAGCCGATAGCTAAAGGCGCATTTCCAGCCAGGGCAGAGTACGGCCCGGAAAGACATCCGAGGGCCGGTCGGCGATGAAAACCGCCCCCATGGCCTCGTAAAACCCGCGTGCTTCCGGATCCGACAATATCGTCATGGTTTCCACGCCCGCATCGCGCAGACGCTGGGCGGCTTCCTGGAACAGGACACGCCCGGCCCCGGTTCCGATCGCATCCGGATCAATGAAGAGCAGGTCGAGATTGCCGGACTTTCCTTCGGGATCGAGCTGACAGACGCCAACAATCCGGTCTTCATGATCCAGCGCTACAAAGGCATGCCCGGCGCTCACGCAATGCGGTTCCACCCGCAGATAGGGGGCACAGGCGTCTATGAAGGCCGCATCATAGCCCCAATGTGCCTTCGACTTAAGGCAGAGCGCGGACAGGGCGTCGCACTCCTCCATCCGCGCATCCCGAATACGGAGCGGCTCAGGTCGAGACGGTGGGGCCGCTGATGGCGCCATGGCAATGCTTGAATTTCTTGCCGGAACCGCACGGGCAGGGCGCATTGCGCTGCACCTTGCCCCAGCTTGCCGGATCATTGGGATTGCCCGACATGGAGGTGCGCCGTTGTGTCGGGGCAGTTCGTGGGGCGACGGGGCCGGCGTTCGGACCATCCAGCTCGTTGCGGCCCGTGCGCGGATCAATATGGGTGGCTTTCATGTCCGGCAGTGGCGCCGGCTTGGGCGGGGCGGACTGGACCCGGACCTTCATCATCACCTTGGTGACATCCTCGCGCAAACTGCTCAGCAAATGGTCAAACAGCGAGAAGGCTTCAGTCTTGTATTCATCCAGAGGGTTACGCTGGCCATAGCCGCGCAGTCCGATAATGGAGCGCAAGGATTCCAGCCGCTGCAAGTGTTCGCGCCAGCCCTTGTCGATGGTTTCCAGCAGGATCTGCTTTTCAACGCGGCGCATCAGCTCCGCGCCGGTTTCAGCCGATTTGGCCGCATAGGTCTTGTCGGCCGCATCCTTCAGGCGCTCGATGATTTCCTCGTCCGCAATGCCTTCTTCCTCGGCCCAGTCCTTGACCGGCAGATCGAGATTGAAAACCTCGATGATCTCGGCATGAAGACCGTCCACATCCCACTGATCGGGCAGGGCTTTCGGCGGGATAAAGCGCGAGACAATGTCTTCGGCGGTTTCATTGCGCATATCGCCGATCACGTCGGAGACATCAGTATCCGTCATGAATTCGATGCGCTGCTCGAAGATCGCCTTGCGCTGATCATTCATCACATCATCGTATTTCAGCACATCCTTGCGGATCTCGAAATTGCGCTGCTCGACCTTTTTCTGCGAAGTCTCGATGGCTTTCGACATCCATGGGTGCTGGATGGATTCCCCTTCCTTCAGCCCCAGCGTCCGCATGATCGTATCAAGGCGTTCCGGCGCGAAAATACGCAACAGATCATCCTCGACAGAAATGTAGAATTTTGTCCGGCCCGGATCGCCCTGACGGCCGGAACGCCCACGCAGCTGGTTGTCAATCCGCCGGCTTTCATGGCGCTCGGTCGCCAGCACATAAAGCCCACCGGCTGCCAGAGCCTGCTCTTTCAGCGTTTTCACTTCGGCAGCGATTTCCGCGCGTTTGGTCTCGATGGCCTTCTCGTCCGGAGCCTCACCCTTCTGGGTTTGCTCGTCGATCCAGTCAGCGATGCGGTAATCGACATTGCCCCCGAGCTGGATGTCAGTCCCGCGGCCGGCCATATTGGTAGCGATGGTCACTGCCCCCGGCACACCGGCCTGCGCGATGATGCGCGCTTCCTGTTCGTGATAGCGGGCGTTCAGCACCTGGTGCTTGATCTTCTTCTTTTTCAAAAATTCGGACAGCACTTCGGACTTTTCGATAGACACCGTGCCGACCAGGACAGGTTGGCCTTTCTCGACGGCCTGCTTGATATCTGTGACGACGGCTTCATTCTTCTCCCGCGCGGTGCGGTAGACTTCATCATCATCATCCTGCCGCGCGATCGGGCGGTTGGTCGGGATCTCTGCCAGGCCAAGACCGTAAATCGAGTGAAACTCGTCGGCTTCGGTCGCCGCTGTCCCGGTCATGCCGGCCAGCTTGTCATAGAGCCGGAAATAATTCTGGAAAGTGATCGAGGCCAGAGTCTGGTTTTCCGGCTGGATGTCAGCATCTTCCTTTGCCTCGATGGCCTGGTGCAAACCATTGGACAGGCGGCGGCCCGGCATCATCCGGCCGGTAAATTCGTCAATCAGAACAACTTTTCGATCCTTGACGATATAATCCTTGTCTAACTGATGGACCTTGTGCGCCCGCAGTGCCTGATTGAGGTGGTGAACCACCATCACATTTTCAGCGTCATAGAGGTCCCCCTCTTCCAGAAGGCCTCGCTCGCGCAGCAGATCCTCTATCTTGTCATTACCTTCCTCGGTGATGAGGATGGATCGTGATTTCTCGTCAATCTCGTAATCATCCTCGCTCAAAAGCGGAATCAGACTGTCCATTTTCTTGTAGAAATCGGTCTTGTCCTCGGTCCGGCCCGAAATGATCAGCGGCGTGCGCGCTTCATCAATCAGGATCGAGTCGACCTCATCGACGATGGCAAAGTGGTGGCCGCGCTGAACCATCTGATCCAGCGAGTATTTCATATTGTCGCGCAGATAATCGAAGCCCAGCTCGTTATTGGTGGCATAGGTGATATCACAGGCATAGGCCTGACGGCGCTGTTCATCCTGCAGGCCGTTGAGGATGACACCGGTGGTCATGCCCAGCTTGGCATAGACCTTTCCCATCCATTCTGCATCGCGGCTGGCGAGATAATCATTCACCGTGACCACATGCACGCCCTTGCCCAGAAGCGCATTGAGATAGACCGGTGCTGTCGCCACCAGCGTCTTGCCCTCGCCGGTTTTCATTTCCGCAATATCACCCTCGTGCAGGATCATCCCGCCGATCAGCTGCACATCATAATGCCGTTCACCGAGTGTGCGGTCCGCCGCTTCCCGGACCGCCGCAAAAGCTTCCGGCAGGAGTTTGTCAAGCGTCTCGCCAGCCTCCAGCCTTTGCTTGAATTCAGCCGTCTTGGCGACAAGCTGATCATCGCTCAGCGTCCTGAATTCCGGCTCCAGTGCATTGATCGCATCGACACGCGGCTGAAGCTTCTTGATCCGGCGGTCATTGGGTGAGCCGAACAGTTTACGGGCTATGGAGAGCATGAAAAAACCTGTGCAAACGGGCGGGACGAGACCGGAAAGACAGGGCTGACAGCTTGACGTCACCCCGGAACCGGCTTCATTGGAAACCGGATTTGACTTAAGGACGCGCGGTATAGGTGTCAATGAAACGCGGCTGCAATATCCCTACTTCAACAAGGACTTTGGCCGGTCTTTCGTTTTTGCTGGTGCTGGCGTCCTGCAGCGGACCTCAGTCCGGCGGGACACCTGACCCCAACTTGCCGCCGCCGGACAATGCCGTGGCGCAAGTCAACCAGACCATCATTTACAATGCCGCCGTGCAGCGCGAGGCTCTGGCGCAAGGGGTGATCGAGGAAGGCGGACGCTTGCAGGCGGATACCCCCGAATTCGAACGAATCGTCGAGGAGATGATCGACCAACGCCTGCTGGCGCTGGAGGCGCGCCGCCGCGGTTTGCAGAACACACCCGAGGCCCAACGCCGCCTTGCTGCGGCCGAAGAACGCATTCTGGGCAATATCCTGCTGGAAACCGAAATTGCCGCACGAGTGACCGAGGAAACAGCCCAGCGCCTCTATAGCGAACAGACCGAGCTGTCGCGCCCAGGCGAGCAGATCCGAGCCCGTCATATCCTGGTCGATAGCCGCGAGGACGCTGACGCCATTATCGGCCTTACAAATGATGGCCGGGATTTCGCCGAACTGGCCGTGCAGTACTCAACTGATATCGCAACCCGCGTACAGGGCGGGGATCTTGGCTATTTTTCGCGCGACGGAGTCTTGCCGGAAATCAGCGCCCTGGCGTTTTCTTCAGAAGAGGGGGAAGTTGCCGGGCCTGTGCAGACCGATTCCGGCTGGCATATTCTCTACATCGTTGACAGACGCTCCCCCGAAAGTCCGCCATTCGAGGAAATGCGCAGCTCTATTATCCGCTTTTTGACGTTTGAAACCATCTCCGGCCTGGTGGATCAATTGCGCGCCGCGGCGCGTATCGAGAAGATCGCACCAGATCCCGCGCCACCTGAAACGCTTGTCGTGGAACCGGCCGATGCGCCAGAGGCTGATGCGCCTGCGGACCTGCAGGAATAACGCAGTCCACTCACCCAATATTAAGGACAATTCGCCAGAATGACTGATGTAAAGCCGGTTTTGCTGGTAGCAGCCTGTGCCCTGCGCGATGCGGATGGCCGGGTGCTGCTCGCGCAAAGACCGGCTGGTAAGACTTTGGCCGGTAAGTGGGAATTTCCTGGCGGCAAGGTCGAAGCGGGGGAAACGCCCGAACAGACCATCGTTCGGGAATTGCGTGAGGAGCTCGGGATCGAACCATGCGAAAGCTGTCTTCAGCCCTTCGCCTTTGCCTCGCATCCTTACGAGGCCTTCCATCTCGTGATGCCGTTATTCATATGTCGCCGCTGGGATGGGTTTATCTCCCCGCAGGAGGGGCAGGACATCGCCTGGACGATGCCCGCCCGGCTGCTGGAATTCGATCTGGCGCCCGCAGATCGGCCGCTCGCCGCAGAAATTCGCGATCGCTTGTAAAGCGCTTTGCCATGGATACACAGGGTGCCACCGCGATCGAATATTCCATCATCATCGCGCTGATTGCGTTTCTGACCGTTGCCGCTCTGGCGTTAATCGGGCCGCAAGTCCTGCAAATGCTCATCGACGCCGGAAGCGCTTTCTAGCCTCCGGCTTTCTCGCCCGCTGACCTTTCCGGTACGCTCAGCACATCTGCCAGCCTGACCGTGGCAGAGCCTGGCCGCTTGGGCCGTGGCTGGTCCGGATGCGGGGCCCATCCACCGGCATGGATGATCTCGAAACTGGCGCGGATTTTCCGGTCAGGATCAGCAAAGCGCTCAGCATAAATTTCCGCCATGCGGACAAAGAAGCTTCTGCCACGCGGGGTCCGGGGCCGGTCCGCCAGCACGCTGGTTTCGCCCATCTTGCGAAGATCGCGCATCAGCACAAACGCATTGCCAAAGCGCACCGTGACCCGGTCGACATCGGTCACCGGCATGGCAAAGCCAGCCCGCTGTAACAGCCCCGCCATGTCCACCGTGTCGGCAAAGGGTGAAACGCGTGCCGCCGCCCCGTCATACAATTCGGTTTCGGCCGCCATCAGCGATTGGCGAAGCTCTTTCAGGCTGCCCCCGCCAATAACAGCGCAGGCAAAGAAGCCGTCGCTTTTTAGCGCCCGGTTGATTTGGATCAGGGCGCCCGGCAGATCATTGGCCCAGTGCAGGGCGAGGGGCGATAAGACGAGATCAAAGTGCTCGTCGGCAAACGGCAGGGCATCTTCATCCACGCACACATCGCGTGCCAGACGCTCCGCAAAATCGGTTTCGATGAGTGCACCAAT
>PFFX01000071.1:0-11112 GCA_002783385.1 Rhodobacterales bacterium CG15_BIG_FIL_POST_REV_8_21_14_020_59_13 | reverse complement strand
CGCCCGCCCCACTGCACCGCCACCGCCGAGCACCAGGGCGCGCGGAAAATCGCGGTTGATACTCTCCACCCGGTCCAGCAGATCATCGATAACCCGTTGCAATAGGTAGTCATAATCGTGCAGGCTATGTGCGGCGCGATTGCGGCGCTGCCTTAAAAGGCGGCGGTCAAACAGGGCGGGGGGCGATGAGTTCATGGAACCGATATGGCGCGTTGGACGCGGTTAGAAAAGCCGGGACTGCGGTCGGCGATCTGATCTGGCCGCCGGTGTCGCCTCTGACGGGCCGCAATGTGGCGGCTACCGGACAGCTCGAAGCGGCGAGCTGGGCGGGTATTCATTTTCTGGACGCGCCCTGGTGCGACACCTGTGGCCTGCCCTTTGCCTATTGGGTGGGCGCGGGAGCGGAATGCGGAGCCTGTGCGGCAAGGACCCCCGCCGTTCACAAGGCCAGAGCCGCTTTTGCCTATGGCGATTCCTCACGCCAGTTGGTGCTGGATTTCAAACATGGCGGACGGCTCGATGCACTGGATCAACTGGCGCAATGGATGGTGCGGGCCGGGTCCGATGTGCTGGGCGGGGCGCAGGCCCTCATTCCGGTTCCGTTGCACCCAACGCGGCTTTTTTCACGGCGCTATAATCAGTCGGTGTTGCTCGCCAATGCCGTCTCACGGCGCACGGCCATTCCGGTGGAGCCGGGCTGGCTGGTCCGCAAACGGCGCACGCCCACTCAAGCCGGACAATCCGGCAAGGCCCGCCGCCGTAATGTTGCTGGCGCTTTCGCAGTTACAGCCAGAGGACAATCTGCACTTCCGGGCAAGACAATTGTCCTGATAGATGATGTGATGACGACAGGGGCGACATTCGAGGCCTGTGCCAAGCCGCTTTTGCGCTCTGGTGCAGTCTTTGTGAACGCACTGGCGCTCTCACGCGTTGTGAAACCTGCCGATCCCACTACATAAGGGAAACAAAATCTCACTGGAGGGAGATGGCATGGCCAAAGTCACGATCTACACCCGTCCGTTATGCGGCTATTGCAGCCGCGCGGTCAGCTTGCTGAAGAAAAAAGGTGCCGATTTGGAGGAAATCAATGCCGGTTTCGACGCGAACAAGCGCGCCGAAATGGTGAAGCGTTCCAATGGCGGTCGCACTTTCCCTCAGATATTCATTGGCGATGAGCATATTGGCGGTTGCGACGAGATGATGCGGTTGGAACGCGCCGGCCAGCTTGATGCGATGTTAAGCGCCTGACGCGATGCGTGTTGCCCTCATACAGATGCGGTCCGGCACGGACATTGCGGCCAATCTTGCCGAAGCGGAACGCCTGATCCGCGAGGCGGCAGAGCAGGGTGCGCGTTTCATTGCAACGCCGGAGACCACCCATCTCGTCCAGAAGGACGCTGAAAAACTCTTCGAAGTCCTGCAACACCCGGACGATGACGCGGCGCTTCCTTTTTTTGCCAAGCTGGCCAAGGAGCTGGGCATTCCCCTGCTCATCGGTTCACTCGCTCTGCGCACCACGGGCAATCGCGCGGTCAACCGCTCGCACCTTTTTGGCACGGACGGTCAATTGATTGCCGCATACGACAAGGCCCACATGTTCGATGTTGGTCTGGGGCAGGGTGAAAATTATTCTGAATCCGCGCATTATGACGCCGGAAACAGGGCAGTTCTGGCGAATATTCCCGGCGCGAAGCTCGGCCTGACCATCTGCTATGATGTGCGCTTCCCTTATCTCTACCGGCGGCTGGCACAGGCCGGCGCGCAGATCATCACCGTGCCCTCTGCGTTCACCCGCCCGACCGGCAAGGCGCATTGGGAGGTACTTCTGCGCGCCCGGGCCATCGAAACCGGCAGCTACATTCTGGCCCCGGCGCAAGGCGGTCTGCATGAAGATGGCCGCAACACCTGGGGCCATTCCATGGTGGTCGATCCCTGGGGCGAAGTGGATGCCATGCTGGATCATGATTTGCCCGGCGTTTTGCTGGCCGATCTCGACCTGTCGAAAGTCGAAACCGCGCGCACCCGAATTCCCTCGCTTTTGCACGACCGCGAGCTCTCCGGGCCATAGTGGCAGGGAGGCTTGGCGATTTCGGCAATCTTCCCCATATAGAAAACATGATCCGCTATGCGCTGATATGTGATGGCTTGCATGAATTCGAGGCCTGGTTCCGCAATTCTGACGACTTCGATGTCCAGTCTGAAGCCGGGCTTGTGGAATGCCCGCAGTGTGCTTCGGCGGCGGTGAAAAAAGCCATCATGGCCCCGGCCATCGCCAAGGGCGGCAGCAGGCCCACAGCGGATCCACAAAAGATGATGCTGGAAATGGCCGGCAAGATCCGCAACCATATTGCCGAGAATTTCGACTATGTCGGCGATCGCTTCGCCACCGAAGCGCGCGCCATGCACACCGGCGACAAGCCGGAAAAGCCGATTTACGGCGAAACGACTGCGGAAGAGTCGAAGGCCTTGCAGGATGAAGGCGTTCCGTGCTCACCCCTGCCCGATCCGCTGGTGCCGCTGCAGGCAAAGAAGCTGAACTGATCAGGTTATCAGCAGATCTCCGCTCAGTCCCAGAAGAAACCCCGCCACAGCACCGAGAGACGGCATCCATGAAGCCTTGAGTTGAACCTGCGGTGCCACATCCTGAAAAGTCAGATAGAGAATGCCGCCAGCGGCAAACAGCATCAGCCCGCCAAGCACCAGATCACTGGCGGCGAACACAAAAGCACCGAGGATTGCGGCAACAGGTCCCAATGCAGGAAGCACGAGAAACAGTCCGAAAGTTGAAACCGAAATGTGTTTTTTCCTGCTGGCCAACTCGCGATAGGCATTGAAGCTCTCGGGCAGGTTCTGAAGCGCAATCAGCAAGGCCAGAAGCAAGCCGGTCCCGCTTCCGGTTGCCAGAATAGCTCCGAGCGCGATCGCTTCCGGAACAAAATCCACCAGCATGGCCAGCAATTGGCCCACGGGTTTGCCACTTTTTTCAAGGGCACGATCCAGCAGGAAAAAAGCCACGCCTCCCGCCGCGAAAGAGGCCAGCGCGGCAAACGGTGGCATCCGGTCCGAGCCTTCCGGCACCAGTACCAAAGCCACAGCCGCGATCAGCACCCCGCCGCCAAAGGCCATCACGCCATGACGAAATTCAGTCGTCATCCAGTCAGGATGAATCCGGTCCTCCAGGGCCAGCGTCGCCCCGATCGGTATCGTCGATCCGGCGAGGAGCGCTAACAGTATGACATCAAGGGCCGGGAGGCCGCTCAAACTGGCAACTTCACAACTGCCATCATGTAGTTCACCGACGTATCGCTGGTGATGTCGAACGCGTCCTTCAGGGGATTATAGGTCACCCCCACAGGCGAACGTACCTCCAAATCTTCACCGCTCAGGGCGCGGCGGATGTCCTCCGGCTTGATCAGCTTGTCGAAGCGGTGTGTGCCACGTGGGAGCCAGCGCATCACCCATTCCGCGCCGAAAATCGCAAACACAAAGGCCTTGGAGGTGCGGTTGATCGTGGCGACGATCATGATTCCGCCGGGCTTGAGCAGCTTTGCGCAATCGCGCAGGAAGGCGTCCGGATCGGCGACATGCTCGACGACTTCCAGATTGAGAACGACATCAAATTGTTCTGCGCCTCCGGCGAGTAATTGCTCCGCCGTACCGTGGCGATAGTCGATCTTCAGGCCCTGTTCTTCGGCATGCACCTTGGCGGTCTTGATATTGGGCTCGGCGGCATCAACAGCGGTGACGCTCGCCCCCAGCCGCGCCATGGGCTCGGCGATCAGTCCGCCGCCGCAGCCAATGTCCAGCAGTTTAAGCCCCTTGAGTGGCTCCACCCCGGCTTTCAGCCCGAAATGGTTGATCAATATATCCCGGATATAGCCGATCCGCGCCGGATTGAATTTGTGCAGCGGCTTGAACTTGGAGTCCGGATCCCACCATTCTGCCGCCATGCGCGAGAATTTCTCGACCTCATCCGGGTCAATGGAGGGGCTGGTCAGCTTTTCCGGGGATTTGGCATAGGCCATGTCGCACACTCATTTCCTCTATGAATTTCTGTTCTGCCATAATATGGCCTCGCAGAGGCGCACTTTCGAGCCCGGTGTGAAGCGGTTATACGCCGCAGCACAGTATGCGAGGGTCAGGTTTGACCACAAGGGTCATGAAATTCGGCGGCACATCGGTCGGCTCACTGGACCGTATCCGTGCCTGCGCAGGCATTGTCGCGGCGCAATGCGCCCGCGGTGAGGCGGTCGCTGTCGTGGTTTCGGCCATGGCAGGCGAAACCGACCGGCTGTTATCGCTGGCCGGCAACCTTGGCTTCGGCCTCGGTGATGAGGAAACCGATGTCGTGCTCAGCGCCGGTGAACAGATCAGCGCCGCCCTGATGTCCATGGCGCTCAGCCAGAACGGGTTGACATCGCGCTCCTTCCTTGGCTGGCAGGCGCGTATCCGTACCGAGGGCCCCGCCGGTTCAGCACGGATCAGCGGGCTTGATGCCGCTCCCATACAGTCCGCAATGGGCGAAGGCTGCATCCCCGTCATGGCCGGCTTTCAGGGCGCGTCCATCAATGAACGTCTGCGCACGTTGGGCCGGGGCGGCACCGATCTTTCCGCTGTTGCGCTGGCGGCCGCATTGGGCGCGCAATGTGATATCTATACCGATGTGGACGGCGTCTTTACCACGGATCCGCGTCTCGAACCGAAAGCCCGGCGCATTGACAGGATCAGCTATGACGAGATGCTGGAACTCGCCGCCCAGGGCGCAAAAGTGCTACAGACCCGCTCGGTGGAACTTGCCAAGGCGCGAAGCGTACCCTTGCGGGTCTTGTCCAGCTTTGCCGAAGCGGGCCAGTCAGAGGGCACCATGATCATGCAGGCAGAAGATATTGCCGAACGCCGGATTGTCTCCGGAATCGCCTATGCGCGCGACCAGTCCCGCATTGCACTGCGTGGCTTGTCATCCGAACCGGGTGCGGCAGCGGCTGTCTTTGCCGGGCTGGCCGATGCGGATATCGGTATCGACATGATTGTCCAGTCTCCGTCCAGCGAGACCGGGCGCGCCAATCTGGAATTCACAGTTGATCGCCGTGATCTCGACAAGGCGCTGGTCTGTATCGGCGAGAGCGATGCGCGCGATGTGCTCAGCGAAACCGGGCTGGCGAAAGTCTCTGTGGTCGGCCTTGGTCTGAACCGCCGGGCAGATGTCGCCCGTATTCTCTATGGCGCGTTGGCAAAGCAGAAAATTTCTATCCGCACAGTTTCGACCTCGGAGATCAAGATCAGCGTGTTGATCGAGAATGATGCCGTGGAAAAGGCCGTCCGCGCCTTGCATGCTGCGTATGGCCTTGATGGTGCTGTATGATGGATGAGGTGATGGATACGTCCGGCATAAAGGATTTGCCGCCCGGACCCCGGCGTTTGCTGAAACGCTTGCGCGCCCTCATGGCGGCGCAGGAGAATGCGCAAAAAAGGCTGGACAACCTGACCGCCATGATTGCCGAGGAAACCGGATCGGATGTGTCTTCCATTTATCTTGCGCGCCGCAGCGGGTCACTGGAGCTGTGCGCGACTCACGGCCTCAAACAGGAAGCCGTTCACCATACCCGCCTGCAACACGGCGAGGGTCTGGTCGGGCAGGTCGCCCTGACCGCCAAACCTCTGGCCGTGGCTGATGCCCCGGCCCATCCGGCCTTTTCCTACCGGCCCGAAACCGGCGAGGAACCGTTCAAGTCTTTTATTGGCGTACCAATTCTGCGCGGAGGCCGTCTGGTTGGGGTTCTGACCAGCCAGACCATTCACGACCGCAGGCTCGCGGAAGGGGAAATAGAAACCCTTCAGACTGTCGCCATGATCCTCGCTGAGATCATTGCTTCCGGCGACATCATAGCGCCGGAAGACCTCGCTGGCCTCGATGTCCGCCCCTCCCGGTCCGAGCGCTTTCAGGGCGGCGCATTTTCGCCCGGTCTCGCCATCGGTGTTGCGGTCGTGCACGAGCCGCATGTCTCACCGGTACGCCTGATTGCGGATGATCCCGAGGATGAAGAAGCCCGTCTCGACATCGCCATCAATGAGCTCCGTAAGGGGATTGATGACATGCTGGATGCCGGGCGTCTGCCATTCGGTGGACCGACCCGCGATGTGCTTGAGGCTTACCGAATGTTCGCCCATGACCGCGGCTGGCTGACCCAACTCCGCGACGCGGTCCGGCAAGGCCTGACCACCGAAGCCGCCGTCGAGCGGGTCCGCAATGAGCACCGCGCCCGACTGATGCAGGCCAAGGACATGAATTTCCGCGAGCGGCTGCATGATCTGGAAGATCTCGCCAATCGCCTGTTGCGCCATCTTGACGAGAACAGCGCCGATGCCGGTGCCCCGCTGCCAGACAACACCATCCTGATCGCCCGCTCCATCGGCCCGGCTGAATTGCTGGACTATGACCGCTCGAAACTCAAAGGCCTTGCCCTCGAAGAAGGTTCTGCCTCCAGCCATGCTGTGATCGTTGCCAAGGCGCTGGGTATTCCGCTTGTCGGTCAGGTGGAAGGCGCGCTCGACCGCTTGGAAACAGGCGATGCTGTCATTCTGGATGGCGAATTCGGCCTTCTCCACATTCGCCCCAGTGACGAGGTCCGGGAAGCCTATTCGGATCGCGCCAAAACCATATCCCGGCGTGCCGCCGCCTTCGCCAAGCTGAAGGATGCTCCCTCAATCACCGCCGATGGTGTGCCATTCGAGTTGCATCTCAATGCCGGACTATTGGTGGAATTGAAGCGGCTGGAAGAAACCGGCGCGGCTGGGATTGGTCTTTTCCGCACAGAATTCCAGTTCATGGTATCCGATACGCTGCCCAGTGTAAGTGAACAATACGTGCTCTACAAATCGGTGGTTGATGCTTGCGGTGACCGCCCGGCGGTATTCAGGACGCTTGATCTGGGCGGTGACAAGGTCACGGCCAGCGGGCCGGCCCAGCGCGAACCCAATCCGGCTCTGGGCTGGCGGGCCATCCGCATGGGGCTTGACCGCCCCGGCTTGTTGAGGCTGCAATTGCGGGCGCTGATCCAGGCGGCAGATGGCAAGGAGCTGGACGTGCTTTTCCCGATGATCGCCGCGCCGTGGGAATTCTTTGCCGCCCGCGACATGCTGGAAACGGAAATCCGCCGCGCCGGGAAATATGGCCATAAAAGGCCAAAGACTTGGCGGGCCGGGCTGATGCTGGAAACACCGGGCATGGCATTCGCCATTGATGAAGCCTTGCCACGCGTTGATTTCGTCGCCGTCGGCGCCAATGATCTGATGCAGTATTTTTTCGCTGCAGACCGGCTCAATGCGCGCGTCTCGAACCGCTATGACATTCTCTCTCCGGCTGCCTTGCGGCTCTTCCGGTCGGTCCAGAAATCCTGTGCTGCCCATAATGTCCCGGTATCGGTTTGCGGCGAGACCGCCAGCCGTCCGCTGGAAGCCGCCGTATTGTTGGCGTTGGGCTTTACTAAACTCTCCATGGCCGCTTCCAGCGTCGCGCCGGTGCGGACATTGCTCAATGGCCTGGAAGCAGAGAAATTGGGGGCCTGGCTTGCCTGCCGGCTGGACAAACCGGGGCGCACATTGCGTGATGAATTGGTAAAAGCCGGATATTCTGCAGGTTTACCGCCAGACTCTGTTGATAACTCGCGCATCATCTGAAATTATAGGTATCTACGCGCGTGGTGGGAGATTGCGGCGCGGCTCAACAGAATCTGGCTAAAAGAGCCATGGAAAGCAGGGTGTATGATGTCCCAAGGGACGTCCAAAACAGGGTTTATACCTGTCGATGCCGTTTATGCCGGCTCGGGAAATGCCTATACGCGCCTGTCGGCCGGTGAGCGCCTGCGCGAAGCCCGCAGCCGGCTTGGCCTGACGCTCGACAGTGCTGCCGCCCGCACCCGTATCCGCCGCGATTATCTTGAAGCCTTGGAAACCATGGATCCGCGCGGTCTTCCCGCACAGGCCTATGCCATCGGTTATCTGCGCACCTATGCCCGCTTTCTGGAGCTCGACGAGGCGGCGCTGGTCGAACAGTTCAAGGCTGAAGCCGACACCCAGACCGGCCGCGCCACACCGACCGCCCCTCAGCAGCAGCGTGAGATCAAATTGCCGCGCGGCCTCATCGGCGTTGTGCTCATACTAATGCTCGTGGCGCTGATTGCTTGGTGGTATTCAAACGCGATTTCCGGTGAGACCGTATTTGATGACATTCCGCCACCGCCCGATGATGTGCTTGGGCAGAATGACGGCAATGACATTTTTGACTCCGATTTACCCCGCATGGCGTCAGCGGACATCTGGTCCGGCCTGCCATCTCTGAACCCCTCGGAGGATGAAATCCCGGATATCATCCTGCGCGCCAGCGCGCCGGTCTTCCTTGAAGTGCGCGACAGCGCCGGACGCATCCTGTTTTCGCGTGAGCTGGGTGTGGATGAATCCTACCGCCTGCTTTCCGAACCGGGCGTCACGGTGACCGCCGGGGATGGCGGCCGTATCATGGTCGAAGTCGAGGGTGAGGAAGCCCGCCCGCTGGGTGAGCCAAGCCACCCGGTGACGGATGCACTTTTGCTGGGCAACACACCGGTCGACCCGGCATAGGGACGCACCCCCTCGCAAGCCGGATCAATCGGGTCTATATCCGCGTATCAAAGCCCGAATGAGCAAGTCCATGCACGAACAGCACCGCGAAGTCCGTCCCTGGCGCATGATCGAGCGCCGCAAGAGCCGGAAAATCCATGTCGGCCATATCGCTGTGGGCGGCGATGCGCCGATCAGCGTGCAATCGATGACCAACACGCCGACTCAGGATGCCTCGGCCACCATTGGCCAGATCCGCCAGCTGGAAGAGGCCGGTGCGGATATCGTGCGCGTCTCCTGTCCGGACGAAGAGTCGACGGCTGCCTTCTCAGCGATTGCAAAATCTGTTTCGGTACCGCTCGTGGCGGACATCCATTTCCACTACAAGCGCGGGATCGAAGCGGCAAAGGCGGGAGCCGCCTGCCTGCGGATCAATCCCGGAAACATCGGCAAGATGGACCGCGTGAAAGACGTCGTGCAGGCCGCCAAGGATCATGGCTGTTCCATCCGTATCGGTGTCAATGGCGGCTCTCTGGAGCGCCACTTGCTTGAAAAATATGGCGAGCCCTGCCCCGAAGCCATGGTGGAGAGCGCGCTCGATCACGCGAAAATTCTCGATGATCTCGACTTCCACGAATACAAGATTTCGGTGAAGGCGTCCGACCTGTTCCTGACCGTAGCCGCCTACCAGATGCTGGCCGAAGCCACGGATGCGCCCTTGCATCTGGGGGTCACAGAGGCTGGTGGCGCACGCATCGGCTCGGTCAAATCCGCCATCGGCATGGGCAATCTGCTCTGGTCCGGCATTGGCGATACCATCCGCGTCTCCCTGTCGGCAGAGCCGGTCGAGGAGATCAAGGTCGGGTTTGACATGCTCAAATCGCTCGGCCTGCGCACCCGCGGCGTCAACATCATCGCCTGCCCCTCCTGTGCGCGGCAGGGCTTTGACGTGATCCGCACCGTAGAGGCGCTGGAAGCGCGTCTCGCCCATATTTCAGAGCCGATCTCGCTGTCCATTATCGGCTGTGTCGTCAACGGGCCGGGCGAGGCCATGTTCACCGATCTGGGTTTCACCGGAGGGGGCAAGGGCTCAGGCAAGATGTATGTCTCCGGCACGCCGGATCACAATGTCACCAATGAGGAGATGGTCGAACACATTGCCGGCCTGGTCGAGGCCCGCGCCGAACAGATGCGCGCGGCGAAGGATGCGGCGGAATAAACCCATGAAGCTCTACGGCCTGAAGAATTGCGATACCTGCAAGAAGGCGATGAAGGCGCTCGATGCCGCCGGGCAGGACTACGCTTTCATCGATATTCGCGCCGAAGCGGACGTGGCGGCGCTTGCACCGCAATGGCTGAAGCAAGTTGATTCCGCAAAGTTGATCAATACCCGATCCACGACATGGCGGCAGCTGGACGACGCGACCCGCGCCTTGGCCGAAACTGATCCGGCGGCGTTGCTGGCCGCGAATCCCACATTGGTAAAACGCCCGGTCATCGAGACGGGCGGCCAGGTTTTCGCCGGCTGGACAAAAGACGTGCAGGCGGCACTGGGAGCCTGACTCAGAGGTCAGCCGGGATCAGCCAGTGGCGGCGTGCGTCCCGCAGCTTCGGCGAAACGTCTCAGAATGCCGGTTTCGACACGTGCGAAGTCGCTGAACTCCGGCGTGTTCGTGTTGATATTGACCGCAACCGAAATCCCCAGCTCGGGATAGAGTGCCAGCCAGCTCATCGCGCCGCGGCTGACTCCGCCATGGTGGATAATACGCACCGGCTCGCGGTCCTCACCGAAGCGGCTCGTCACCCTGTCCGCACGCCAGCCCATGGCGTAATTCTGTTCGTTGACACTCCCGTCTGCAAGCTGCATCGGAGTCCAGAACATTTCCCGCGTTTCAGGACTGATGAAGTCAGGATCGAGCCAGGCCGAGGCGACAAGGACAAGATCGCGCGAGCGTGAAACGAGCCCACCGCCGGGCCAGCGCTGACTGACGTCCGTATACGGCCAATCCTTTACCCGGCCGCCGCTGCGGATCAGGTAGTAGCGCGCCTCGTCCTCGTCTCGTGCCCCGAAGTTACCGAGCACCGGTGTATCGAGGCCGAGCGGCACCCGGATCTCGTATTCGACCAAGGAAACGTATTCTTCCCCCGCTGCGCGCTCGGCGGCATGCGCGGCGAGATTCACGTCGAAGCTTGAATAGTGAAAATCTGCGCCAGATTCGAAGAGCAGGCGGGAATTGTCCACAAGCCGTAATCCCTCATCGACGCTGTCGTAAGAACCCTGCATGCGCATCGTGTCGATCACGCCGAGCCAGTCTGTATTCTGACTATAGCCCGGCATGCCGGCGGTATGCGACATGAGCTGGCGGAGCTGCAGTGGCGACCAGTCCGGATTCAGCAGTTCGTCAATA
The DNA here is from genome assembly GCA_002783385.1 of Rhodobacterales bacterium CG15_BIG_FIL_POST_REV_8_21_14_020_59_13. GTDB lineage: Bacteria > Pseudomonadota > Alphaproteobacteria > Caulobacterales > Maricaulaceae > Hyphobacterium. The sequence continues at coordinate 109 of PFFX01000071.1, read as the reverse complement.
TGATCGCCGACGGTGTCGGACATCGACAGGACACCGCGATCATGGAGACGGGCAAGGATGGTGGCGGTCATCGCTTTCGAGGTGGAACCGATGCGCATCATGGAGTCCG
>PFFX01000001.1 GCA_002783385.1 Rhodobacterales bacterium CG15_BIG_FIL_POST_REV_8_21_14_020_59_13 | reverse complement strand
GCCAAGGCGCGGCACGCGGGTTTCGCGCACGGCATGGGGGATGGTTTCCGACATCATCAGGAGGAGATCGCCGCTGCGCGGTGCGACTGTCGCCACCGGCGTGCCGGTGTCATCGGGGCCGGACCAGAGATCGAGCTCGCCGCCATTACCGGCCTGCCAGTTATCATTCAGCCAGGCGACGAGGGAGACGACGCGGTCGCGCGACCGGTCGGCAAAGGCGTCAAGATGACGGGCATAATGGCCCCCGGCCGGATAGCGGGCGAAATGGGCCTCGAACTCGAACAGGCCGGCAAAGAGGGCGCGGTTGATCTCCCGGCGCAGGGCTTCGCAGCCCTCGAGGAATTGCCGTTCGGCCGGATCGTGGCCCTCCAGCCAGCGGATCTGCGTCCGGCGGATGGCGGCGGCCTTCATCTGGCTGTCACCGCGGCCAATGGCGGCCGGTTTCAGCACATCGGCGGCGTCCAGTGTTTCCAGCCGCAGGCGCAGGGCCTGGGTCAGGGCCTCCGGCAGCGCAGTTTCAGCATGCGCCCAGCCTTTTGCGGCCAGATTATCGATCAGGGCAGAGGTGCGGTTGTCACCAAAGAAGGGGGCGGGCGCGAGGCCAGCGGGGAGATACAGAGCCATATCCGTAATCGCAAAAGAGCCCGCGCTCTATGGGCAATCAGGGGGAGTGGCAAGCCAATTGTGATCGGGACCAATCTGAAGGCGGATTAAAATACTGCAAGCCCTCGCCAAACCGGCGGAGACGCCTATATTCACAAAATGAACAAAAAGGAGTTCCCCCATGTTCCGCACCTTTCTTGCCGCCGCTTCAACGCTGTTGATCTCAACTGCAGCCCTTGCCGATCTGGAACCGGGCGAGGCCGCACCGGATTTCACCGTTGACGGATTTCAGGCCGGCGAGCCGGTCAGCCTTACCCTGTCTGAAGCCCTCGCGGACGGGCCGCTAGTGTTGTTTTTCTTCCCCGCCGCCTTTACCAGCGGCTGTGAAGCGCAGGCCGCCAGCTTTGCGGAAAGCATTGGCGAATTTGAAGCGTTGGGCGCCCGGGTCATCGGTGTGACCGCCGGCAATACCGACCGTCTGGCGGAATTCTCCACCCAGCACTGCGCCTCGGCCTTTCCGGTGTTCGCGGTTTCTGACGGCATGATGGGCGATTATGAAGTGCGCCTGCTGGCCCGGCCGGGCTGGACGGAGCGCACCACCTATGTGATCGATCAAAACTCCAGCATTGTCATGACCCATAATGCGATGAGCCCGTATGAGCATGTTGACCTGTCGCTGGCCGCACTGCGCGCGCTGCCTTCTGCAGAGTAAACACAGCTTCACTCCGGGCAGGAATCGGATTTTGATGATCCCCTGTCAGACAGGCCCGGCCCGATGAAAGTGTTGCTTCTTGAAAATGTGCATCCTGATGCGGATGATGTTCTGCGCCGCATTCCGGGTGTGGAGATCGAACGCGCCGGGCATGCACTTGATGCGGATGAGCTGAAAGCGCGTCTCGCCAGCGTCCAGCTTCTGGGAATCAGGTCACGCACGAAAATCACCGAGGACATTCTCGCCGCGGCACCGCACCTGCTGGCGATCGGCTGTTTTTGTATTGGCACCAATCAGGTCGATCTGGATGCGGCGGCCAAGCGCGGCGTGGCGGTCTTCAACGCGCCCTTTGCCAATACCCGGTCAGTGGCCGAGTTGACGCTGGCCTCGACGGTCATGCTGATGCGCGGCATCCCGCAGAAGCTGGCCGCCATCCGCCGCGGCGAGTGGCAGAAAACTGCGGCGGGCGCGCATGAAGTCCGGGCCAAGAAGCTGGGCATTATCGGGTACGGAAATATCGGTTCGCAACTTTCCGTGCTGGCTTCAGGTCACGGTATGCACGTTTATTTCTATGACACAGAACCAAAGCTGGCGCATGGCAATGCGCGGCCAGTGGCCTCACTGGACGAGCTTCTGGCGCTCAGCGATGTGGTGACGCTGCACGTTCCCTCGACACCGCAAACGCGAATGATGATGGATGCGGCGGCGATTGCGAAAATGAAAAAGGGCGCGTTGCTGATCAATCATGCCCGCGGCGATCTGGTGGATGTCGATGCGCTTGCCGAAGCGCTCCGGTCCGGGCATCTCGCCGGGGCGGCGGTGGATGTTTTCCCGGTTGAACCGGCCTCGAAGGACGAAGAATTCATCAGCCCCTTACGCGCTTTCGACACAGCCCTTCTGACCCCGCATATCGGCGGGTCCACCGAGGAAGCCCAGTCCGCCATCGGCATGGACGCCGGAATGAAGCTGGCGCGCTATGCGGTCAGTGGCGGATCGGCGAAATCGGTCAATTTTCCGGAACTGGAAGCAGGTGATCTCGCCGCCGGGCGCTCACGGATACTGGCACTGCACGGCAATGCGCCAGGCTATCTTTCCTCGCTGACCCGCGTGGTCAGTGAAGCCGGTCTGAACATCGCCTCGCAATATTTGAATACGGCGGGCGGTCTTGGCTATGTCTCGACAGATATCGAAGGCGCGGTGCCGGATAGTCTGCTGGATCAGTTGCGCAGCGCGCCCGGAACACTCCGCATCCGCACGATATCGGCCTAACCCAACAGCAAGCGGCGCAATTCATCCAGTGTTCCGGCATAATCCGGGGCACGGTCGACGACCGCTTCGCGGCGGGCAATGCCGCCAAAACCGATAAAGTGATCAGCGGCTCCTGCCGTCAGGGTTTCAAGATCGGTGACGCCATCGCCCACCATCCAGACGGCGGCGTATTGTGTTTCTGAACGCAGGCCAGCGAGTATAAGGGCCTTCCCGCCATTGTCCGAGAGCGGGTTGGCGGTCTCGATGCCGGCCACGGTCGCACTTTCCCATATAAACCGGTTGGCGAAGCTCTCGCCTGCGCCGAAGCCGAGATCGCGCAGCGCTGGTGCCAGCACATCCTCGAAGCCGCCAGAGACGGCTCGCACATGATCGCCGCGCTGGCGCAGATCGGTCAGCAATTCCGCCATGCCTGGTGTCAGATGGCGGCGCAATTCGATAGCGGCATCAGCAATATCGCTGCGCTTCAATGAGGTCAGATCCAGCCGTGCCATCAATGACTGCCGGAAGGACATCGTGCCATTCATGCCGCCGGAAGTGAGCGCCTCAATCTGTTCAGCCGCAGCCGGACCCAGTTTGCGGGTGAGGACAAAATCGAGGCTTTCAACCGCCAAAAGGGTCGAATCGACATCAAAGCAGACCAGGCGGGGGGCATTAATCAATCAGGCCTGCCTTGCGTCCCCAGCCGGTATAATCGCCTTCACGGCGGATCTTCAGTTCGTCTTCGGAGGGCGCACTGAAGACCGGCTTGGGTTCAATGCCGGCCCCTTCGAGAATGCGGTTCATATAGGCAAAGAGCGCCGCCACTGCGACAGCATCATAGAGCGCGTCCTCGCTCCATCCAGCAGCATAGACGGCCTCGGCCATATGGTCTGTGGTCTTGCCGGGCGCTTCGGTGATCTGGCGCACATAGTCGAGCAGCGGTACAAGTTTTTCGTTCACACCCGCCCCAGCAGGGCCGGAAATGACGAGTGCTTCAATCAGCTCCGGGTCGATACCGAAAGCCTGCGCCATCGCCTTGTGTGCACCAAAGCAAAAACGGCAGGCATTGAGGCCGGACACATAGGCGGAAATCAGTTCACGGGTGGCGGCATCTAGCTCGGACGGTTCGCGCATCAGCGCATCATGCAGTTCCAGAAGGGGTTTCACGCCGCGCGGAAAGCGTTTGAACAGGGTTTCAAGATAATCGCCGTCTTTGAGGCTGGGATAGCGGGCCATGAATATCTCCGTTTTCGGATAAAGTCCTTGGGGCGCGCTTATTGTCAACTCGGTGTGCGTCAATGTGAGCAGCTAGCGTGTTTCCAGAGCCGGCGGCGGCCCAGACAAGGCGTTCAATACA